>CAZTIB010000241.1:0-39563 GCA_964613615.1 uncultured Chromatiaceae bacterium
ACCGGGAACGGCGGGCTTGGCACGACCGCCTCACCGGCACGCGGGTGGTTTTACTGCCGAAGGAGGCAGCCCGGCGTTAGCGGGCCAGCAGCCGCCGCGGCCAGCCGTGCTGGCGGGCCACCATCAGCAGCCCGACCGCACCGCAAAGCAGGTGCACCCACCAGACACCGACCCGCGGATCGATTTCGCCCTGCTCGACCCAGACCCGCGCCACGGAGAGCAGGTTCACGTAGATCAGGTAAACCAGTACCCCGGCCAGCACCCCCGTGTAACGGCCCTGGCGCGGCGCGCTACGGCTGAGGGGCACAGCCAGCAAGGTCAGCATCAACAGCGTGACGGGTGTGGACAGCCGCCACTGCAATTCGGCCCGGTCTGCCAGATCTGCCGAGCCGAACAGTTCGGCCAGCGGCTTGGCCTCCGGACCGCGCACCGGCGGCCCAAAAGCCGGCAACTCGTAAGGGATGCCGTGCTCGGCAAAGCGCATCACGTTGAAGCGGGGGCTGCCAGGCTTGCCTTCGTACCGCCGCCCGTCGGCAAAACGCAGGACGCGCTGACCATCGGTGCCGCGCTCGCCTTCCCAGGCCCGCTGCGCCACGATCAGCTGTACCTTGTCGCCCTCGCGCCTTTGCACGAACACATCGGCGAGGCTGCCATCCGCCTTTACCGCGCCCGCGTACAGGACCGCGCCCGTGTCGCCCAGGGACACGAAGCGCCCCGCTTCAAGTACGTCCAGCCCGACACTCGCCTGCGCGGCCGCCGCCATGTCCTGAATCGAGCGCGTGGCTGCCGGCGACACCACGATAGACAACCAGCCCACTCCCGCAGCCAGCAGCAGGGCAAGGCCCAGCAGTGAGCGGTACAGCCGCGCCGGCCCGATACCACAGGCCATCAGCGCGGCCATCTCACTGTCCCGGTACAGCCGGCCCAAGGCCAGCAGTATGGACAGAAACAGGCTGATCGGCGTGAGCACTGCCAGCAACTGCAGGGACGTCAGCCCCAGCACCCGAAAGATCGCATCCCTGGGTAGCTTGGCGGAGGCGGCATCTCCCAGCACCTCCGTGAACTGGTAGGTGACGAGAATAACCAACAGCACCGCCGTGGTGACGAACCAGGTCTGCGCCGTTTCGCGCAACACGTAGTTTTGAATAATTCGTGCCATTGGCTGCAGTCAGAAACGCACCAGCGGCCGGCCGCTGATGCGGCGGACCGGAAATCGCGAACGTTGCTGAATCAAGTACAATTCCGGGCGCGGCGGACCAGCTTGGACCGTCACCATAATCGACGCTAGCCTTTCAGACCGTCAAGGGCAGCGGCCAGCAATAAAGCCAAGGGGTTCTCCATGCAGTTTCAGGTCAGTACGGCAACGGCAGACAAGCAGCGAACCGACTGCCTGATTCTGCCGGTTTACTCAAAGGCACCCGGCCTGCCGGCGGCGACACGCGCCGCTGACCGGGTGCTGGACGGGGCCATTGCCGAGCTCGTCGCGGCCGGCGATTTTCGCGGCCATATGGGCGATACCCTGCTGGTAAGGGCACCGGCCGGATCGCCGTTCAAACGCGTGTTGCTAACCGGCTGCGGCAATAAAGAGAACTTCGACAGCAAACGCTTCCAACGCGCGCTGCGCAGCGCGTATGCCGCCTGGCGCAAGACCCGCATTGCCAGCGCAGTCTGCTATCTGACCACGGAGAGCCCGAAGGGCGCAGACGTTTACCGCCGCGGGCGGTTTGCCGCCGAAGTATGGCACGACAGCGCTTACCGCTTCACGGCGATGAAATCCGAGAACCACGGCCAAGACCCGGCGGCCAAAAAGCTGACATTGGTAACCACGGCCAAACGGGTTGCGCAGTTGCGCAAAGGCCTGGCCCACGGCGATGCCATCGGCCAGGGCATCAGCCTCGCCAAAGACCTGGGCAATTTGCCGGGTAACGTCTGCACACCTTCCTATCTCGCCCAGCAGGCGCGGAACATTGGCAAAGGTGACAAGCAGATTACCGTCGACGTGCTGCAGGAAGCCGAGATGCGCAAGCTCGGCATGGGCGCGCTGTTGTCCGTTACGGCTGGCTCCAGCGAGCCCGCCCGCTTCATGGTCCTGCGTTACCGCGGCGCGGCCCAGAGCAAGGCACCCGTCGTACTCATCGGCAAGGGCATTACCTTCGATTCCGGGGGTATCTCGATCAAGCCGCCCCCGCAGATGGACGAGATGAAATACGACATGTGTGGCGCGGCGACGGTGCTGGGTGTGTTCCGTGCACTGCGCCAGCTGTCGCCCAAGATGAACGTGGTTGGCCTGATTCCAAGCTGTGAGAACCTGCCCAGCGGCACTGCCACGAAGCCGGGCGACATCGTTACTTCCATGTCTGGCCAGACCATCGAGATTCTGAACACTGACGCCGAAGGCCGCCTGATTCTGTGCGATGCGTTGACCTACGCAAAGCGTTTCAAGCCGCGGGCGATGATCGACATTGCAACCCTGACCGGTGCGTGCCTGATCGCGTTGGGCCGGCATCGCAGCGGCCTGCTGGCCAATTCCGACCGCCTGGCCAGCACGCTGCTCAAGGCGGGCGACCACGCCGGCGATGCAGCCTGGCGGCTGCCCATCGGCGACGAGTACGACCAGCAGCTGAAAAGTAATTTTGCCGATATGGCAAACATTGGCGGGCGCGAGGCTGGCACCATTACCGCCGCCTGTTTCCTGGCGCGCTTTGTCGATGACACGGAATGGGCCCATCTCGATATCGCGGGCACCGCCTGGCGCCAGGGCGCGAACAAGGGTGGCACAGGCCGGCCGATTCCGCTGTTAATGGAGTACCTGCTAAACGGGTAGTACCGGGTCCACGATACCCGGCGTGCGCCTGGATTCGCCGGGCGTGCGCTGGCACGGGGAGGCATTCCTTGGGCAGCGACTCCATCCGCATCGACTTCTATGTGCTGGCGCAGGCAACGCCGCAGGCCCGCCTGCGTTTCGCCTGCCGGCTGGCCGAGACGGCGCTGAAGCGCCAGCATCGTGTCCATGCGCTGACGGCGGACGAACGGGTGGCCACCGAACTCGACGAGCTGCTGTGGACTTTCCGCGCCGAGAGTTTCGTCCCCCACGGCATCGCGGCGCCTGACGCAGCGACGGAACTACCGGTTACCATCGGCTGCGACGCGGCCACGGCACCCGGCAGCAGCGAGGTACTGATCAACCTGACACCGACGGTGCCAGCCTGCTTCGAAGCATTTCACCGCGTCGCAGAAATTATTGATGCGAGCGACGAGGGTCGGCGCGACGGCCGCGAACGCTTCCGGTTCTACCGCGACAACGGTTTTGAACCGCAAACTCATCACATTGCCTGACAGCCCACCAAAGGATCAGCCCGACCCGGCCATGGATAAGACTTACGACCCGGCGGCCATTGAGCAACGCATCTACCGGCATTGGGAAGAGGCCGGTTATTTTGCTCCGTCCGGGCACGGCGAGCCCTACTGCATCATGATCCCGCCGCCCAACGTGACGGGCACGCTGCACATGGGCCACGCCTTTCAGCACACCATCATGGACGCGCTGACACGCTATTACCGCATGCGGGGCCGCGACACCTTGTGGCAACCCGGCACCGATCATGCGGGCATTGCCACACAGATGGTGGTCGAGCGTCAGCTGGAAACCGAGGGCAAGACCCGTCATGACCTCGGACGCGAGGCCTTCCTGGCAAGAGTGTGGGACTGGAAAGCCCACTCCGGCGGCATCATTTCCGAGCAAATGCGGCGCATGGGTTCGTCGGTGGACTGGGCGCGTGAGCGTTTTACGATGGACGACGGCCTGTCAGCCGCCGTCGCCGAAGTCTTCGTCCGCCTGTACGACGAAGGCCTGATCTACCGGGGCAAGCGGCTGGTCAACTGGGACCCGGTGTTGCACACCGCAGTGTCCGACCTCGAGGTGCTGTCTGAAGAGGAACAGGGCCACCTGTGGCACTTCCGCTATCCGCTGGCGGACGCCAGCGGGCACCTCGTCGTGGCGACCACGCGCCCGGAAACCATGCTCGGTGATACCGCTGTCGCCGTGCACCCGGAAGACGAGCGCTACCAGTCACTGATCGGCAAGACCGTGCGCCTGCCGCTTGCAGACCGGGAAATTCCGGTCATCGCCGACGACTACGTCGACCCGGAGTTTGGCACCGGCTGCGTGAAAATCACCCCGGCCCATGACTTCAACGACTATGAGATGGGTCAGCGTCACGACCTCGAGACCATCAACATCTTTACCGTCGACGCCGCACTCAACGACCAGGTGCCAGCGGTGTATCGCGGCCTCGACCGCTTTGCCGCCCGCAAGCGTGTGGTGGCTGACCTCGATGCCCTCGGCCTGCTCGACGGTATCCAGGATCATCGGCTGATGGTGCCGCGGGGCGATCGCAGCGGTGCCGTCGTCGAGCCGTATCTGACAGACCAGTGGTTCGTAAAGATCGCGCCGCTGGCCGCACCCGCCATCGCGGCCGTGGAGTCGGGCGCCATCCGCTTCGTGCCGGAAAACTGGTCGAAGACCTACTACGACTGGATGCGCAACATCCAGGACTGGTGCATCAGCCGCCAGTTGTGGTGGGGACACCGCATTCCCGCCTGGTACGACAACGACGGCAATATCTGGGTCGGGCGCAGCGAGGCCGAAGCCCGGGCGCGCGCGGGCCTGGCCGATGATGCGCCGCTGCGCCGGGACGAAGACGTACTCGACACCTGGTTCTCGTCGGCGCTGTGGCCCTTCTCCACCCTTGGCTGGCCGGAAGACACGCCGGCACTGAACAGCTACTACCCCACCAGCGTGCTGGTCACCGGCTTCGACATCATATTCTTCTGGGTGGCACGGATGATCATGATGGGGCTGAAGTTCACCGGCGAAGTGCCATTCCGCGACGTCTACATCACCGGCCTGATCCGTGACCACGACGGCCAGAAGATGTCCAAGTCCAAAGGCAACATTCTTGATCCCCTGGACCTGATCGACGGCTGCGACCTGGACACGCTGATCGAACAACGCACCGCGGGCCTGATGCAGCCGCACCTGAAGCCGGCTATCGAGGCCGCCACGCGCAAGCAGTTCCCGAAAGGCATTCCGGGCTTCGGCACTGACGCCCTGCGGTTTACGTTTGCCGCGATGGCCAGCACCGGCCGGGATATTCGCTTCGATCTCGGCCGCATCGAGGGTTATCGCAACTTTTGCAACAAACTCTGGAACGCCACCCGCTACGTGATGATGAACGTGTCGGAGGCACCGGCACCCGACAGCGCCGAACTCACCCTCGCCGACCGCTGGATTCGCTCCCGGCTCGGCGCCACGGTTGCCGCCTTTTGCCAGCACCTGGAAAACTATCGCCTGGACCTCGCGGCCCAGGATCTCTACGAATTCACCTGGCACGAGTACTGCGACTGGTACCTGGAGCTATCCAAGCCGGTATTGCAGGGCAACGGCACAGCAGCCGAACAGGCAGCCACGCGGCTGACCCTGGTCACGGTGCTCGAAACACTGCTGCGTTGCCTGCACCCAATCATGCCGTTCATTACCGAAGAGATCTGGGACAAGCTCGCGCCGCTGGCCGGCGCCAGCGGCGCGACCATCATGCTGCAGCCGTTCCCCCAGGCCTCAGAATGGCCCCAAGACGCCGATGCGGAAGCCGAAGTCGAATGGCTGCAAGGTTTTGTTCTTGGTGTGCGCCAAATTCGCGGTGAAATGGACATTGCGCCTGGCCGGCCACTGCCGGTGCTGCTGGAAAATGCCGGGCCAACGGACCGGCAGCGAGTGGCCGCCCACGGCCGCTATCTCAAGGATCTTGCGCGGCTGGCGAGCATCGAGGTTCTCGATGCCGGCACGCAGGCGCCGGCGTCGGCGACCGCGCTGCTCGGCAACCTTGGCGTCCTCGTCCCAATGGCGGGATTGATCGACGTCACGGTGGAACGTGGCCGGCTCACCAAGCTGCGCGAGCGCGCCGCGGCCGACCTCGGTCGCTGCGAATCCAAACTGGCCAACGCCAGCTTCACCAACAAAGCGCCCGCTGCCGTCGTCACCAAAGAACGGGGGCGAGAGGCGGAGTTGCGGCGGGAGCTGGCCCAACTGGACGAGCAGCTCGGCCGGCTGGAGCAGCTGGCCTGATCCGGACGCCCGATCTGCGCACCAGTTCGCACCTTGCACCGCGTTCCGGCGTCTAACATAAGCCTCTGATGCCGGGCGCGCGTGACGCCGGGCCGGTGATACCCTGCAAAAACCGATGAACGATCCAGTCGCATTGATGACCGACCACGATCGGCTGTCCCAGGCCCGGGACAAGGCCGAAGGGGTAATGGCCTGCGTCGGCACCGTGGTGCTCGACAAAGATCGGGAAATTCGCCTGGCCATGACCTGCCTGCTGGCCCGCGGTCACCTGCTGATCGAGGATTTGCCCGGCGTCGGCAAGACACTGCTGGCCCGCACGCTGGCCACGACCCTTGGCCTGGATTTTCGCCGCATTCAATTCACCAGCGATCTGCTGCCGGCCGATGTGATCGGTGTGTCAGTGTTCGAACAGGCTGCCAGCGAATTTCGCTTTCATCCCGGGCCCCTGTTCGCGCAGGTGGTGCTGGCCGACGAAGTGAACCGGGCGACGCCCAAGGCCCAAAGTGCGCTGCTCGAGGCCATGGAAGAACACCAGGTGACGGCGGAAGGCATTACGTACGACCTGCCGGAGCCCTTCTTCGTAATCGCCACGCAGAACCCAGTGCACCAGGTCGGCACTTTTCCGCTGCCGGAATCCCAGCTCGACCGTTTCCTCGTCCGCCTCGGCCTCGGCTACCCGTCTCCCGAACTGGAACGTGAATTGCTCCGCGGTGGCGACCGGCGGCGCCTGCTGAAGGACATCGAGCCGGTCATTACCGCGGCAGAACTTTCCGAACTGCAGTCAGCTGCGGCCACCGTGCACGTCGCCGAATCGCTGCTCGATTATGCCCAGGCGCTGGTCGCCCACACCCGCCAGGCACCGGAGTTTGAATACGGACTGTCACCCCGCGGCGCCGTGGACCTGCTCGCCGCCGCTCGCGCCTGGGCCATGCTCGACGGGCATCGCGGCGTGCGACCAGAAGACCTGAAGGCGGTATTCACACCCGTCGTTGCCCATCGCCTGCGAGCCCGCGATGCGGGCGAGCACGGCATTGAAGCGCTCGTCGCCCAGGTCCTGGAGCGGGTACCCCTGCCCGGCTAAGCGATGGCTGCCGGGCTCGCTGCGCTGAACCAACGTTGCGGACAGGCGCTCCGCGCCTGGGCCAAACGCCGGCAGGGTATCGATCCGCCGGACGTCGAACTGCAGACCCGGCGCATCTACATCCTGCCTACGCGCGCCGGCCTGATCTTTGCGCTGATCGCCTTCGTCATGATGCTCGGGGCGATGAACTACAACAACAACCTCGGTTTTGCGCTGACCTTTCTGCTCGCGGCAGTGAGCATCGTCAGCATCCATCACTGCCACCACAATCTGGCGCTGCTAAGACTGTCGGCTCTCGGCGCGGAACCCGTGTTTGCCGGCGACAACTGGCAGTTCCGCTTCAGCTTGCAGAACGAACGCCCGGAAACCCGCTGGCAGATCCGGCTGAACTGGGATGGTGAAGCGCGTGAAGTGTGCGTGGACCTGGACGGCAGCAAGCAGGTGGTGCAGCAATTAAAGTTGCCCGCCCCCGCTCGCGGTTTACACCCCGTGCCACGGCTGCGCGTTGCCACCTGTTATCCGCTCGGCCTGTTCGAATCCTGGAGCTGGCTGAATTTCGACCTGAAAGGACTTGCCTACCCGCGCCCGGCAGAGCGTGCGGACGGCTTGCCCGCGGGTGATCCCGCGCGTACGGGCCTGGACGCCAGCGGCGAAGACGACTACTTCGGCATGCGGCAGTGGCGGCCGGGCGATTCGCCGCGCCGGATGGCCTGGAAAGCGCTGGCGCGCACCGGGCAGAAACTGGTGCATGAGTACCACGGTGGTGCCGGCGCACCGGTGTGGATTGACTGGGACTCGGAAGCCGACGGCGACGACGAACGACGGATTGCACGCCTGGCCCGCCGCGTGCTGGATGCTACGGCGAAGGGCATAGATTTCGGCCTGCGCTTGCCCGGCCTCGTCGTGCCGCCGGACCAGGGGCTGGAGCAGCGCCACCGATGCCTGCGAGCCCTTGCCTTGCTGAGAACGGGCGGGGCCGGGCCCGCATGAGCGCGACGCAGGGAAAAGAGCGTCGCCACGAGCCCACGGCCGGATCTGCGGGCCAGTTGCTGTGGCTGATCGCCGCGCTGGGTGTCGCCGTGCTGCCGCACCTGCCACATGTGGCGCCGTGGATTCCGCTGCTAATCGCCCTCATCAGCGCGTGGCGTCTGCGCGCGGCGCAGCGCCGCCAGCCGCTGCCGTCGGCCTGGATCCGCGTACCGCTCGCCGTAGTGGGTTTCGCCGGCGTCTTCATCACCTATCGGCAGATCACCGGGGTCGACGCCGGCTCCGCGTTGCTGATGGTCATGGCCGCCATGAAACTCCTCGAAACCCGTGGCCACCGGGACCGGGCCGTGGTGGTATTCCTGTGCTTTTTTCTGCTGTTCGCAGCTTTCCTGCGCGAACAGGCACTGTGGGGCCCGGTCTACCTGTTCAGCGGCGCGCTGTTCGTGATCACGGCACTGTTGCAGGTGTCGCGGCGGCGCGATGCCATCGCAGCGGGGCCTGCCGTCGCAACGGCGGCCCGCTTGATCCTGCAAGCGGTGCCGCTGGCGATCATGCTGTTTTTATTGTTCCCGCGCGTGCCCGGACCCTTCTGGGCCCTGCCCCAGCGAGGTGCGCAGGCCAGCACAGGCCTGGCCGATAGCATGAGCCCGGGTGACATCACCGAGCTCGCGCTTTCCGACGCCGCCGCCTTTCGCGTCCGCTTCGACGGCGAGCCACCACCCACGAGTGACCTGTATTGGCGTGGGCCGGTGTTGAGCGAATTCGACGGTCGTGAATGGCGCATGCGCGCAGTCAGCTTCTTTCCGGGTTTGCAGGACAAGGTCAGTCGCAGCGACAAGCTGACCGGCTACGAAGTCACACTGGAACCCCACGGCCGCCGCTGGTTGCTCGCACTGGAAACGCCGGTGTTCTGGGATGCGCCGAAGGCAATTACCACCGCACCGTATCAGCTCGTGCGCTTCCGGCCCATTGAAACGCGCACATCCTACCGCGCCCGGTCGTCGTTAACGGGCGATACCCCCGGCTGGATGACGCCGCGCGGCCGGAGTGCCGACACGCGGCTGCCGGAGGGCAGTAACCCGCGCAGCACCGCCTGGGCGCAAGAAGCCCGCGCTGCCGCGGCCAGTGACCAAGCCTACCTGGGCGACATTCTGCAGATGTTCCGTGAACAGCCATTCTTCTACACTCTCACACCGGCACTGCTGGGCGCCCAGAGCGTCGACGACTTCCTGTTCAATACGCGCGAAGGTTTTTGCGGCCACTATGCGTCGGCATTCGCCGTGCTCGCGCGCGCGGCCGGAATACCGGCGCGCGTAGTCACCGGCTACCAGGGCGGTGAACTCAACCCGTTGGCGGATCATCTCGTCGTGAGGCAGGCCGATGCACACGCCTGGGCAGAGGTCTGGCTGGACGACCGGTGGGTGCGTTACGACCCCACCGCCGCCGTCGCGCCCGAACGCATTCAGTGGGGCATGGACAGCGCAATCAGCAGCGGCAGCCTCGCCGGGGCAGACCGGTTACGGCGCGGCTGGTTCGGCAGTGGCCTGTATATGAGCTGGGATGCACTGAACGCCGCGTGGAACCGCTGGGTACTGGGTTTCGGCCCGGAGACGCAGACCGACCTGCTGCGCTGGACCGGGATCGCTGAACCCACCATTCGGCACCTCGTGGTCGGCCTCGCGGCCGGCATGAGTCTGTTCCTCGGCCTGCTGGGCAGCTGGCAGTTCCTGCGCGGCCGTCGTCGCCTCGACCCATTGGCCCGCGCCTATCGCGAACTCTGTGCGCGCACCGCCCGCGCAGCCAGGGCAAGACAACCTGCTGAAGGCCCCGAGGAATATGCAATGGCCATTGCCGGTCTCCGCCCGGAGCTGCAAGGCGACGTGGAGTCACTGTTCGGCGCCTATGCGCGTCTGCGTTACGACGGGTCGGCGACGGAACAACGCGTGGCCCGCTTCGCTGCAGCTGTCAGGCGCTTTCGCCCCGGGCGCCGTCCGGCAACTCAACCTGCCTGAGCAACCACAGTCCCCCAACCAGCAGGATAATGATCGACAGGATGCCGACGCGCTGGCTGCCCGTCATCAGGGCGACGACACCGGCCAGCACCGGGCCGAGTATTGCCGCGAATTTGCCCAGCATGTTGTAGAAGCCAAAGTACTCCCCGGTCTTGCCTTCCGGCACCAGCCTCGCGAACAGTGATCGGCTCAAGCTCTGCACGCCGCCCTGGACCAGGCCAATGGTGACGGCAAGGGCGTAGAACTCCGCTGCCGTGTCGATGAAAGGTGCCGCCGACGTCGCCAACACGTAGACGCCAAGAGCCAGGTAGATGCCCCGCCGCGCGCCAAAGCGCTCGCCTAGGTAGCCGAACACAATAGCGGCGGGAAAGCCGACGAAATTGGTCACCAGGATGGCGGTAATCAGGTCCTGCATCATCAGTCCCTGGGACAGACCGAAGTCCACCGCCATCTTGATAATCGTGTAGACGGCGTCGATGTATAGCCAGTACGCGAGCAGAAACAACCACAGGTTGCGCTGCGTGCGGATGGAGCGAAGTGTGGCCCTCAGTTCTGCAAAGCCCGCGCGGATGGTGCCGCGCGTTCCGGGCACACTTTTCGGTTCGTGCACCCAGATGACCAGGGGCACGGTGAATACGGCCCACCAGACCGCCACC
Organism: uncultured Chromatiaceae bacterium; assembly: GCA_964613615.1. GTDB lineage: Bacteria > Pseudomonadota > Gammaproteobacteria > Steroidobacterales > J054. The sequence continues at coordinate 10,861 of CAZTIB010000241.1, forward strand.
ATCAGGAAGGTCATGCGCACGGCCTCGGCCTCGCTGGCAAAGCCAAAGCGTTCCGGTGAGCCCACGATCAGCACGTTCACAGTGAACAGCAACGCGCTGCCCAGGTAACCGAGACCGAAGCCGTAGGCGGACACGCGGTCATAGATATCCGGTGACGCAACGTCCACCAGCAGCGAATCGTAGAGCGAGTTGCCCGCGGCAAAACCGATAGAAGCCAGCACGTAGCAGGCGAGACCCAGGCCCCATTCACCCGCGGCGACCAGGTACATGGCACCGGTCATGACCACGCCAAGGGCCGTAAATATCAGCACGCCGCGTTTCCGGCGCCCAGCGCGATCGGCGATGGCACCAATGGCCGGAGCGCTCACGGCAACGATCAGGCTGGCCAGTCCGTTGGCGATACCGAGACGGAAGGTCGTGACGGCAGACTCCGCACCGTCGCTCCAGAACCCGGCGAGCAAGACCGGCACGAAGCTGGTCATCACGCTGAGCGAAAAGGCCGAGTTGGCCCAGTCGTAAAGGGCCCACGCCAGGATCGGCCGCTTGAACCAGACTGCAGTCAAGAGAAGGGCCGGGTTCAGGTCGTGCCGAGAATGCGGCGGACTAGCACCACTGCGTCTTCGTTGCCGCCAGGCGCTCGGTAATAACCCCGCCGGACCCCGATCACGTCAAAACCTGCCGTGCGATACAAACGCATCGCCTCCCGGTTGGATGGCCGCACTTCGAGAAACAGCCGCTCCGCACCCGCCTGCATCGCCAGCTCCAGCATGTGCTGCAACAGGCGGCGGCCGATGCCGCGGCGGCGGAAATGCAGCGCGAGACAAAGATTCAACAAGTGAGCTTCACCGGCCGCCACGGACATCACCGCGTAACCCATCACCTCGCCTTCGGTCTCCAGGATGACCGCGGTATAGCCGGCCAGAAGGCAGTCGCGAAAAATACCGGCGCTCCATGGAAACTCGTAGGCCGCCTGCTCCAGCGCGGCCACATCGGGCACATCCTCCTGGCGCATCGCGCGTATCTGCGGCGGCAGGTGTTCGACTGCTGCGCTCATGCGGCTAGCGGCGCCACCGTCTGGCGGGCCAGGCAAAGATCTTCCCACGCCCGGCGTTTCTGCCCGGGGCTGCGCAAAAGATACGCGGGGTGATAGGTCACGACCAGAGGCAAACCCACGGGGGCGTATTCGTGCACCCGGCCACGCAATCGACCGACGGGTGTGGTGGTTTGCAACAGGCTCTGGGCCGCAATGCGCCCTACGGCAAGAATCAGCCGCGGCTGCAGTAGCTCGATCTGGCGCTGCAGATGAACGGCGCAGGCGGCCACCTCTTCAACGCCGGGATCGCGGTTAGCCGGCGGGCGACACTTGAGAATGTTGGCGATAAACACCTGTTCGCGCGCCAAGCCTGCCGCAGACAGCATTTCGTTCAGCAACTGACCCGCACGTCCCACGAAAGGCTCACCCTGCCGGTCTTCCTCGGCGCCCGGCGCTTCGCCGATGATCATCCAATGGGCGTTCGTGTCGCCGACGCCGAATACGGTCTGGGTGCGCGTCGCTGCGAGGCCGCAGGCATGACAGTTGCTGACCGCATGCTGCAAGGCCTGCCAGTCGCTGCCAACCGGCGGCGCTTCAACGCCAGGTGCCGGCACCGCCGGAACCCAGACATCAATACCCATCTCTGCCAGTGCGCGCCGCTGGCCTGGATTCAGGCGGCCGGGTCTGGCTTGCATCGCTTCAGCTCCGTCGCGGACTGCCTTCCTGCTGACGACGCAGACTGCGGCGGCGGATACGCCACAGGCTCAACACCGGCCCCGACGCAGCATAGGTAGCGGCCATCGCAAACAATACCGTCGGCGGATCCAGCGCAATCAGCACGAAACACAGGGGAATGATGAAAAAACGCGTAAAGGACACGCGGCCGCGGGGGCTCACGTCCTTGAAACTGTAGAACGGCAACCGCGATACCATCATCAAGCCGGCGAATACGGTTACCGCACAGCACGTGAATACGGCGCCACCGCCGCTCCACTCCAGTTTGTCGCCGAGCCAGACCAGGGACCAGACCAGCGCGGCGGCGGGCGGGCTCGGCAGCCCCTCGAAAAACCTCCGGTCCACTGACTGCGCACTGACATTGAAACGCGCCAGCCGCAATGCCGCGGCCACAGCGAACAGGAATGCGGCCAGCCAGCCGATCTTGCCCCACACCCAGCCATATTCGGCCAGGCGCACGAGCCCCCACTGGTAAACGATGATGGCCGGCGCGATGCCGAAGGCCACCAGGTCTGACAGGCTGTCGTATTCGCGGCCAAATTCGGATTCCGTGCCGGTGAGCCGGGCTACACGCCCATCCAGACCGTCCAGGGCCTGGGCTATCAGCAACGCGATGGCGCTGCGCTGATAGTTGCCGTCGATGGACCCGACAATGGCGTAAAAGCCGGCAAACAGCGCACCGGTCGTCAGCAGGTTGGGCAGCAAATAGATGCCGCGGCCACGCGGGGAGCGACCGGCCTGCTGGTCCTGCCTGGCCTCGTTCGACATACGTTTCAGTTTGCCACGGTCCCCGACCGAACACACGCGACCCTACGCGGGAATCAGCTCACCCAGCACGGTATCGCCCGCCCGGACCCGGTCGGCAACCGCCACCATCAGCCGGCATGAGCGGGGCAGATAAACCTCGGCCAACGGCGCCAGCCGCAGGTAGGCAAAGCGCTCGCCCTGGCCAAGGCGTTCACCATAACGCACGAAAGCCCGGGGGGAGCGCAGCCTGCCGCGGTGCGGGAACACCAGCAGCACGTCGTCGCCCTCCTCGCTGCGAATCCGCAAGCCGGCCGGCCGCTGCCCTTCGATCGCGTCATCGGCGATTTCCTGGATGGTTCCCTCGATGGGCGCGCGCACGGTATAGGCGCCCAGCCGGCTCGCGCGTATCTGCAACCGCCACCACCGGGGCCCGCTGCCGGCACTGTCCACCTCTTCGATGCCAACGACCCGGCCATCCACCGGCGCATAGATTGCGTCCGGCAATGGCGGCACAACGCGGGCCGGATCGCGGAACAGAAACACCAGAAAGACTGTGACCAGGGCCATCGCGACGGCGGCCTCGCTGTAACCCAGTCGAGCGGCAACCACGCCGCCAACGACGGTACCGAGCAGCCAGGGCCAGCCTTCGTAGGCGATCACGGCACGGCTGCGCGATACCCGATCATGTTCCTCACTCATCCCCCACTATTTCCCGCGCGAGAAGCGAGGTCAATGGCCGGGCTGCCGGCTTCCCGCTAGAATGCCGCGCCAGCATCACAAGAGTTCCTGTTAGAAGCCCATGCGCCTGAGCCAGCTGCCACTGACTACCTACAAGGAGGTCCCAGCAGAAGCGGAAGTGATCAGCCACCAGCTGATGCTTCGCGCAGGCCTGTTGCGCCGGCTGGCGTCCGGCCTGTTCACCTGGATGCCCGTTGGCCTGCGGGCGCTGCGCAAGGTCGAAAAGATAGTGCGGGAGGAAATGGACCGCGCCGGGGCTTTCGAACTGCTGATGCCCGCGGTGCAGCCCGCTGAGCTCTGGCAGGAAACAGGCCGCTGGGAAGTTTACGGCAAGCTGCTGCTGCGGATGCGCGACCGTCACGAACGCGAGTTCTGCTTCGGCCCCACCCATGAAGAAGTCATTACCGACATCGCCCGCCGCGAGCTGAAGAGCTACCGGCAGTTGCCGGTGAACTACTACCAGATTCAGACGAAATTCCGCGATGAAATCCGGCCGCGATTCGGGCTGATGCGGGCCCGGGAATTCCTGATGAAAGACGCTTACTCGTTCCATCTCGACCAGGCGTCGTTGCACGCGACCTACGAGGCCATGGCAGATACCTACGCGCGAATCTGCACCCGGCTGGGGCTGCGCTTTCGCCCGGTGGCAGCCCACTCGGGAGAAATCGGCGGGGCCCGGTCCCAGGAATTCCACGTGCTGGCTGACTCAGGCGAGGACGCCATCGCCTACTGCGATGCCGATAACTTTGCCGCCAATCTGGAAATGGCGCCGGCGCTGGCACCGGCGGCAACCCGGCCGGCCGCAGCCCAGACTGCCGAGCGAGTGCACACCCCCGCCAGGCGCACGATGGCAGAGGTGTCGACGCACCTCGACGTCCCGGTTGAACGTTGCCTGAAGACACTGGTGGTGGCCGGCGATAACGGCGGCCTGGTGGCCCTTGCGCTACGCGGCGACCACGAGCTGAACCCCATCAAGGCGGCGGCGTTACCCGGTGTGGCGTCGCCGTTGCGCCTGGCCGACGCGGCCGAGGTAGAGGCGGCCGCGAACTGCCCCCCGGGTTTCATCGGGCCCGTGGGACTGTCGATCCCGCTAATTGCCGATCATAGCGCCGCGGTCCTGGCAGATTTCGTCTGCGGCGCCAACGAAGAAGATTTTCACCTGGCCGGTGCCAACTGGGGACGCGATGCGGCCGAACCCGACACCGCAGACTTGCGCAACGTCGTGGCCGGAGATCCCAGCCCCGGTGGCGGCGGTCCGGTGAAGATTGCCCGCGGCATCGAGGTAGGCCACATCTTCGAACTGGGTGACAAGTACAGCCTGGCGATGCAGGCCACCGTGCTGGACCAGGACGGCAAGGAAACGCCCATGCTGATGGGTTGCTACGGCATCGGCGTATCACGCATCGTGGCAGCCGCCATCGAGCAGAATCACGATGACAACGGCATCATCTGGCCCGAGCCGATGGCGCCCTTTCAGGTCATGCTCGTGGTACTGAATCCAAAGAACGCCGATTCCGTCACTGCGGCAGCCGATGCGCTTTACGACGATCTGCAGCAGGCCGGCATCGAAGTGCTGATGGATGATCGCCGTGCCCGGCCCGGCGTGAAGTTTGCCGATGCTGATCTGCTCGGCTTACCGCACCGCCTGACCGTGGGCGAACGAGGACTGGCGGCCGGCCACGTAGAGTACCGGGAGCGCCGCAGCGGCGACGAGGAAAATCTTGCGCTTGATGATGTGGTTGATTTCATCCGGACAAGGCTCGAGGCGGCTCAGGCCTGACGCAACATGGCTGCCCGTCGTGGCTGCCATGCTGGCCGCCGTGCTGCCCGGCGCCCGCGCAGACGACGCGCCCGACCCTGAACTCCGCGACCGACTGCGCGAAGCCATGCGGGAAAGCACGAGCTTTCCAGACCGCTTCGATGCCCAGGTATGGCTCACGGACATGGCCTTGAGACTCGGCAACCAGGTACGAGATCCGCAGGAACGGGTGCATATCCTGAAGCAGGCTCACTGGGAGGCCAGCCGGGTGGAATTACCGCCGGAAATGGTTCTTGCGGTCATCGACATCGAAAGTGCTTTCGATCCTTACGCCGTATCGGTGGCCGGTGCGCAGGGTTTGATGCAGGTCATGCCGTTCTGGCTCGACGAAATCGGGCTGCCTGACGACAGGCTGGTAAATATCGATACGAACCTGAGAATGGGCTGCACGATCCTGAAGTACTACCACGACATGGAAAAGGGCGACTGGATTCGCGCCCTCGGTCGTTATAACGGCAGTCTCGGCAGCCGTCGATATCCGGAGAAGGTGCTCGAGCGCCTGCGGTCGCGATGGTTTCGGCAGTAACGCGCATCCACAGGGCCCGGGTCATGGCAGTGGGGAAGGGGCGAGACTTCACCCGGTGCGGAAGTCGGTGAGGTGCTCGCATTCCGCGGGCTCGGCGGGGGCAGGCTCGACGGCGTGAACGGTGGCGGCGGGTGGACCGGTGTGCAGCCAGCGGGCCAGTGCGTCGATGGCCTCGGTGGCGCCGGCGGCGAGGACTTCGACGCGGCCGTCGGCCAGGTTGCGGGCCCAGCCCGTCAGGCCAAGACGGGTGGCTTCCCGGGCCGTGCTGGCCCGGAACCAGACTCCCTGGACCTGCCCGCTAATGAAGAACCGCCGGCAACGGCACGCGGAATCCGTCACTGAGGTTGACCGGCCCCCTGGTCTCGCGCTTCGCGGCTGCGCAGCAAGGCGTCTAGTGCGATTTCTTTGGCTGCCCGCGCATCGCGGCGGGCGAAGGACCAGTTCGGCGAGTTTTCACCACGGCTCAGATAGTCTTCTGCACTGGTCAGGTGACTTTCCGCTTGCGCCAGCATGGCAGGCGCTTGTTCTGCTGCGCCGGCCTCACGCGCGGCGGCAATAGCCTGACGCGCATCGCTCATTTCCTGCACGGGTGGCGACGTCGCGCAGCCGGCCACAATAATTGCCAGCAGCGAAACGACCAGTCGTCGAGGAATTGAGCGTGCGAACATGGGCGGGAGACATAACAAGCGGCGGCTGGCAAACTAGCAACGCGCGCCCTCGAGCGTCAACAATGACAAGGTCTGCAGTCCAGTCCGCCCGGCGCTGGCAACGGGCTGCGGCGCAGACACAACAACAAAACCCCGATGCCCTAAGGATCTTGCCATGCGCGCGACACTTGGCCCCGTTTGAACCGCAGAACATACTCAAGGTTAACCACGGGTCGACTGCGCGAAGCTGCGCGGCGGGCGGGCGACAGGATTTACCAAACTGATGAAAGACATACTGGTGCTCTATTACTCGCGACACGGGTCAACCGCCCGGCTGGCCGCACAGGTTGGCCGGGGCATCAATGGCGTCGACGGCGCCAATGCGCGGCTGCGAACGGTACCGCCGGTGTCTGCGGATACGCACGCGAGCGTGCCGGAAATACCGGACGACGGAGCGCCCTACGCCTCGCTGGATGACCTGGCAGACTGCGCAGGGCTGGTAATGGGCAGCCCGACTCGTTTCGGCAATATGGCCGCACCGTTGAAATATTTTCTCGACGGCACCAGCGCAGACTGGCTCGCCGGAACGCTGCGCGGCAAACCGGCAGGCCTGTTTACGTCGACCGGCAGCCTGCACGGTGGCCAGGAGACCACGCTGTTATCCATGGCGCTGCCGCTGATTCACCACGGCATGCTGCTGGTTGGGGTGCCCTACACCGAGGCGGCGCTGTCGACCACCCGCAGCGGCGGCACGCCTTATGGTGCGAGTCATGTCGCCTACGATCCGGGTGCGGTGGAACCGACCAAGGAAGAAAAGATCATTGCCAGCGCCCTGGGTGCGCGGGTGGCCGCGGCCGCGCTGGCCCTCGGTGACTGGGACACCGCATGACGCCGGGCCGGATTCGCGGCGTGACACTCGCCTGCCTGCTGGCCACGGTGGCGGTCCTGCTGTGGCCGCCGCAAGGCGCGCTGGCCAGCGCGGCCGCCCTGCCGGTGGCCGCCGCGCTGGCCGCCGGACTCCGTCCTGGCCGCCGCTGGGGCGGCTGGGTGGCGGCGCTGATGATTCCCTACCTGACGGTGGCAGCCATGAATATTCTCGCCGGACCGATGTCACGGCTGCCCGCGCTGGTGCTCGGCATCGCCTCCGCCCTGGCCTTTGTCGCCGGCCTGGGCTGGACGCGCAGCATCGGCGCCACGCTAAAGGGCTAGCGCCCGCGCTGGGCCGCGTCGAGGACCCCACGCACGAAGGGCACAGTCAGCCGTTTCTGCGCCGCCAGGGATTCTGTATCCAGCCGATCGAGCAGGCCGAACAGCGCAGCCGTGCTGCGGTCCGCCCGCGTGAGCAAATACTGGGCGACATCGTCGGGCAACTCCAGGCCGCGCCAGGCCGCGCGATGTTGCAAGCCGGCCTGCTTCTCCTCATCGGTGAGGAGCTGCACACGAAAGGTCGCACCGGAAGTCAGGCGCGACGCCAGGTCCGGCAGCTCGAAGGCAGCGTGCAACGGCGCGCACCGGGCCGACAACACCAGCCGCGAGCCGGACTGGCGCAGCCCCTCGAAGAGCCTGAACAACGCTCGCTCCCAGTCTGCAAAACCGGCTACCTGGTCGATGTCATCGACGCAGACGACGTCGAGTTCGCCCAGACCTTCCAGCACCCCGGGACCCACGGACACGTCGGCGGCAGGTACAAAGGCCGTTCGGTAACCCGCTGCGTCAGCAGCGCCGCTGGTGGCCTGCAGCAGGTGCGTGCGCCCGCTCTCGGGCGGGCCCCAAACCCACAGGACAGCCCGCTGGGCAACCGCGGCAATTTCCCGCAAGGCGTGCAGTAACGCGCCGTTGTCACCGGGATAGAAATTATCGAAGGCCGCCTGGTCTGCCGGACCCACGTGCAGGGGTAACTGCTGCATGCCCTCACCCACCTCGGCAACCGGTCAAGCGATCCGGGCGCGGTGGCCCCAGGTCAGCACGTAATCCAGACCGCTGACCACGCTGGTGACCAGCACCGCGGCGCCGATGAGTAGCGGCACGATATCCGGGGGCCAGCCAAAGGCCTGCAGCGCCAGCACGCTTCCTCCATATAATAGTTGAAGAAAGCTGTTTAACTTACTGACTTTACTGGGTTCTGGCTGAACTTTTCTGATCAGAAAATTGAACGCGACGGCCCCGCTCACGATCACGAGGTCACGCCCCAGCACCACCGCGGTCAACCAGACTGGCGTCAGACCAAGCCAGGTCAGGGTCAGGAAAAGCGACACGAGCAGGAGCTTGTCAGCCGCCGGGTCGAGGAGCCCGCCGAGCCGCGTTTGCCAGCCGAAGGTCTTCGCCAGCCAGCCATCCAGGGCATCCGACGCGCCGGCAACAAGCACCAGGCCAAGGGCAAGCCGGTATTCACCCGCCAACAGCAACATCACGATGGGCAGGATCAGCACGATCCGCACGACGCAGATGGCATTCGGCAGATGGTGCAAACCGAAGGTCATGGTCCGGCGATCAGCGCGAACTGCAGGTCCGTGTCGGCCGACGGTTCGTCAACTGGCACCAACAACCGGCGCAGGGCCACAACGCCCAGGAGTTGATCCGGATCGCCGCGCAGGCTGAGCCGGAACACCGCGCGATCGGCGTTCACTGTCTCGACATCGCAGCGCTCCACCGAACTGAGGCCCCGCAAGTAGCTGTAGACGCGGCCATAGGCGTCCAGATTGGCGACATTGCGCACCTCGACCCGCAGCTCCCGCAAGCTGTCTGCAGCACTGGCCAGCCTCTCGGCAAACCGGTCGGCCGCGCGTTCTGGCCCGTCTGCCAGCGTCCCTTGCCAATCCCAGCGCTCGCCGGCCAGCAGCAGAGTCCAGCGCACGCGCCGCGCCGTGAGGTCAAGCGTTTGCGTGCGCCCGATCAGCACGGCGTCGGCGCGATAACGGGCAGAAGCAACCAGCACCGGCGCGCTGAAATCGCCCCAGAGTTCGGCAAAGGTGACAGCCTGGAGGTCTTCGGTGTCGACCAGGGGCAGCAGCATCGGCAAGCCGCGCTCTTCCGCCGCCGTCAGCAACGAATCGCGGGCGGCCGTCAGTGCTCGTTCGCGCGCCGGCGGCAAGCTCACGCCGCCTGCTCGCCCCTGGGCCGCTGCGGCCAGGATGTCGCGCTCCCCGCGACCGGAATCCGCGGCAAGCCAGAGCAGGGTCGCAGGACGCTCTTCGCTCCAGACAGGCAACCCGGCAGCGTCCAGCCGGCTCCGCACCGCCGCGGGGTCGAAGCCCACCCGCCAGCTGCCCGGCTCAGTGACGCGATACTGCAGCACCAGGACCGCGGGATCGCCGAGGGCCGCGAGGGTCTCAGGCGATGACGCGGCCCGGCTCCCCGTGACCCGCACCGCTACGGCTGCCAGCGCTGCGCGAAACACCTCAGGCAGCTCGTCGCCGGGCGCCTGCACCTCGGCGCTGTAGAGATCCTGCACGGTGGCGGCCCGGGCCGGCGCACCAGTCGCGACGACAAGCGCGCAGAGGCTCAGCGCGACCAGCGGTGCGACCGCGGCCGTCCTTGTCTTCGTCCGTTGCATTTGCACTATCATACCGGCGGCCTGCCCACCTTTGGGATGAAGATGCCCACCAAAACACCCCTGACTTACCGGGACGCCGGTGTCGATATCGACGCCGGCAATGAACTGGTAGACCGAATCAAACCGCTGGTTGCCGCGACTCACCGTCGGGGCGTGCTCGGCGGCATCGGCGGCTTCGGTGGCCTGTTCGAGCTCGATACTGCCGCCTACGAGAACCCCGTTCTTGTTGCGGGTGCCGACGGTGTAGGCACCAAACTGCGGCTGGCCATCGACCTCGGGCGCCTGGATACGGTGGGCATCGACCTGGTGGCTATGTGCGTGAACGACGTGCTGGTGCAGGGCGCCGAGCCGCTGTTCTTCCTCGACTACTTCGCGACAGGCCAGCTGGACGTAGAGACCGGCGCCGCCGTCGTGACAGGCGTGGCCGAAGGATGCCGTCAGGCCGGCTGTGCGCTGCTGGGCGGGGAGACGGCAGAGATGCCCGGCATGTATGCACCAGGCGATCTCGACCTGGCCGGTTTCTGCGTCGGTGTCGTGGACCGGGCACAGCTGCTCGACGGCGGCGCGATTCAGCCCGGGGACGTGGTCCTGGGCCTGGCATCCACCGGGCCGCATTCCAACGGCTACTCGCTGATCCGCCGCATTCTCGAACGAGCCCCCGACGGGGCGGCCACGCCCGTCGGCGGCCGGCCGATAGGCGACCTCCTGCTCACCCCGACCCGCATCTACGTGCGCGCGGTGCTGGCGGCGCTGCAGGCCCATACCGTTACGGGCATCGCCCATGTCACCGGCGGTGGCCTGGCCGAGAACCTGGCCCGCGTCCTGCCAGGCCACGTGGATGCGCGGGTCAATGCCAACGCGTGGCCCAGGCCACCGGTGTTCGACTGGCTGCAGCAGACCGGCCAGGTACCCGAAACGGAGATGCGGCGCACCTTTAACTGCGGTATCGGCCTGGTCATGACCGCACCGGCCGAGCAGGCCCGCAATCTCAAAGACACGCTGACGGCTCACGGCGAGACGGTGTATCAAGTGGGTGAAATCGTCGCTGGCTCGGGCCAGGTGCAGATGCAGCCGTGAGCGAGGGTCTTGGCGCCGGGCCTGCCACCGCCGTCCTGGTATCCGGCAGCGGCAGCAACCTGCAGGCCATTATCGACCAGGTCCAGAACGCTCAGCTGCGCATTCGACTGGCAGCCGTACTCAGCGATGTCCCCGACGCCCTTGGCCTGGCACGGGCGCGGGACGCCGGAATTCCCGCGGTTGCCGTGGACTACCGGGGCTTTGCCGATCGGTCCGCTGCAGAGCAGGCGCTGGCCGGCGAACTGGCGCGCGTGGATCCCGAAATTGTGGTCCTGGCGGGGTTCATGAGGATCCTGCCAGACCCCCTCGTCGAGACCTACCAGGGCCGAATGCTCAACGTGCACCCGTCGCTGCTGCCAAAGTTCCGCGGCCTGAATACCTATGAGCGCGTGCTCGCAGCGGGCGATTCGTGGCACGGCACGACCGTGCATTTCGTCGTGCCGGAACTCGACGCGGGACCGGGCATCATTCAGTACCGCGTTGCAGTTCGATCCACCGACGATGCGGCCAGCCTGCGGGCGCGCGTGCAGCACGGCGAATACCTGGTCTACCCGCAAGCCATTGGCTGGCTGGCCAGTGGCCGGCTGTCGCTGCGTGACGGTGCTGCGTGGCTTGACGGCAAGCGCCTGGGCGCGCCGGTGCAGATCGACGAGGCGCTCTGAACGTCAGGCGCGGGGCAGCGTAACTCCTCGCTGGCCCTGGTATTTTCCGTCACGGTCCTTGTAGGAGGTTTCGCAGACTTCGTCGGACTCGAAGAACAGCATCTGCGCCACGCCCTCGTTGGCATAGATCCTGGCCGGCAGCGGCGTCGTATTGGAGAATTCCAGCGTCACGTGCCCCTCCCACTCCGGCTCCAGGGGCGTGACATTGACGATGATGCCGCAGCGCGCATAGGTGGATTTACCCAGGCAGATCGTCAGCACGGTCCGCGGAATCCGGAAATACTCCACCGTCCGGGCCAGGGCGAAAGAATTCGGCGGAATGACGCAGATGTCCGCCTGCTTGTCGACGAAACTGTTTTCATCGAAGGCCTTGGGGTCGACAACGGCCGAATTGATGTTCGTGAAGACCTTGAAGTCCGCAGCGCAGCGCACGTCGTAGCCGTAGCTCGAGGTGCCGAAGGACACCAGCCGGCCATTCTTGCCCTCCCGGATCTGGCCGGACTCGAAGGGTTCGATCATGCCGTGCTCTTCGGCCATGCGGCGAATCCAGCGGTCAGACTTGATGCTCATGCTGTCTCCAAAAAAACGGCCCGTTCCGGCGCCGTCAGCCCGCCAGCGGCCGCCGGTGCCATGATCCGTGACGGGTTTAACAGTATGCGGAGGCCCAGAGGCGCGACATTCTAACAGCAGCAAGAGGGTGTTCCCCGACGCCGGACGCGGCCGGCAGACGTGGCGCACAGGTCACCTCCCGGCCCGGCAACGGCCCGGGCAGGCGACGACCGTGTGGCATAATCGCCGGCGCCGGCTGGTGCGTGTCCGGACTTCTGCTTTGACATAAACTTTCCACGATCAGGTGTGGCTAAAAGACGTGCGCTCTGGATGAAGTTCCTCAGTACATTTAAAGCCGAACGCTCCATCGCCAGGTTGCTGGAGGAGCAAAACGTCGAGTCGCCGACGGCGCGCAAGGCGGCGGACACGCTGAAGACCATTGGCGTGAACGCGCTGCCCAAGGTGATCGATGCCCTCGCCGTGGCCGACAAGCAGCAGACCAACGTGCTCATCGACGCCCTCAGCAGCCAGCTGAACGACAAGACTTTTCCCGCTTACGCAGAAGGGCTGCAGCACTCCAATCCGCGCTGCGTGCAGGGCGTCACCTGGGCGCTGTCCACCACCGGCGGCTATGACGTCAACAAGCTCCTTAACCTGCTGGGCACCGAAGGAATCTCCACGCCAGCGGTAATCGAGGTTTTGCGCACCAAGAAAGAGCGGCTTGGGGTCTCCGCACTGCTGCGGAAGGCCTATGCCCTGGAGCCCCGGGAAAAAGCCGCGCTGTTCAAGATCGTCGGCGACGTTGCCGACGAGTCCCACGTACCCGACCTGGTATCCCGGCTGACGGGCAAAGATCTCGCGGTGCGCATTCACCTGATCCACATCCTGTCGCGCTTCAACCGGCCCGATGTGAGCGCCGCAATGCAGGCCCAGCTAAAGGACAAGAACAAGAGCGTGCGCCAGGCTGCGCTGGCCGCGCTGATGAATCAGGACGGGCAAAAAGACGTCAAGGTGATCACCGGGATGCTCCTCGATCCGGACCTCGAGGTGCAGAGCAAGTCCGTTGACCTGCTCGTCAAGATGCGCCATCCGGACACCATGAAATACCTGGTCAAGGTGTTGAAAGACGAGAACGAGTACGCCCGCCGTTCCGCCGTCGAGGTCCTGAACGAAATCGCCGAGCCGAACACGATCCGCCACCTGCTCAACGCGATCGAGGACGATGACTGGTGGGTCCGCTCCCGCGCTGCCGACGCGCTGGCGACGATCGGCGGGCCGAAAGTTATGGACGCCGTGCTGCAGCTCATTCGTGATCAAAACGAGAATATTCGCCGCTCTGCCATCGAGATCCTGAACCAGACCAAGGACGAGCGCGCGGTGAACCACCTGATCGAGGCCACCCGCGACGAGGACTGGTGGGTACGCGAACGTGCCGCCGATGCACTCGGCGAAATCGGCGACCCCAAGGCCGTCTCGGCCTTGTCGAAGATGCTGGACGAAGATGCCCGGTCGGTGCCAGCCGCGCTGCGGGCCCTGGGCAAACTCGGCAGTGAACAGGTACTGGTCAGTGTGCTGCCGCTGCTGAACAGTCCGGAAAAGGAAATTCGCCTGGAGGCCGTCAACGCCATCGCAAAACTGACCTCCGAACGGACCGCCGACACGATCAAAGCCAAGTTGCAGCCCCTGATGAGCGGCACTGACGAAACCCTGGCAAGGGTGGCGTCGGATGCCGTGGTGCGGATCGACAACCGTTTTTCGGGGACGATGGCGGACACGGGTGGGAACTCGGGCCGCGGCAGCTCGGCCCCCGGGAGCAGCAGCGACAGCCTGGCACAGCGCATGCAGGAGGGCGCCACGCTGTTGGAAGACGTGGCGGCAAAAACCGAAGTCATTGCCCCAAGCGATATTCCGGGTGCACGGCTGGACATCACCACGCTGCGCCCCGGCGACGTGATCGAAACCCGCTACAAGTTCATTGAACAGATCGGCAAAGGCGCTTTCGGCACCGTGCTGCTGGTGGAAGATATCGTGGTTGAGGAACGCCTGATCCTCAAGTTCCTGAACGCCAATGTCAGCTCCGACGAAGAAATGATGAAGCGCTTCGTCCACGAACTCCGCTATTCGCGCAAGATCACGCACGAAAATGTTATTCGTATCTACGACTTCGTCAGCCTCGGCGGTGCCTACGCGATCTCGATGGAGTACTTCCCGTCGCATACGCTGAGCGCTGAACTGTCTGGTCACAAACCCCTGCCCTTCGATAAGGCCATCGGCTGGAGCAGGGACATCGCCACCGGGATGTCTGTTGCGCACTCGGTAGGCATCGTGCATCGCGACCTGAAACCGGCGAACATCCTGATCAACGACGGCGGCCTGTTGAAGATCGTGGACTTCGGGGTGGCGGCAGCGGCCAGCAGCGGCGACACACAGCTCACGAAGACCGGTTACGTCATCGGCTCGCCGAAATACATGGCGCCGGAACAGATTCTCGGCAAGAAGGTGGACGTACGCGCCGACGTGTACAGCCTCGGGGTCATCATCTACGAAATGCTGACGGGACAACCCCCCTATTCCAAGGGCGACCACATGGCCGTCATGTACCAGCACGTGCAGGGCAAATGCCAGCCCTGTGAAGCCCTGAATCCTGACATTTCCCCGGATCTCGCGGCGATCGTCGGCTCGGCTATGGCGGTGGACAAGACCAAGCGTTTCGCGTCCATGGATGCGATCAACGAAGCTCTCGACAAGGTCGCCTGACGAGGCGGCCGGGAATCTCATGGCGCGAATCGATGCCTTTTTGAAGCTCGGCCTTGCCCAGGGCTGTTCTGATGTCCACCTGGCTGTGGGCGTGCCACCCATGCTGCGAATGCACGGCGATCTGATGCCGATCAAGTTTCGCGAACTGGCCGACGCCGAGCTCGAGGCCTATGTGAACGAGATCCTGTCGGCCAATCTGCGCGAGCGCTTCGTCGGCGGTCATGACATCGACTTTTCCTATGTATCGGAGGACGGCGGCCGCTTTCGCGTCAACGTCTTCCGGAAAGACACCGGCATTGGCGCGACCTTCCGCTTCATCCCGAACGAGGTCCCGAGCCTCGACAAGCTCGGGCTGCCGGCAACGCTGGCGCATTTCTGCGACCATCATCAGGGCATGGTCCTGGTCACCGGCTCCACCGGCACCGGCAAGTCCACCACGCTGGCGGCAATGATCGATTACCTGAACAACACCCGCAGCACCAACATCATCAGCCTGGAAGACCCCATCGAGTTTGTGCACGAAAGCCACCGCGCCCAGGTCATCCAGCGGGAACTCGGCACACACCTGCACAGTTTTGCCGACGGCATTCGCGCCGCGCTGCGCGAGGACCCCGACGTGATCCTGGTGGGTGAATTGCGCGACGCGGAGACGATCTCCATGGCCATGACGGCGGCGGAGACGGGACACCTGGTCCTCGGCACGCTGCACACCACCGGCGCCACCAAGACCATCGACCGGATGATCGATGCGCTGCCCGGCGACATGAAAGAGCAGACCAAGAGTTTCCTGTCCCAGAGTCTGAACGCCGTGATCACTCAAAACCTGGTGAAGACCCCGGACGGAAGAGGCCGGCGTGCCTGCCTTGAAATCATGACCATGACCCGGGCCATCGGCAAACTCATCATGACGGACCAGACGCACCAGCTCGCGGCGCAGCTGCAAATGGGCAAGGACTACGGCATGCACACCATGGATCAGGCGCTGATGGACGCGATTCATGCCAAGCAAATCGATCCCGATGACGCCTATCGTTTCGCCACCGACAAACCGGCCTTCCAGAAATTCGTGACGGACACGTCCGTACTGCCAAAGATTGACCTGGCCTGATGAACGCGATCGACGAACACCTGAAGCAGCTGATCGTGAAGCAGGGCTCGGATCTGCACCTGGTAGCCGGCCAGCCGTTACGCATGCGAATCTTCGGTGATCTGGCACCCATCAATCCCGACGTGCTGTCTGCCGAAGACGCGCGGGTGCTGCTGCTGCCACTGATGTCGGAGCAGACCAAAAAGGATTTCGCGGCCCACGATGCGGCGGACTTTGCCTATGCTGTGGAAGGCGTGGCGCGCTTCCGCGTGAATGTTTTTCAGCACCTGGGCGGTATGGGCGCCGTGTTCCGCGCCATCCCTTCCCAGGCCAAGACATTGGAAGAACTGGCCATGCCCGCGGTGGTCGAGAACCTTTGCAAGGTTTCCCAGGGCATGATCCTGGTGACCGGCAAGACCGGTTCCGGCAAGTCGACGACGCTGGCGGCAATGGTCGACGCGCTGAACGACCGGATCAATGGCCATATCCTGACGATTGAAGACCCTATCGAGTTCGTCCACCAGCGGAAGAAATGCCTGATCTCGCAACGGGAGATTGGCCGGCACAGCGACAGCTTCGCCGACGCGCTGCACTCGGCCCTGCGTGAAGACCCGGATGTCATCCTGGTGGGCGAAATGCGCGACCTGGAAACCATCAGCATTGCGGTAACGGCCGCGGAGATGGGCATTCTCGTAATGGGCACGCTGCACACCAACGGCGCTGCAGCCACCGTGGACCGGATCGTGAATTCCTTCCCGACGGACAAACAGCCGCACGTGCGCACCATGCTCTCGACATCCTTGCGCGGCGTCATCTCCCAGCAGTTGCTGAAGCACAAGGACGGGGCTGGCCGGGTGGCGGCGCTGGAGATACTGATTAACACCCCGGCCGTGGCCAACCTGATCAGGCAGGGCAAACTGGACCAGCTCGAGAACGCCATGCAGAGCGGCCGGCAGCAGGGCATGTGCACCATGGACTCCACGCTGAAGAGCCTGGCGGACAAAGGCGCGATCTCGGGCCGCACGGCCTACGAAGCCGCCATCGAGAAACGCAACCTCGAGGAATACCGCGACCTCGAGTAGCGCAGGACACTGGCCTTGCCCCTCGCGCGGGGTGTTCACCGGCTGCTAGCATACCCGCCTGTTATCCCACCTGGCGCGGCCCCCCATGTCACCCGATTCCCGGCAGATCCTGGTCACCAGTGCCCTGCCCTATGCCAACAACTCCATCCATATCGGTCACCTTGTGGAGTACATCCAGACCGATATCTGGGTGCGGTTTCAGCGCCTGCGCGGTCATCGCTGCACCTACGTGTGCGCGAGCGATGCCCACGGCACGCCGGTCATGCTCCGCGCGCGCGAGCTGGACGTGGAACCCGAGGCCCTGGTGGACACAATCCGCGCGGAGCATCAACGCGATTTCGCCGGCTTCGGCGTGGCTTTCGACAACTACTACACCACGCACTCGCCCGAAAACGAGGGCTTCGTCCGGCAGATCTACACGCGGCTGCGCGATGGCGGCTACATCACGCAGCGATCTATTCGGCAGGCCTACGACGAACAGGCGCAGATGTTCCTGCCGGACCGATTCGTCCGCGGCACCTGCCCGCGCTGCGGGGCGGAAGACCAGTACGGCGACAGCTGCGAGTCCTGCGGCGGCACCTATACACCCGCAGAACTGGTCAACCCCCGCTCGGTGCTGAGCGGCTCGGCCCCGGTGGAACGCGAATCAGAGCACTATTTCTTCACGCTCGGCGCCTTCGAGACATCGCTGCGCGACTGGATTGGTTCAGGCGTGGTAGATCCAGGTGTCGTGAAGAAACTTGATGAATGGTTTCAGACCGGGCTGCGGGACTGGGACATCTCCAGGGATTCACCCTACTTTGGCTTCCGAATCCCGGACACCGAAGACAAGTACTTCTATGTCTGGCTCGATGCGCCGGTGGGCTATCTCGCCAGCCTGAAAAATCTCGCCGATACGACGGGGCAACCTGGCGTGGACCACTACTTTGCGCCGGATTCCGCTGCCGAGGTCTACCACTTTATCGGCAAGGACATCGCGTATTTCCATACGCTGTTCTGGCCCGCGGTCCTGGAAGGGGCCGGATTTCGCAAACCCAGCGGCGTGTTCGTGCACGGCTTTCTGACGGTCAACGGGCAAAAAATGTCCAAGTCCCGCGGGTCTTTCATTCCTGCGGCCACGTATCTCGAGCACCTGAATCCGGAGTACCTGCGCTATTACTACGCCTGCAAGCTGGGCCCCGGGCTGGACGACCTCGACCTGAATCTGGACGACTTCGTCAGCCGCACGAATTCCGACCTGGTGGGCAAATTCGTCAATATCGCGAGCCGCTGTGCCGGCTTTATCACGCGCCGGTTCGACGGCCAGCTGGCCGGCGAGCTGGATGATGCCGACCTGTATGCGCACTTCGTCGCCGCCGGTGACGGCATCGCCGAGCACTATGAGGCGCGCGAGTACGGCAAAGCCATGCGCGAAATCATGGCCCTGGCCGATCGCGCGAACCAATACATCGACGAGCACAAACCCTGGGTGCTGGCCAAAGATCCCGACCAGGCAGCTCGGGTGCAAAGCGTCTGCACCCAGGGCATCAACCTGTTCCGGGTGCTGCTGACCTACCTGAAGCCGGTGCTGCCGAGGCTGGCAGTCAAGGCGGAAGCTTTCCTGGGCGCCGGAGAACTGGACTGGGGGGCGCGCGTCACGCCGCTGCTCGGCCACCACGTGCAGAAGTTCGAGCCCTTGCTGCAGCGGGTGGAAGAAAAGGCGGTGGCTGCCATGGTCGACGCAGTGCGCGAATCGGCGACAGCGGCGAACACCGATGCTGAGCCGCCGACGGACGACACCATCAGCATTGACGAGTTTCTGAAGGTGGAACTGCGCGTGGCCACGGTCTTGACTGCCGAAAGGGTTGAAGGCGCGGACAAACTCCTGCGCCTGACCCTCGACGTGGGCGGCCAGGAACGCCAGGTCCTGTCCGGCATCAGCTCAGCCTACGAGCCCGATGCGCTCACGGGGCGGCAAGTCATCGTGGTCGCCAACCTGGCACCCCGCAAAATGCGTTTCGGCGTGTCCGAAGGCATGGTGCTGGCGGCGGGTGAAGGCAAGGAAATTTTCCTGCTGGGCCCGGACACCGGCGCCCGCTCCGGCATGCGAGTGACCTGATGACGGAGCTGGGCCTCGTCATCGTCGGCACGGTGCTGGTCAACAACCTGGTCCTGGTGAAGTTTCTCGGCCTCTGCCCGCTGCTCGGGGCAAGCCAGCGGTTCGAGACGGCGGCCGGCATGTCGCTGGCCACCGCGTTCGTACTGACCCTGGCCGCGGCCTGCAGTTATCTGATCGACACCTTCCTGCTACAGCCCTTCGAGCTGGAGTACCTGCGCATTATCAGCTTCATCCTCGTGATTGCCGGCGCAGTGCAGTTCACGGAACTGATGGTGCGCCGGCTGAGTCCGCTGCTGCACCAGGTGCTGGGCATCTATCTGCCATTGATCACAACCAATTGCGCCGTGCTGGGCATTGCGCTGCTGAATGCGCGGCAGAGCGACAGCCTGCTGACCGCGATGGCCAGCGGCCTCGGCGCCGGGCTGGGCTTCGGACTCGTGATGATCCTGTTCGCGGGACTGCGTGAAAGGCTCGACAGCGCGGCGGTACCGGCCGCGTTGAAGGGCCCCGCAATTACGCTGCTGACGGCGGGAATCATGTCCATGGCCTTCCTAGGTTTCTCTGGTTTAACAAGAGTTTAGATGGTATTTCTAAGGTCCTTGTTTGAACTGGCAGCTACCTGCAGACACCCGCAGGCCCAATGATCGAAGCCGTCGCACTACTCGCCGGACTCGCAGCGCTGACCGGCGCCGCACTGCTGATGACCGCAACGCTGTTGCGTGGCACCGATGACGACGCTGCGGTAGAACAGGTGAACCGGCTGTTGCCCCAGTCGCAGTGTGCCCAGTGCGGCTACCCCGGATGCCGGCCCTACGCGGCCGCCATTGTTCGCGGCGCGGCCCCGATCAATCGCTGCGCGCCCGGCGGCGACGAGACCATCGCTGACCTGGCCCGGCTGCTGCAGCGCGAGCCGGTGGCCCTGGATGCGGACTACGGCACCCACCACCCCGCGCAGGTCGCCCTGATCGACGAAGAGCTGTGCATCGGCTGCGCCCGCTGCCTGGAGGTCTGCCCGGTGGACGCGATCGTCGGCGCGCCGCGCTTCATGCACACGATCCTGGCGGCGCAATGCACCGGCTGCGAACTCTGCATAGCACCCTGCCCGGTCGACTGCATCGGGCTGCAACCGCGCGGAGCAGCGGCGTGAATCAGCCGCTGCCGTATGACCGGCAACCACCCCGCCCCGCCTGGGGCGTGCGGGTGGAGTCGAACAAGGCGATGTCCACGGCGCAATCCATCTTGATCGCACCACTGCCGGCACAGGTGCAGCTGCCGCTGGATCTTGGCCCGGAGCGCCAGGCGGAACCGCTGGTGGCGCCGGGCGATGCCGTACACACCGGCCAACCCGTCGCGCACCTGGCAGGCACCGTCGGCAATACGATCTGCGCATCGATTTCCGGCCGGGTCAGCGGCATACGCCCGTGCGCCATCCCCGGACCCGGTCAACGCATCGCCCCGTGCATAGTGATCGACTCCGACGGTCAGGACTCGCGTTACGCAGACTGCGCCCCCGCCGGCGACCCCAGCCACCTCGGGCCCGACCGCCTGCGCGAGCTGATCGCCCGCGCCGGCATCGTGGGCCTGGGAGGTGCGGTATTTCCGACTGCCGAAAAGCTGGGCGGCACACAGGCGGTCGAGCTGCTGATACTGAACGGGGCCGAATGTGAGCCTTACATCAGCTGTGACGAAATGCTGATGCGGGAGCGGGCAGAGCGCGTCATTGACGGCGCACGCATCATGCTCCTTGCGCTGGGCTGTGAGCAGGCCGTCATTGCCGTGGAATCGGACATGCCTGCCGCGCGGCTGGCCCTGCGAGAGGTGCTGGACACCGAAGGTGACCCGCGTGTCGACATTGCCGAGGTCACAGCCAAATACCCGGCCGGGGGCGAACGCCAGCTCGTGGAGCTCCTCACAGGGCGCGAGGTGCCGGCCGGCGGCCTGCCGCGCGACGTAGGCATGGTGTGTCAGAACGTGGCGACCGCCGCCGCCATCAGCGACCTGATCCGGGCCGGCCGCCCACTGATTTCCCGCATCGTCACGGTGACTGGCGGCGGAGTCGCCAACCCGGTCAACGTGGAAGTCCGCCTCGGCGCGCCGCTGGCTGACCTGGTGGCCGCAGCGGGCGGTTACACCACCGCCGACTGCAACCTGGTGATGGGTGGCCCAATGATGGGTGTGGCCCTGGCCGGCGACCAGCTGCCCGTCACGGAGGCCACCAACTGCCTGCTGGTGGCCGCGCCCGGTGAACTGAGCGACCCCCAGCCGGAGTTTCCCTGCATCCGTTGCGCCGAATGCAGCCGCGTGTGCCCGGCCCGGCTGCTGCCCCAGGAATTGCTCTACGCCTGTGACCGCAACATTCCCGACCAGCTGGACAACTTGCACCTGGATGCCTGCATCGAGTGCGGCTGCTGCGACTACGTGTGTCCGAGCCACATCGCGCTGACGCAGCGTTTCACCCAGGCCAAGGCGCGCCAGCGGGCGCATCGGGAACGCCAACAGCAGGCTCGGCTGGCCCAGCAACGCAGCAAAGCCCGCAGCGTACGGCTGGCGGCCGCAGACCGGCAGTACGCCAACGGCCCGACGCCCGACGAGGCCAGTGCAGCGCTGGCCGCCCTGCTGACGCGCGTTGACGACAAAGGTGGTGATCGCGATGGCGACTGACTTGCGCAGTGCACCCCACCTGCGCAGCGCCGTCGGCGTGCCGGTACTGATGCGTCGGGTCCTGTATGCCCTCGTGCCGGCGCTGCTCGGCTACATCTGGTTTTTTGGCTTTGGCATCGTCTTCAACATGGCGGTAGCCATCATCGCGGCCGTGAGCACCGAGGCCTTTTGCCTGCGCACGCAGCGTCGCCCGGTAGCCGTGTTTGTTGGCGACTACAGCGCCGTGGTCACCGGCGTTCTGCTCGCATTCTCGCTGCCGCCACTGACACCCTGGTGGATTACCGCGCTGGGCAGCGCGTTTGCGATCGGCATTGCGAAGCACGCCTACGGCGGGGTCGGCAACAACCTGTTCAACCCGGCAATGGCCGGTTACGTGGCCCTGCTGGTGTCGTTCCCCGACCAGCTCACCAACTGGCTGCCGCCGCGCATGGGTGATATCGATTATGAAGGCATCGGATTCCTGGCCAACCTGCGCTTTACGGCCATCGGTGCCTTGCCGGACAACCTCACGCTGGACGCGCTGACGCGCGCCACGCCACTGGACCTGATGCAAACCGAACTGGGTGACATGCGCATGGTGGCGGAGATCCGCGACAGTTCCCTCTACGGTGACTTCGGTGGCCGCGGCTGGGAATGGATTGGCAACTTTGTCGCCCTGGGTGGCCTCTGGCTGCTGTTCCGCGGGGTGATCCGCTGGCACATCCCGGCGGGGGTGATCGGCGGACTGCTGGTTCCGGCCGCCACTTTCTACCTGATCGACTCGGCGAGCTATCCGTCGCCCGGTTTTCACCTGTTCAGCGGCGGCGCGATGCTCTGCGCATTTTTTATCGCCACCGATCCGGTATCGGCCGCTACCACGGAACGGGGGCGCCTGATCTACGGCGCCGGCATCGGCGTGCTGATCTATCTGATTCGCACGTGGGGCAGTTTTCCCGACGGTGTCGCGTTCGCAGTGCTGCTGATGAATATGGCGGTACCGCTGATCGACCGCTATACGCGACCGGTGGCTTACGGCCTGCGGGAACCGCCGGCATGAGCCCGGTGCGGGCTCTCGCAGCGCTCGTCATCGTAGCGACGCTGGCCGCGTTACTGCTGGCCGGCCTCAATATGGCGACCCGCGAGCGTATTGTCCGGAACGAGGCGCAGAAGCTGCTGGCGACGCTGCAGGCCGTGTTGCCTGACAACTACGACAACCAGCCGCACCTTGACCAGGCCATGCTGACAGCACCCGCGGCGCTCGGCACTGCGGACGCGCTGCCCGTCTACCGGGCCCGCCGCGGGGGCGAGCCGGCAGGCCTGGTGCTGACGGCCGTCGCGCCGGACGGTTACGTCGACGCGATTCGCCTGCTGATCGGCATTTCCGCCACCGGCGAGATTCACGGCGTGCGTGTGGTGGCCCACACGGAAACACCCGGACTGGGAGATGGCATCGACGCTGCGCGCGACGACTGGATCCTGGCCTTTGACGGCCGGGACACCAATTTGCCGGCCGCCACCTGGACCCTGCGCCGCGATGGCGGAGACTTCGACCAGCTCACGGGCGCCACGATCACCAGCCGCGCAGTGCTGAACGCCGTGCGCCTGGCGCTGGAGTATTACCGGATGCACCGCAACGATCTGTACGCGCTCCCCCCCACCGATGCCGGCTAGCGACATGACCACGGAAAACAGCGAAGAAAATTTTCTGCGCGGCCTGTGGCAGACGAACCCGGGCCTGGTGCAGCTGCTGGGGCTGTGCCCGCTGCTGGCAGTCACGACCACGGTGATCAATGGACTGGGCCTCGGGCTTGCCACGGTGCTGGTGCTGTGCGCCAGTAACGCCCTGGTGGCCGCCACCCGCGGCTGGATTCATCGCGATCTGCGCCTGCCCGTCTACGTGCTGCTGATTGCCGGCTTTGTCAGCGCGGTAGATCTCGTCGCGCGGGCATGGTTTTTTGAACTGCACGGCAGCCTCGGTATTTTTATCCCGCTGATCGTAACCAACTGCGTCATCCTCGGCCGCGCCGAAGCCTTTGCGTCCCGCCACAGCGTGGGCGCCGCGCTGGCCGACGGCCTCGGCCACGGCCTGGGCTTCGCTGCCGTGCTGGTCATGCTCGGCGCACTGCGTGAAGTGATTGGCCAGGGGACACTGTTGGCCGGCGCGGGCATGCTGTTCGGCGACTTCGGGGCATCGCTGCAGCTGAGGGTCCTGCCGGAAGGTGTGTCTATTCCACTGGCAGGACTGGCGCCGGGTGCCTTCATTAGCCTGGCGGCGCTGATTGCCGGTCGGAACCTGCTGGAACGGCGGCGGGCGGCCCCGGATGACAAGCAGACAAAGGACCTGCAGTGAACCCCGGCAAACGCGCCGAAATCTATCGCCGCCTGCGCGCCGCCAATCCTGCGCCCACCACGGAGCTCGTGTACCACACGCCCTTCGAACTCCTGGTGGCTGTCATCCTGTCGGCCCAGGCCACGGATGTGGGTGTCAACAAGGCCACCGCGAAACTTTACCCGGTGGCCAGCACGCCGCGCGCAATACTAGAGCTCGGCGAAGCCGGGCTGAAGGCTTACATCAAGACCATCGGCTTGTTCAACAGCAAAGCCGCCAACATCATCAAGACCTGCCGGATCCTGATCGACGAGCACGACGGTGAGGTGCCACGTACGCGCGAAGCGCTGGAGAAGTTGCCGGGGGTCGGCCGCAAAACGGCCAACGTCATTTTGAACACCGCTTTCGGGGAACCCACCATTGCTGTCGACACGCACATCTTCCGCGTATCGAACCGCACCGGCCTCGCGCCGGGCCCGACGCCACTGGCGGTGGAAAAACGCCTGCTGAAATTCACGGCAGAGGAGTTCAAGCAGGATGCTCATCACTGGCTGATCCTGCACGGCCGTTACGTGTGCAAGGCCCGCAAGCCAGACTGCCCGCACTGTGTGATTGCGGATCTGTGCGAATACCGGCCCAAGACCAGGGCCTGAACCACCTGCAAGGAGCGTTCCTTCCGGCCAGGGCTCCGCCGGCTCCGCACTTGGCGCCTCCTGCCCGTCAGCGATTTCGACACTGCAGCTAGTTGCCTCTTCTGAGCTTATGTTGCCTGGTCAGCCCCTGCCGATCCCCCAAATTGGACCACTCCACGTCTAAGGCGAGTTCAAAAATGTGTGGTCTGTCACCTTGCACTCTGCGACACAAATCCGCATATTTGTGAGCAGATGCAGCAGTGCGTGGATCTTTGGTGAGACATACCGAAGGCTCAGGCCAACAAAGACTGCAAGGTACGTCGCGTTCGAGGCGTGCGTTTAGTGGCAGGAATCCGCCCGAACAAACGCTGCGATCACGAACCTTAGAACAAGAAGAAACCTAAAGGGGACAGGCATGGGCTCCGACCGAGCCGACAAACCTCAATTGCAGTCGGCCGATCTCCAGAAGGCCGACGAGCGCTATCATTTTAAGCTCAGCGACATTCTGCGCCAACGGCGTCTCCCGCTGCTGCTCATCATTGATCATGAAGGCGAACTTCTGTCCTCATCCGTGCCCGATGATGCCGTATCTCATGATCATCGCCTGCTGGGCCAGGCGCTGGCGGAAGCACGCAGTCTGTTCCACTCGGAACTGAAGGGTACAAATATCGCCCGGCAACTGATCATCGAAAGACCAGGCGAGCGTTGCGCGCTGGTATTGCTCGAGAACGAATTCTACAGCCTTAAGCTCTTCCCACTGCACGGGCTCGCCGACGAAGCAACGGAAGATAAATATGCCGCGCTTGTAGAGCCGATCGTCAAGCCGCTGTCTGACGGCGTTGATTTCGAGCGGGTCAAGAGCAAATGGCGCTTGTCGAAGCGGGAAGTTGATGTGCTCAAGGCATTGATGAGCGGCACCAGTGATAAGGAAATTGCCCGCGTGCTGAACGTCAGCGTGGAAACCGTGCGCGCCTATCTCAAGTCAGTCCGCGCCAAACTCGGCGTCGGCACCCGGACAGCAATCGTGCACGTCGTGCACACGCTCCACAGCGAGAGACATCGTGACGATAGCGGCAGACCAGCATAGCGCGGCAGATATTATGTTGATGGCTGCCCAGAGAGCAGATCCGGTAACGTATAGTCGACGGATAAACGGCTCTTCATGTGCCGGCAATCTGCTGTCGACAGGAAAAACAATAAGAACCGAGACAGAGATATGACACGCAAGCGCAGGACCAAATCCAGGCCTCAACGAGCAAACGGGGCCGTCGCCGAAACGACGGCGAAAAAGGACCATGAGCCCGGTGACGAGGAACCGCAGCTGGCCAACGAGATGGCAGTCATCGTTGGCCCCGAAGGCGGTGAAGATATCGCGCTGGAAACCGATGATACCGGCACCTTTGCCGCCCTCGAAGTCGCAGCTGAAGACAGGCCTGAAGGCGGTGTTGCGCTGACCTCGCTGCAACGCCTGGAAAATGACATCCAGGAGCTCCATTCGCGCTGGGCTGCCGTTGAAGGCGAGCTGGTAAGCCGGGATGCAGAAATAGCGCGTCTCGAAGAAGATCGCTCGATTCAACTGGCGGCTTTCAAGGCCCAGCAGGCCGAGCTCGACGAAGCTAAGATTCGTGAAGAAGAACAGCAGGCTGAAATCGATTTGCGGAGCGGCCGCCTCGAAGCGTTGCTGGCAGCTGCTGCCCAGGACGCCGATGAGCTTGCCGCCAGGGACAAGCAGCTTGCCAACGGCGAATCAACACTGGCAGACCTGCAGGCCGAATTAGACGCTGCCCGACACGCCGAACAGGCAATCCAGGACCAACTCAAAGCCCAGCGTGAGGAATACTCAGCTTCCGTGGCACAGGTTGACGGTCTGAAAGCTACGATCGCGGAACTCAAGATCAATATTACCGATCTTGAGTCATACATCGACCGGCGAAAGGCGGAATGGATACAACAGACCGCAGATCTCGAACACTATCGCGACGCGTTGTCGGGTATGGAGGGTGCGCTGCAGAAAAAGGCTGAGCAGGTTGGTCGTGTGAACAACGACAACATGGAGCTTAGTGCCGAGATTGTGAAGCTGCAGAATCAATGTTCCGAAATGGACGGGCGCCGCGCAGAGCGCGAGCTTGCCAACGAGGAGCTGCAAGATCGCCTGGCTGAAAGAGCATCTGAAATCGAAGTACTGCGCCAGGAACTACTGGCTGCCGAGCAGGCGAGCGTTCCGCTGAGCAACAAGGTAGAAGAATTCTCGGTGCAACTGGACGCCGCGCGGACTGACAGTGCCCGGTTGCAATCGGACCTGCAGGAACTGCGTCGGGATACCGAACGCGCCAAGACAGAGACTCGGGCGAATGCAGACAGCGAAATTTCGGCGATGCGGTCCACACTGGAATCAGCCCTCAAAGATGCCAATGAACTCCAGCTGCGCCTCGCTGACAGCGAAGGCCAGATCACTGGGTTGCAGGCCGAACTCGAAGGAGAACACGTGAAGTTCCAGCAGATTCGCGACGCCGCGGAGTCAGCTGAAGACCGGCTTGCCGGCGCGGTCGAGGAACGGGACACGCTGCGGTCGGAGCGCGACCAGCTGAGAACCTTGCTGGAACAGCTGGAGTCGGAGTTCAGCGAGTTCCGCAATACGACGACTATCGACCTCGAGGCGGGAATGCAGCGCAGCGTGGAACTCGAGCAGGAGCTGGACGCGAGCAAAGCCGCGTTGCGTTCGCTGGACCGGAACGTCGCGATGGTGAACAAGATCAATGCCAGCGTGCAACGCCTGGACGAACAGATCTCTGCCAGCTCATCGCCCTCAAGTGAGGATGACGGCAAACCGGGGGCCCGCAGACTGATGGTGGCATTCCTCGGTCAGAAAAAGGTGCGTTACCCGCTCTACAAAGACAGCATGACAATTGGTCGTTCGCCGGACGCCGACATCCAGGTGCGGCAAAAATGGATCAGCCGCCAGCACGCACGCATTGTGATGGACGACAACATGGTCATGATCGAAGACCTGGGCAGCAAGAACGGTATCCTGATCAACAACAGGGCTGTCCATGCCGGCGAACTGCACGATCAGGATGTCGTGGAGATCGGCGACACGCAGTTTCAGTTCATCGACCTGATGCAGAAGCCCGGAGAACACGTCGCCTGACCCCGTCACCGGTCACGGCTGATGCAGCGACGGGCGGGGCCTCAGGCCCGTCGCTTCTTCTTCGGCAGGTAAAGGTCTGTCAGGGTACCGTCGAAGGCCTCGGCCGCCATGGCCACCGTCTCCGACAGGGTCGGGTGCGGGTGTATCGTCAGGCCCACGTCTTCCGCGTCGCAGCCCATCTCGATGGCCAGACCCAGTTCGGCAATTAAGTCACCGGCATTTGGGCCAACTATGCCGCCACCAATAATCCGGCCCGACGTATCGTCGAACAGGATCTTGGTCAGGCCTTCATCCCGGTTCAGCGCCAGCGCGCGACCACTGGCCGCCCACGGAAAAGACCCCTTGCCGTACTTCAGCCCCTGCGCCTTCGCTTCCGTCTCGGTAACGCCAATCCACGCCACCTCCGGGTCGGTATAGGCGACGGACGGAATCACGCGCGCGTCGAAAAAGCGCTTTTCCCCCGCGGCCACCTCCGCCGCCACCTTCGCTTCATGGGTGGCCTTGTGGGCCAGCATCGGCTCGCCGACGATGTCACCAATGGCAAAAATGTGCGCCACGTTCGTGCGCTGCTGGCGGTCCACCGGGATGAAGCCGCGCTCGTCCACGGTCACGCCGGCCTTAGCTGCGTCGATCACGGCACCGTTGGGCTTGCGGCCCACGGCCACCAGCACCAGGCCGTAGGTCTGTGGCCCGTCCGGCGCCTGGTCGCCGTCGAAGTGCGCCCGGATCCCATCGGCGACGGCCTCCAGCCGGGTTACGGAGGTCTTCAGCATGATGGCTTCATAGCGGCTGCGAATGCGCTTTTCGAAAGGCCGCAACAGGTCTTTGTCGACACCGGGCATCA
>CAZTIB010000242.1:0-7625 GCA_964613615.1 uncultured Chromatiaceae bacterium
GCCGCGGCCTGGCAGCGGACCATGGCTGCCGCCTATACGCGGCGGGCAGAGCTGCTGGAAGATCTCGGTCTGGATACTGCCGACATCGACCCGTCATTCCCGGATTTCCCGCTGCGGGTGCCACGCAGCTATGCCAGCCGCATGCGACGTGGCGACCCGTATGACCCGCTGTTATTGCAGGTCCTGCCGCAGGCTCGCGAGCACGATGTCGCGCCCGGGTTTACGAGCGATCCGGTAGGCGACCTCGCCAGTGCGCGCCAGCCCGGTTTGCTGCACAAGTACGCCGGCCGGGCGTTGATCATCACTACCGGCGCCTGCGCAGTGCATTGCCGCTACTGCTTTCGCCGGTCATTTCCGTATCAGGGCAATCTGCCGGACGGGACCTTTAGCGAGGCGCTGAACGAGCTGCGCAATACCACGAGCATCCGCGAAGTCATACTCAGCGGCGGCGACCCGTTGAGCCTGTCCGACCGGCGTCTCGGCTTGCTGTTGCAGGCGCTCGATGCGATTCCGCACGTGCAGCGCATTCGGCTGCATACGCGCACACCGATCGTGTTACCTGAACGCGTCACTGCCGAACTGTTGCAGACCCTCAAACAGCTGACCAAACCGCTGGTGACCGTGCTTCACTGCAATCACGCGAATGAAATCGATGCGGCCGTGACGGCGGCGGTGGCCGGGCTGCGGGACTGCTCTGCCGCAATTCTGAATCAGTCGGTGCTGCTGCACGGAGTCAACGATTCCGCGGACGCACTGGTCAAACTGTCGGAGGCGCTGTTCGCTGCGGGCGTGCTCCCCTACTACCTGCACCAGCTTGATCCGGTTGCCGGTGCCGCCCACTTTGCCGTCAGCGATACCCGGGCCCGTGCGTGCCTGGCCGCGGCCGCGGCGGTGCTACCCGGCTACCTGGTGCCGCGGCTGGTGCGCGAGCTGGCCGGCGCGCAAGCCAAGGTACCTCTCTAAAATTGACATAAGCCGTAACGACCAAATAAGTCAGATACGAGTCACATAATCCGGGTGCCACCTCGCCTACAGTCCCCCTGCGGCGGTTTTGGGCAATCGCTGCGCGTCTCACAATCAATGCGCGATTTAAAGGGGCTGGCTTTGAACGACTCAGTGGGCGTACCCATTGTTGTCCTGACCAACAGCGACGAGAACCTGTCTGCGGTCAACACTGTGCTGCGCGAAGGCGGGCACCCGGCGCATTGCATACGCCTCGACCAACCGAACCTGCTGGATGAAGTGCTCGTAGAACACGGGCCCGAAATGATCATGGTGTTCGCCGACGAACCCGGCTTCGACCCAGCCAACATCGCCGCCCGCATCCTCGCCCACGCCACGCCTCCTCCGCTGCTGCTCGTCAGCGGCAGAGTCGACGAACAGGTCATCGCAACGGCCATGGAGAGCGGTGCCCGCGACGTCGTATCCCTCGTTCACCGCAACCGATTCCTCGCGGTGGTGGAACGCG
The DNA here is from genome assembly GCA_964613615.1 of uncultured Chromatiaceae bacterium. Classification (GTDB taxonomy): domain Bacteria; phylum Pseudomonadota; class Gammaproteobacteria; order Steroidobacterales; genus J054. The sequence goes on from CAZTIB010000242.1 coordinate 1,469, forward strand.
AGCTGCAGGCTCACCGCCTGCGCACCGCACTAGACGGCGTTCTGTCATCCGCATCGACGTACAAGAGGGAGCTGCGTGACCTGATGGAAGGCGCGTCAGAGGCTATCGCTGACGTGCAGGAAGGCATCGTTGTTGCATTCAACAGCGCATGGGCCGGCTTGTTCGGCTACGAAGAAGCCGATGACATGGAAGGCCTTCCGGTCATGGACATGTTCCGACCTTCGGATCAAAGCGCGCTGAAGGGGGCCCTCGTTGCGTGTCTGAAGGGCAAGTGGCAAGACGAAATACTGGGCGTCGCCGCTATCAAGGCCGACGGCGCCGAACTGCCCCTGGAAGTGCAGCTCGAGAAAACCTCCATCGACGGTGACCCGGCGGTGCGCGTCATCGTGCCCGCGAACGTTAATGCCGGGGAGAGCCCGGCAGAACTCCTCGAGCAGGCGGTCTTCAAGGATCCGTCGACGGGCTTCTATCACCGCCACTATTTCCTCGAGCGTCTTGAAGAGCGGCTTAAGGAACCTCTCGGGGGCGGCACGCGGGCCATGGTGTACATCCGTCCGGATAATTTCTCGCGGGTACACGACGATATCGGGCTGCTGGCGACCGAAGCCCTGCTGATGCGGTTGGCCGAAGCACTCCGGGAGTTCATGCAGCCCGCGGACATCTACGGGCGCTTCGGCGGCACGATGTTCGTAGCCCTGCTGGAGCGAGGCACGATCAACGACGCCGCCACGTGGGCGCACAAAGTCATCAAGAACGTGGCCGAACAGGTCTTCGAAGTCGAGCAGCAATCCACTTCCCTGACCTGCACCATCGGACTGACGGAAATCGAGCGCGAATTCGGGTCGGTCGCCGAGCTGCTCGAAGAAGCCGAAAAAGCGTGCCGTTCCGGCCGCGACGCAGGCGGCAACCGGGTCCAGGTAACGCAGGATAGCAGTGTGTCGATACGCACACGCCAAACGGACGAATTATGGGTGCAGCGTCTGCGGCACGCGCTGATGAAAAACCGTCTGCGCCTGGTTCATCAGCCGGTGACCGGCCTGACCGAAGAAATCGACGGTGCGTTCGACACCCGGGTCCGCTTGCTCGACGAACAGGACCAGCTGGTGCTGCCCAGCGAATTCCTGCCTGCCGCGGAGCGTGCCGGCATGGTCAAGAGCATCGATCGCTGGGTGATAGGCGCCTCTTTCTCCTTCTGCGCAGCCAAACAGCCCCAGCTCGTCTTCGTGAGACTGTCCCGCGACTCTGTAATCGACCCGACCCTGCTGGACTGGCTGCAGGCGCGACAGCAGCAGAATCGCATTCGGCCCGAACAAATCTGCTTCCAGGTAGCCGAAGAAGTGGTTGCCCAGCAACTCAAGCAATCGAAACATCTGGCTGAACAACTGCGCCAGGCCGGCTTTCTGTTTGCTATCGATCACGTTGGAACCGGGCGAGATTCGGCGCAGATCATCCGGCACGTGCCGATGGATTACGTGAAGATCGACGGCAGCCTGATGCAGGGACTGCATCGGGACAAGGAAGCAAAAAATATGGTCGGCGAACTGGCCGAGATTGCGAAGGAAAGCAGGATACGCACCATTGCCGAGCGCGTGGAAGACGCGAACACCATGGCCGTGCTTTGGCAACTTGGAATTGCCCACATTCAGGGCAATTACACCCAGCTGCATGGCGTGGTTCTGGAGGACACTCTGAACGTCCCGGCCCTGAAATTGAGCCTCGCAGAATCGTGACATGCCTCTCAGTCTTGACATAAAGCGCGCCGCGACCGGGTCGACAGGCCCGAAACGAGAACCTTTTCGTATCCTGACAACCCTGGCCGGCATTAGCTTGGTCACTCTGAGGGCAGTAGTGCCCAGACCGACTTCGACAGTGTGGAATTTGCATGGGTAGCGCACCTCAAAGCTCTGAACTCACCCGCGCCGTGCGCCGGCTGCTAGCCAGGCCATCAGGCGCCTGCCAGGCATCGGGATCAGTCGTAGGTCCCGTGGCCCGCTCCGCCGTGATGGGCGGTATCGCCTTGCTGACCATGGCGCCAGGCGTCGTCAATGCGGTCGGCCTGGGCGAAGCCCGCGCCAGCTCAGCCCTCGGCGAACCGCTCCGCGCAACGGTGCCGATGCGCTTGAGTGCAGGTGAAATTGTCCGGCCAGGGTGCGTGACGACCCCGGTACGCCCCGGCAGCCAGCTCCGCAGTCCGACAGGTACCCGGGTTCGGTCTCCCGTGACCACCGGGCCCGGCATGCTCGAGCTTGAAGTGACGACCCGGCAACCCCTGTACGAACCGCTTTATGAATTAACGCTGCAGGTCGACTGTCCCGGACTCCCGAAGATCATGCGCCATTACGTGCTCATGCTCGATCTGCCGGGAATGGCGCTACCGGCCAATAGCCGAGAGGCCACGACTGCCACCCGCCAAGGCAATGCCGGTGTTGCCGTTCGCGATAATCCAGGCGCCGGGTCAGATCCCCGCCGCTCGGCCCGGCTGGCTGCCACGCGCGATCCGGTCCCGGCCGGCCAGCGCTACCGGGTCCGCGAAGGCGACACCCTGTCGACGATCGCCGCACGTGTCGAAGGCCGTGCGCCCAACACCACCTGGCAGCTGGCGGAAAAGATCTTCGCGGCAAATCCCCGCGCGTTCATTGGCGGTAACCCGGACCTGATCAAGCTCGGCTTTGAAATCACGATCCCGGTGCCCGGCAAGCTGGCGGCCACCACGGGTGAGCCCGCGCCGAGTGCGCCCGTTGCACCACGAGAGCTCGCGCCTGCCGCTGAAGTGGCAGCCCGTGTCGCCGCCGTTGAAGCGGAAATCGCAGCGGTCCAACAGGAACTACGCGAAGCCCGGTCGGCTCCGGTCGCCACGACACTGAGCCTGGACGCTGACCCAAGCGCCCAACCCGCAGCAGACGGCCTCTCAAACGTCGACGAAACTGTAGACGTGTCGCAGGACATCGTGCTGCCGCCCACCAGTACCAGCCCCTTTGCGGATGAAGTCACGGGCAACGAGTTGGAGCCAGGGGCAGCGGCTGCGGTTGAGCCCCCGCCGCCGATAAGCTTCGCACCGCGCCAATCCAGCCAGGTAAACCCCCTGCTGGCCGTGCTGATGGGCCTGCTGCTCGGCCTGGGCCTCAGCATCTTACTGCTGCGGTCGCGACTGCTGGAAGGTCTCAGTAACTTCTTTGCCCGCAGCCGCGCCGCACCTGCTGTTGCGCCGGCAGAACAAGCTTACGCTGATACGGACGAATGGCTGAAGACCGAGGAAGGCCTGCACGCCGAGGCGTTGGCCGTGGGGCCGCCGGCTGAGCAGACGTATATTGTCGAGGTCGATGAATCCGAAGAAACGGCTGCGGCAACCGGTACACCAGTCACGAACCAGTCGGCGGATTTTGCCGCCCCCTTCGCCCCGCCGGACAGCGAGTACGAGCCGGAACTCGACGAACTGGAGACGGCCGAGGCTCCTGGAATTCCCGCAACGGCAGAAACCGCCGAGACGGTGGAAATGCCTGACATTGCCCCGACCGCGGAAATGCCCAGCATCGCCCCAACCGCGGAAATGCCGGGTATTGGGCAAACGACATCGATGCGCGGCATCGGGCAGTCTGGTAGCGCCTCAGACCCGGCGCCAACGGCTGAAACGGTGGCCATGCCCGAGGCGGTGTTCGACCCCACGGTGGAACCCGACATGGCAGAACTGTTCGCCGACGACCTGTCGGACCTGCCTGGGGAAACGGACCTGCCGGTGGAAGTATTCGCGGGCATGGACGCAGACCCCGACGCGAGTGCCCTCGCCCCGACTACCGACATGCCACGCTTTGCGGACGCGGATGACGAACTCGACGATGCCACCCTGGGGGCGCCCAACGTTGGCCTGGAAGGCCTGGTAACCGACGGGGATGCCACCGAGGCAATGGAGCTGCAGGGCCTGAGTGAAGATCACGTGGATGACTCGCAGTTGTCGGACACGCTGCAACAGGCGCTGTCGCTGCTGGAGCGCGACTTTAACGACGAGCTGACGGCCAGCCAGATCATCGATCAGGACGCTCTGAAAAAGGTGATTGCGGAAAAAAACGAGGCAGACGAGGACACCGACACGCTGAACGGTCCGCAGCGGAAACGCGCCGGCTGATTCACTTCACGGCACCGCGACCGCGAGTCGCTCGACCTTCCGCCACCCGCGCGGCAACAGGCTCCCCCGCAGACCCCGGTTGCCGATGTATTTTTCGTGTTCCGTCGCTTTCAGGCACATGCGCCGGCCGCCGCTGATAATTTCCAGGGCGTCTTCTTCACCCAGCACGGTCATCGCAACCATGCGCTCTTCGCCGGACCTGAACTTGGCCGAAGGTATGCCCAGCACCTTGTTGCCCTTGCCCCGGGCCATCGCCGGGAGCTCTTCTGCGGGGAACATGAGCAGCCTGCCGAGGTTGCTGGCGGCCGCCACCCAACTTTCGCCCGGAAACTCGTCGCCAAGCACCGGAGCCGGCACCACGACGCTGCCGCCCGCCGGCACGCGCAGACACGCTTTACCCGCCCGGGCACGTGAATGCAGCTCGCCTAGCGACACAAAAAACCCGTAGCCCGCGTCGCTGGCCACCAGCCAGCGCGACTCCGGCGTACCAATCATCACGCCACAGAAACTGGCGCCGTCAGGTGGATTCAGCCGCCCGGACAGCGGTTCTCCCTGGCCCCGGGCCGACGGCAGCGTGTGCGCAGGCAGCGAATAGGCGCGACCGGTACTGTCCATGAACACGGCCAGCTCGCTGCTGCGGCCGCGTGCCGCACACAGGAACTCGTCTCCAGACTTGTAGCTAAGGGCCTGCGAATCGATCTCGTGGCCCTTCGCCGCCCGCGCCCAGCCGCGCGCCGACAGCACCACGGTGACCGGCTCGCTGGACACCAGTTCGGTCTCCGCGATGGCCTGGGCCGGGGCCCTCTCGATGATCCGCGTGCGCCGCGCGTCACCATGCTCTTCGGCCAGTTCCAGCAGTTCACTGCGAATGAGCTTGCGCAACTGCACTTTGCTGCGCAGCAATTTCTGCAGGGCGTCGCGTTCGGCGGCCAGTTCTTTCTGCTCGCCGCGTATTTTGACCTCTTCCAGTTTCGCCAGGTGCCGCAGGCGCAGATTGAGAATGGCCTCGGCCTGGATATCACTGAGCTTGAAGCGCTTCATCAGCACCGGTTTAGGCTGCTCTTCTTTGCGGATGATTCGAATCACTTCGTCGATTTTCAGATAAGCGATCAGCAACCCGTCGAGTATGTGCAAACGCTCCTGAACCCGTTCCAGCCGGTAGTTCAGCCGGCGTGTCACCGTGTCAGTGCGATATTTCAGCCACTCGGCCAGCAAGGTTTTCAGGTCGCGTACGGCCGGTCGCCCGTCGAGCCCGATGACGTTCAGATTCACCCGCACGGTTCGTTCCATGTCGGTGGTCGCGCACAGGTGATCCATCAACTGCTGGACGTCGACCCGCGACGAGCGAGACATGATGACCAGCCGCGTCGGGTTTTCATGGTCGGACTCGTCGCGCAGATCGTCCACCATCGGCAATTTCTTCGCCCGCATCTGGGCGGCGATCTGCTCGAGGACCTTGCTGCCCGAAACCTGGTGCGGCAGAGCGTTCACGATGATGACGCCGTCTTCCGTCTCCCAGGTGGCCCGCACCCGCAGGGTGCCGGTGCCGTCCTTGTAAATCTTGCGCAGCTCAGCCTTCGGTGTGACGATCTCGGCACCCGTGGGAAAATCCGGGCCGGGCACGTGGCGGCACAGGCTGGCCAGCGTGGTTTTCGGATCGTCGAGCAGCTGCACCAGCGCTTTGACGATTTCGCGCAGGTTGTGCGGCGGCACATCGGTGGACATTCCTACTGCAATACCGCTGGCGCCGTTCAGCAACAGGTTCGGCAAGCGTGCCGGCAAGAGCGACGGCTCCTGCAGCGTGCCGTCGAAGTTCGGCACCCAGTCCGTCGTCCCCTGACCCAGCTCTGCCAGCAGCACGGCCGCATAGGGCGTGAGGCGTGCTTCGGTGTAGCGCATGGCCGCGAAAGATTTCGGGTCGTCCGTAGAGCCCCAGTTGCCCTGCCCGTCCACCAGCGGGTACCGGTAGGAGAAGCCCTGGGCCATATGCACCATGGCCTCGTAGCAGGCACCATCCCCGTGGGGATGGAACTTGCC
>CAZTIB010000243.1:0-29501 GCA_964613615.1 uncultured Chromatiaceae bacterium
GCCACCGCCGACTACGATCACGTCGAATTCGCGATGCTGCATGAAGGGGCTCCTCGGGGGCCGGAATTCTACCTGTTGCGGCGATACGCCCGCACCGTCTGGGACCTGCTTCACGGATGCCGGGCCGCAGCTCTGCGAAGCTTATGGAATATGTCCAAAATCCGTGTTGCGGAGCCTCTCAAATGCCCGCCGACTCCCTGAACGACGCGAAGCAAGTCCCCGCTGCCGAGCAAGCGCCCCGGCCGATGCGGCAGTTTGCCATGTCCCTGGCCCTGTACCTGCTGTGGGCGGCGATCGCGTGGCTCAGCGCCGCGACCGGACAGATGTCCCTTGTCGCCCCGGGGACCCTCGTATTGCTGACCGGCATTACGGCTACCAACGCACTGTTCTTCGGCGTCGCCCGCTCCAGCGCGGCGCCGGAGCTGTCCCCCGAGGGTGTGGCCGCCGCGCAGAGTTTGCTAGGCATCGGCTGGGCCACTACGTTCTGCATCTTCACCATCGGCGGCACCCAGCTGGCGCTCGGCATGTTCCTTTGCGCCAACCTCTATGCACTGTTTCAAATGCGCCAGCGCGCTTTCATCAACCTTGCGCTGGCGGCCGGTGCGGCTTACGCGGGCGCCACAGCGCTGCGCTACGGGCTCGGCCGCGGCAACTGGCAGCCAGAATCACTGAACCTCGTGACCTACGCGGGCGTGATGGGCTGGCTCGTGATGTCCGCCCACTACCTCCATGACCTGCGTCGCAGCCTGCAGGACCGCAACGTCGAGCTGCGCCAGACCATTCAGAAGGTAGTGCGCATTGCAGAGCGCGATCAGCTGACCAAGTCTTACAATCGTCACGCCATCATGGACACGCTGGCGCGCGAAAAGGGCCGCGCGGACCGCACCAACACACCGGTGTCCGTGTGCATACTCGATCTCGATCACTTCAAAGCGCTGAACGACGAACACGGGCACCTGATTGGCGACCGGGTGCTGAAGCAGTTTGCCAAGCGGGCGCGGTCGGAATTGCGGGCGATGGATGCCATTGAACCCTGCGACCACCGCCGTTCTCTCGGCCGTTTCGGGGGCGAAGAGTTCATCGCGATCCTGCCAGGCACGCCGCTAGCCGGGGCCGGCATCTGCGCCGATCGCATGCGTTCGAGCGTTGCCGATCAACTCTTCGACGAGCTCTACCGGGTGACCGTTTCAGTGGGCGTGGCCGAATACCGGCGCGGTGAAACGGTGCCGGAGTGGCTAGCTCGCGCCGACGATGCGCTGTATGAAGCGAAAGCCGAAGGCCGCAACCGGGTGGTGTTGAGCGGCACGCCGGAAGTCATGGAAGCCGAAGTGCGAGAACTTCGCCCGTCCCGGGGTTGACGAAGATCCAGAGCGGCGGACCGTCGCGGCAAATTGGCTTAGTCTTTCTGCAGCAGCATCACACTGCGGCTATTTCCCGATACAGAAGTTAGAAAAGATTTCGCCGAGTAGATCGTCGCTGGTGAACTCGCCGGTGATTTCCGCCAATGCATTCTGAACTTCGAGCAGGTCGGCGGCCAACAGTTCGCCCGCGCGGTGAATCTTGAGCTGCTGGCAACCTTGTTCGAAATGCGCCCGGGCCCGGCGCAACGCATCGAGGTGGCGCTGCCGGGCAATCACGGTGCCCTCCCCCGGCGCTTCGAAGCCCAGGCGTTTTTTCAGTTGCTCGGCGAGCGCGTCGATGCCCGCAAGGGTCAGCGCCGATACGAACACCCGGTCGGCCAGCTCGGGGTCCGGCCCTGCCTCACCGCCGCTGAGATCTATCTTGTTGACGACCACGGTGTAGTGCAGTCCGTCCGGCAGTTCCGCCACGAGCTCCGGCAGCGTTTCCTGCCACCGGCTGGTGGCATCGACGATCAGCAGCGCGTGGTCGGCCGTCGCGAGTTGTGAGCGAGCCCGGCGTATACCTTCCGCCTCTACCCGGTCCGCATGGTCCCGCAGGCCCGCTGTGTCGATGATGTGCACCGGCAGGCCGCCGAGATCCAATGTCTCGCGAACGAGGTCGCGGGTGGTGCCTGGCACCTCCGTCACGATGGCCGCGTCGTAACCGGCCAACGCGTTCAGCACGCTGGACTTGCCTGCGTTTGGCCGCCCGGCCAGCACCACATGCACACCGTCGCGCAACAGCACGCCCTGCCGCAGGGAGGATTCCAGAACGTCGAAGGCCTCACCCACCCTAAGCAGGCGCTGGCCGAGGACCGAGTCGTCCAGGAAGTCGATTTCCTCTTCCGGGAAGTCCAGCGCCGCTTCGACGTACACGCGCAATTGGGTGACCTGCTCGTTCAGCGCCATCACCAGTTCTGAGAACCGGCCGGCCAGGGAGCGTTGCGCCGCCTTCGCGGCGGCACGGGACTGACTATCGATCAGGTCAGCGATGGCTTCGACCTGGCTGAGATCGAGCTTGTCGTTCAGGATCGCGCGCTGCGAAAATTCTCCCGGTTCGGCCAGCCGCGCGTCGAGCTGCAGCAGGCGTTCCATGAGCATTTCGCAGACCATTGCGCCACCGTGGGCCTGCAGTTCCAGCACATCCTCACCGGTGAAAGAGCCGGGCGCCGGAAAAAACAGCAGAATGCCGGTATCGATGGGCTCGCCGCCGGCGTCACGGAAAGGCCTGAGCAGCGCCTTCCTCGGCGCCGGCATCTCGCCCGTCAGCGCGCGGGCAATTGACCGCACGGCGGGTCCGGACACGCGGATGACCGTGATGCCACCGCGGCCGGCGCCGGTTGCCCGCGCACAGATCGTGTCACTTTCAGCGGGAACGTTCACGCGCGAACGGGTTCCAAGGAGCGAGTGGCCACCAGTAACGACCTCAGTACGGGTAGTGATGTATGACGAAAAGCGCTTTTCATTTTTCCAACCCGGCCGGCGAACAACTGGCCGGCGTTCTCGAAACCCCCGGCAGCGGTGATATCCGCGCGGTGGCGCTGTTTGCCCATTGCTTTACCTGCACCAAGAATATTCGCGCCGCGACGCGTATCGCCGGCGCTCTCGCCGACCAGGGCATTGCGTGTCTGCGCTTCGATTTTACCGGGCTTGGCGAGAGCGAAGGCGATTTCGGCGCGACCGGTTTCTCGGCGAACGTGGCCGACCTGGTCGCTGCGGCACGTGCGCTGGAAGAAGAACTGGCGGCGCCGGCACTGCTGATCGGCCACTCTCTCGGTGGCACCGCCGTACTGATGGCGGCCAAGGAAATCCCGTCCTGCGTGGCCGTGGCCACCCTTGGCGCGCCGGACAGCGCCAGCCACGTGGTCCATCTCTTTGCCGACGGGATCGACGAGATCCGGACACAGGGCCAGGCGACAGTGAACATCGGCGGACGACCGTTCCAGTTGCGGCGGCAGTTTGTCGAAGATCTGGAAGCCCAGCCCCTGGAGCCCGCCCTGGGTGACCTGCAGCGGGCGCTGCTGGTGCTGCATTCACCGTTGGATGCCATCGTCGGCATCGATCACGCCACAGCCATTTTCACGGCCGCGAAGCACCCGAAAAGCTTTATCAGCCTGGACCGCGCGGATCACCTGCTGACGGACGCGCAAGATACCGCCTATGCCGCCAACGTGATCGCGGCATGGGCAGACCGCTATCTGCCGGCAGCCGTTGTCGCTGCGGAACCGGCCGGAGAACCGGGCGTTACCGCGGTCACCGAAGCCGGTAGTTTTCGCACCGGGATCCAGGCCGGCCCGCACCGGCTGATTGCCGACGAACCTGCTTCGGTGGGCGGCCAGGACACCGGTCCGACCCCCTACGGTCTGCTGAGCGCGGCACTGGCCGCGTGCACGTCGATGACGCTACAGATGTATGCAAAGCACAAAAAAATTGCGCTGCGCTCGGCGAGCGTGACGGTGGAACACGACAAGATACATGCCAAAGACTGCGACGAGTGTGAGTCAGCAGACGGCCGTATCGATCGCTTCGAGCGGCGTATCCGGTTAAGCGGCGAACTTTCCGCCGACCAACGCGCGCGCATGCTGGAGATTGCCGACAAGTGCCCGGTGCATCGCACGCTGCACGGCGAAGTCGTGGTGTCGAGCCGGCTTGACGACTAGTTGAACAGTACCCGACAGCTATCTTTGTGCTGCTGTCGGTAGCACCTGGCAACGACTAGGTGGCTTCTACTGCCTTGTTGATCTTCCACTGCTGGGCCATGGAAAGCAGGGAGTTGGTCAGCCAGTACAGCACCAGGCCGGCGGGGAAAAAGGCGAACATGCCGGTAAAAACCACCGGCAGGAATGCCATGACCTTGGCCTGTACCGGATCCGGCGGCGCGGGGTTGAGCTTCTGCTGGAACCACATCGCAGCCCCCATCAGCAGCGGCAGGATGAAATACGGATCGCGGACCGACAGGTCCTGAATCCACAGCATGAAGGGCGCCTGGCGCATCTCCACGCTTTCGAGCAGGACCCAGTAGAAGGCAATGAAGAACGGAATCTGCACGAGCATCGGCAAACAACCTGCCGCCGGATTCACTTTTTCTTTCTTGTACAGATCCATCAGCGCGCGGCTCATGGCCTCGCGGTCGTCTTTAAACCGTTCCTGCAGGGCTTTCATGCGCGGCTGCATTTTGCGCATCTTTGCCATGGACCGGCCGCTGGTCTCCGAAAGTTTGTAGAACAGCAGCTTGATCAGAAATGTGACCATCACAATGGTCCAGCCCCAGTTACCGACGAACGAGTAGACCTTGTCGAGCAGCCAGAACAGCGGCTGGGCGAGCAGTGTCAGCGCACCGTAGTCGACGGTCAGCTTGAGCCCTGGCGCGGTTTCTTCCAGCTGGCCCTGTAACTTCGGGCCAACGAACAGCTTGGCGTCGAAATTAGCCGACGCACCTGGTGCGACCGGCGCTACCTGGCCGGCAATTGCGCTGGCCACAAACAGCTGGCCGTCAAAGTCCACGGTGTACTGCGACGGCGGCTCACCTTCGGGCACAGCAGCGATCAGAAAATGATGCTGAATGGCTGCAAGCCAGCCGTTGCCAATCGTCTCCTTGAAAGGCTCGTCTGCCAGGTCGTCGACGTCGATCTTGTCGTAACTGTCGCCGTCGTAAATCACGGGGCCGATGAAAGAATAGGTATCCACGTCGAACATCGACCGGTCGGGTGGCACGTGCCGGCGTTGAATTTGCAGGTACGGCACGGCCCCATAAACGTCGGCCGAGTTGTTCGTCACCTTCTGTGACAGGGCGATGTCATAGCGGCCGCGGCGAAAGCGGTAGGTTTTATCGACGATGATCCCACCTTCGGAGAAACGCAGCGGCACTTCCAGTTCATCCGCACCGTCTGCCAACTCATACACGGTCTGCCCCGCCTGGAAGGGCGATACGTGCGTTGCCTCCGGGCCGCCGGCGGCGTTGCGCAAGCCGGCGCGGAAAACCGATAGCCTGGCCGGGTCCTGGCTCAGCAGTTCAACCAGCTCGTCTGGCTGGTCTTTGGCTTTCGGATAATCTCGCAGTTGGGCACCGCGCAGGTCGCCACCCGACAAATCGATTTCCACTTCCAGCACATCGGTGCGCACTTTGACGGTGCGACCCGGGGTCGGAGCGGCGGCCGAAATGGTGGCACCAGGTATGGCCGGAGCGCCTTCGGCGGTTGGCGACGGCATTGCGGGCAGTTCCGGCAGATCGGCGGCTGGAGCAGCGGCGGGTGCGGCATCGACCGCCGCTGGGTCCGCAGCGGGTGCCGTGGCGGCGACCGGGGGCGGAGCATAGTCGCGCTGCCAGGTCGTCACGGTAATCCAGAGCAACAAGCCCAAGCCTACCCACAGGAATAGCCGAACGTTATCCATTCATGTTTTCCAGAATGCGTTGCCAGTGTTGTTCAAGGCTGGCGAAAAGCTTTGCGTTGTTGGTTGCGCCCGCTGCGGGCCCGGCCAGCACCACGATATCTACCGGCGGCAGCGACGGGGCGACCGCTCGAAAACTCTCCCGCACCACTCGTTTGAGCCGGTTACGTGCCGTTGCCCGGCGCACCCTGCGTTTGGCAATGGCCAGACCCAAGCGTGGCTGCTTGTGCACATTGTGACAGAACAGCACGGTGAAGCAGCGATCCGCGGAGCGACGGCCAGTGCGAAATACCTGCTGGAATTCGCCTGGTCGCGTCAGCCGCTGCCCGCGGCGGAAAGAACTGTCGCGCCGGAGTGGATCCAAGTTTTAGAACCAAGGCTAAGCTGCCGCCCGGTCATCGCCGGAGGCCCAGTGTTGCCAGTGAACCTTGGGCCCTTGGAGACGCTTCAGACGCTGAGCCGCGTGCGGCCCTTTGCCCGACGTCGCTTCAGGATCGCCCGCCCGCCGCGGGTTGCCATGCGGGCCCGAAAGCCATGGGTTCGTGTCCGCTTGGTGCGGCTAGGCTGGTAGGTGCGCTTCATGATCCGAAAACCTTATTTAAAAACAGCGACATGGCGGGTGTCTGGGGGACCGCGAGATTACGCAGGGGCCACTATGATGTCAATAGCGCTGCCCTGTGGATAACTTTCTGCTGCAGGTATAGACTGCCCGTCCTTTCCGTTCCCGACACACAACAAAAATACGGCGATTGGACTTAAGCGTGCAGGCCTCCCCGTGGAACCGCTGCGTCAAGCAATTGCGCGCAGACTTATCCGAGCAGCAATTCAATACCTGGATTCGGCCGCTGCAGGCGGTGGAAGACGGCTCCACACTGCGGTTGCTGGCGCCCAATCGCTTCGTCGTCAACTGGATCAACGACCACTGCCTGGAGCAGATTCAGGCCAGCGTCGCGGTTAATGCCGACCCGGTGGACGTGATCCTGGAAGTCGGCAGCCTCGGCCCACCCCGAACCGTAGCCCTGGACGACGCCGGCGCGCCCGCAACGGTCACCGCAGCCGCGCCGGTGGCCATTCTTGGCGGCCGATTGAACCGTGACTACACCTTCGACCGGTTTGTCGAAGGCAACAGCAACCAACTCGCACGCGCAGCGGCTAGCCAGGTGGCCCATAACCCAGGTGCCGCCTACAACCCGCTGTTCATATACGGCGGCGTCGGCCTGGGCAAAACCCACCTGATGCACAGCATTGGCAACCTGATCCTCGAGCAGCGTCCTGGCGCCGGTGTGGCCTACGTGCATTCCGAGCAGTTCGTCGGCGACATGGTGAGAGCGCTGCAGCACAACACGATCAACGACTTCAAACGCACTTACCGGTCCCTGGACGCACTGTTGATTGACGACATTCAGTTCTTCGCGAAGAAAGACCGGTCACAGGAAGAATTCTTCCATACTTTCAATGCGTTACTGGAGGGGCAGCGACAGATCGTGCTGACCTGCGACCGCTATCCCAAAGAGGTCGATGGCCTGGAAGAACGCCTGAAATCACGTTTCGGCTGGGGGCTGACCGTGGCTATCGAGCCGCCGGAGCTGGAAACCAGCGCAGCGATCCTGATGAGCAAGGCCCAGGCGGAAGGGATTACGTTACCGGAAGAAGTGGCGTTTTTCGTTGCCAAGCGCATTCGGTCGAACGTGCGAGAGCTGGAAGGCGCGTTGCGACGAATTATTGCCACCTCGGCATTCACCGGCCGTCCCATTACCCTGGACTTCGCGAAGGAAGCCCTGCGTGACTTGCTCGCGCTGCAGGATAAGCTGGTCACCATCGAAAATATTCAGAAAACGGTGGCCGAATACTTCAAGATTCGTGTCGCGGACTTGCTGTCGAAACGCCGCAGCCGCTCCATTACCCGGCCGCGGCAAATCGCGATGAGTCTGGCCAAGGAACTAACCAACCACAGCTTGCCGGAGATCGGCGACGCCTTTGGCGGCCGTGATCACACCACCGTGATTCACGCCTGCCGCCGGGTAAAACTGCTGCGTGAGTCAGAGGTCCGGGTCAGCGAGGATTACCAGAATTTGCTGCGGATATTGACCACTTGAGCTGGAGTGGAATAACCGGTGGGTCCGGCGGTCTACAGCCACGGGCAAAACGTGTGGATAACTTCAGGGGGTCCGTGGCCCCACAACTTATCCACCGGTTGCCGGCGCTGATTCAGGCCATGGCCACACAGGGTGAAAACAACGTAAGTCATTGAATTTAATTACTTTTATAGGTTTTATCCACGGATGGAACGGGCCTTAATAACAACAATAAGTCTTTATACAAGTCACTAAGATTAATTATTAGCGGGTCGCAGACATGAAACTAGCCACCTCCCGGGAATCTCTACTCAGGCCGCTGCAGGCAGTGATCGGTGTCGTGGAAAGGCGCCAGACCATGCCGATACTGTCCAACGTGCTGCTCGTTGCCAGGAACCAGTCGCTGACGGTGACGGCCACCGACCTGGAAGTGGAGCTGGTCGCAAGCTCGACGCCCGATGACCTGTCAGCGGATGGGGAAATCACGGTACCAGGGCGCAAGCTGCTGGACATTTGCCGGGCATTGCCGGACGACGCGGTGGTGAAGTTGCACCTGGACGGCGACCGATTGACGGTCCGATCCGGGCGGAGCCGCTTTGTGCTGTCGACACTGCCGGCCGCCGACTTCCCGGTGATTGAAGACATCCAGGCGGATCGGGTGCTGCGGCTGGCCCAGGACGATACGGGGCGATTACTCGACAAGACCCAGTTTGCTATGGCGCAGCAAGACGTGCGCTATTACCTCAACGGCCTGTTGCTGGAAACGGGCGGTGGCATAGTCCGGGCGGTGGCAACAGACGGGCACCGATTGGCCATCTGTGAGGTCGCCTCGGCGGACGCCGGTGAAAAAGCGCAGCAGGTGATTATTCCCCGCAAAGGCGTCCTGGAACTGCAGCGACTCCTGGGCGAGGGCGACGAGATCGAGCTGGCCATTGGCAGCAATCACATCCGGGCGGTAGTCGGGAACATTCAATTCACGTCGAAACTCATCGACGGGCGTTTTCCGGACTACGAGCGGGTGATTCCGGAGAAAGCGACGAATCGGCTGCGGGCCGGTCGGGAATCGCTGCGCCACGCTTTACAGCGGGCGGCAATTCTGTCGAACGAGAAATACCGCGGTATCCGCCTGGAACTCGCCCCGAATAAGATCAAGATCCAGGCCAATAACCCGGATCAGGAAGAAGCCCAGGATGAGCTCGAGGTTGAGTACGACGGCGATGGTATGGAGATTGGCTTCAACGTCAATTACTTGCTGGACGCCCTCGGCGCAGTCGGCACAGAAGACGTCGAGCTGGGCTTTGTGGATGCAAACAGCAGCTGTCTGATCCAGGCCCCGGGCGAGGATAGTGCCCGCTACGTCGTCATGCCCATGCGGCTCTGATTGCCGGGCCGCTGCGGGGCCCATCGGCGTGTCCCTGGCTCGGTTGCGAGTGACCTCGCTTCGGTGCATCGCCAGCAGCGAGTTGGAAGCGCATCCTGATCTGAATGTGGTGGTCGGCCATAACGGCGCCGGCAAGACTAGCCTCCTGGAAGCCATTTACTGCCTGGGTCGCGGCCGCAGCTTTCGTGCGCCGCAGCTCAGTGGGCTGATTGCATCGGGGCAGGGGGAGGCCATCATTTACGGCGAGACCCAGGACCCGCCGGGGAAGCTGGGTCTGCGGATTACACCCGGGGCAACGGAGCTCCGGATAGATGGCCGGGGCGGGGCCTCTGTGGCCGAACTGGCGGAGCGACTGCCCGTCCAGCTTATCGATCCCGCCGTGCATACCCTGGTCCAGGGCGGCCCCGGGGAGCGGCGCCGCTACCTCGACTGGGGAGTGTTTCACGTGAAACATGAGTTCCTCCCCGGGTGGCGCAAATTCCGGCGGGCACTGCAACAGCGCAACGCCGCGTTAAAGCAGGGTGTAGACGCCGCCCCGGTGGCTGCGTGGGAGCCCGACCTGCTTGATGGGGCGAATACCGTGGACAAGTGCCGGCGCACCTATATTCGCGATATTGAGCCGATATTGCAGTTATATGTCGCTAAGTTCGTCGATCTTCCTATTAAATTGCGATATCGTTCCGGCTGGTCGGAGACTGCGAGCCTGGCGGAGGCGCTGGCGGCAGGCGTAGACCGGGACCGGGCGCTGGGCGCAACCCAGGCGGGGCCCCATCGCGCCGAACTGGAACTTGTCGTGGGCGGTCAGCTAGCCAGGCACCGGTTATCCCGAGGTCAGCAGAAACTGCTCGGGGCTGCGATGGTGCTCGCGCAGGCGGAATGCGTCCAAAGCGCGACGGGCAAACGCCCGATTTTGCTGGTAGACGAGCCAGCTGCGGAACTGGATCCCGAGCACCTGGCGGCGCTGGTTGAGGGCATCGTTGAAAGCGGGTCCCAGGTGTTTATTACCGCGCTGACGGACAGTGCACTGACCGTTTCTGACTCCCACGCACGGTTTCACGTGGAACGCGGTGAACTGACCGCTCTGGTATAATCTGGCGGTTTCACCCCGGGGCATTACATGGCCGCTGACAAAACCTATGATTCCAGCAATATCAAGGTCTTAAAGGGCCTTGAGGCGGTGCGCAAACGCCCTGGAATGTACATCGGGGACACGGACGACGGCACTGGCCTTCACCACATGGTTTTCGAGGTCGTCGACAACTCCATCGACGAATCCCTGGCCGGCCACTGCACCCAGATCGACGTCACGATCCACGCCGATGAATCCGTCACGGTGGCCGACGACGGCCGCGGCATCCCGGTGGGTGAACATCCGGAAGAGGGCCGCTCCGCCGCCGAGGTCATCATGACCGTGCTGCACGCCGGCGGTAAGTTCGACGACGACAGCTACAAGGTCTCCGGCGGTCTGCACGGCGTGGGCGTATCGGTGGTCAACGCGCTGTCGGAGCATCTGCACCTGACCATTTACCGCGACGGCAAGGCATACGAGCAGGACTATCATCTCGGCGAACCAGCCGCACCGCTGGTGGCGACCGGTGACAGCGAACGCACCGGCACCACCGTGCACTTCCGGCCAAGCGCCGAGATCTTCACCAACATCGAGTTCCATTACGAGGTTCTCGCGAAGCGTCTGCGCGAACTGTCGTTCCTGAACTCCGGTGTGCGCATTCATCTCCGCGACGAGCGCGACGAGCGGGAAGACCTGTTCGAGTACGAGGGCGGCATTCGGGCTTTCGTGGAGCATCTGAACCGCAACAAGACGCCGATACACCCCAACGTGCTGCATTTCCGCGCCGAGCGCGACGGCATCATCGTAGAAACTGCTCTCCAGTGGAACGACAGCTACCAGGAGAGCATGTTCTGCTTTACGAACAATATTCCGCAGAAAGACGGCGGTACTCACCTGGCCGGCTTTCGCGCCGCGCTGACCCGCACGTTGAACGGTTACATCGAAAAGCTGAACGGCGCCAAG
Organism: uncultured Chromatiaceae bacterium; assembly: GCA_964613615.1. Classification (GTDB taxonomy): domain Bacteria; phylum Pseudomonadota; class Gammaproteobacteria; order Steroidobacterales; genus J054. The sequence goes on from CAZTIB010000243.1 coordinate 11,278, forward strand.
AAAGACCGCGTTGCTACTGTGGGAGACGACGCTCGCGAAGGTTTAACTGCCGTGTTGTCCGTGAAAGTGCCGGACCCGAAATTTTCTTCCCAGACCAAAGACAAACTGGTGTCGTCGGAAGTGAAGGGCGTCGTTGAAGCCTCACTGGCCAGCGAGCTGCAGGACTTCCTGCAGGAACAGCCGCAGGAAGCCAAGCTGATCGTCGCAAAGATCATCGAGGCGGCCAGGGCCCGTGAGGCAGCGCGCAAAGCGCGCGAGATGACCCGCCGTAAGGGTGCGTTAGATATAGCCGGGTTGCCCGGCAAGCTGGCCGACTGCCAGGAAAAAGATCCGGCGCTGTGCGAGCTGTTCCTGGTCGAGGGAGATTCTGCGGGCGGTTCCGCCAAACAAGGTCGCGATCGCCGCACGCAGGCCATCCTGCCGCTTAAGGGCAAGATCCTGAACGTGGAGAAAGCGCGTTTCGACAAGATGCTGTCATCCCAGGAAGTGGGCACGCTTATCACCGCGCTGGGCACCGGCATCGGGCGCAACGATTTCGACCCGGACAAGCTGCGTTACCACCGCATCATCATCATGACGGACGCAGACGTGGACGGTTCCCACATCCGCACGCTGCTGCTGACATTTTTCTACCGGCAGATGCCGGAGCTTATCGAACGTGGCCACGTCTACATTGCGCAGCCGCCCCTGTACAAGATGAAGCGCGGCAAGCAAGAGCAATACGTGAAAGATGATGCAGAACTCAACGCGGTGCTGTTGGCCGCCGCCCTCGAGAAGGCGGCCCTGTACGTGAACGAGACGGCGCCGGCCATCAGCGGCACCGCACTGGAAGCCCTGGCCACGAATTACGTCAGCGTGATGAGCATGATCGAGCGACTGGCGAGGCGCTATGACCCGGCGGCCCTCGAACAAATGATCTATGTGCCGGCACTGGCGATGGATGCGGACGCCGCGGTGCTCGAGGAATGGGCCGCGGGTCTGCAGGACTCGCTACGACATGCAGTGAACGGGTCTGGTGTGCGTTACCGCGTCGGTGTCAGTAGAGATGCCGACGGCCCGAAGGGTATCGAAATTACGCGCGGGCGCCACGGCAACGATGAACGCTGGCAAATTGCCCAGAGTTTCTTTGCCGGTGCGGAATATCAGCGCATCGTTGCATTGGGCGCCGAATTATCCGGGCTGATCGACGAAGGCGCCCGGGTGGAGCGTGGTGAACAGGAGCGTCCTGTGCACAGCTTCAAAGAGGCCATTGAATGGTTGCTCAGCGAAGCCCGCCGTGGCCTGGCGATACAGCGCTATAAAGGTCTCGGTGAAATGAACCCTGACCAGTTGTGGGACACCACGGTGAATCCGGAAACGCGGCGCCTGATGCGAGTGCAGATTGAAGACGCGGTGACAGCGGATGAGATCTTCACAACCCTGATGGGCGACCACGTGGAGCCGCGGCGCGAGTTCATCGAGCGCAACGCGCTGACGGTGGGAAATCTCGACGTTTGATTAGTTCGCCGCGCCGGTGGCGTGACCTGCGGCGATGCGCAGTTCGGCCACCTTCCCTTCGATCCACGCCTGCACTTCCCGGTTGAATTCACGCGAATCGCGGCCCGCCGGGTTCATGGCCGGCCCGATGACCACACGCACGGTGCCCGGATGCTTGACCCACCCGCGGCGCGGCCAGAAATCGCCGGCGTTGTGCGCGACCGGCACGACCAGGCAGCCGGCTGCCTGGGCCAGCAGCGTGCCGCTCATGCCGTAACGCCGGATTTCGCCGGGCGGCACGCGCGTACCCTCCGGGAATATCACCACCCAGCGACCCTTGCGCAGGGCCGCGACACCCTGGTCCAGGACCTGTTGCACCGCGCTCCCGCCGGCGCGGCGATTGATCGCGATATTTTGCAGGGCCGCGAGTCCCCAGCCGAAGAACGGCGTCCACATCAGCTCACGCTTCAGCACCCAGTTCTGCGGCGGAAACAATTGCAGCTGCATCAGGGTCTCGTAGGCCGATGAGTGCTTGAACAGCACCACCGAGGGTTCCTGCGGCAGGTGTTCGCTGCCTTCCACCTCATAGCGCAGGCCGCACAGCTTGTCCGCCAGCCAGCAGACCAGGCTGGTCCACCGGGGCACCCAGTTGTAGCTGGTGCGCCAGCTGAAGACCCGGCCGACGACGACCATCACCGCATAGGGGAGCACGGTCACGAACATCAGGCAGGTGAACAGGACCGAGCGCAATAATTGCATGATGGTGGCCAGCCGGCTCAGGTTGGAATCAGCGACAAGTCTGCGACGTCGAGGAACAGGTGGCGCAGCCGCTTCAGCAAAGCCAGCCGGTTGGCACGCAGCCCTGCGTCGTCGGTCATCACCATGACCGCGTCGAAGAAAGCATCGACGGGTTCACGCAGCCCCGCCAGTTCCGTCAGCACCGCCTCGTAATCGCGCTGCGCGAGCCGTTCCTCATGTGCGCCCAGCACGTGCACCACGGCTTCGTGCAGCTGGGTTTCTGCCGTCGCTTCAAACATTTCAGGCCGCACTGCGTCTGGTGCCTGGTCGGCACCGCGCAGGATATTCGCGATGCGCTTGTTCGCCAGGGCAAGGCTGTCGGCCGCGGGCAACTGTAGAAATCCCTGCACGGCCACCACGCGTTGATGAAAGTCCAGGGGCGACGACGGATTGCGGGCACGCACCGCCTCGAAGGTCTCAGCCGTCACCGCGCCGGCCGGCAGGCCAGGCGCGAGGCCGTCCCGGTAATACGCGCGTAGCCGGTCCATGATGAAGGCAAAGACCTCATCCACCAGGGCGTCGGGGTCTGCGCATTTCACTGGCTGCAGTGCCACTGCGTGTGCCAGCGGTTTGCGCAGGTCGAGCTCAACGCCGTCTTCCACCAGCACCCGCAGCAAGCCCAGTGCGGCACGGCGCAGCCCGAAAGGGTCCTTGTTGCCGGTGGGTCGTTTGCCTGCGGCGAAGATCCCGGCCAGCGTATCCAGCCGGTCGGCCACGGTCAGCGCGCGGCCTGTGGAGGTGGTGGGCAGCCGGTCGCCGGCATGGCGGGGCAGGTATTGCTCTTCGATAGCGGTGGCCACGGCCGGCGTTTCCTGGTCGTGCACCGCGTAGTAGTAGCCCATGCGGCCCTGCAGCTCCGGGAATTCTCCGACCATGGCGGTCAGCAGGTCGGTCTTGGCGAGGTGGGCCGCACGCACGACCCATTGCTGGAAAACCGTCTGGTCGAAGGTCGCGTCGTGCAACAGATCGGCCGCAATCTCGTGACCCAGTTGCGCAACCCGGGCGGACTTGTCGAACAGCGAACCCAGGTCTTTTTCGAACACCACTTGCTTGAGCTTGTCCCGCCGGTCCGCCAGGGACGTGCGCCGATCCTGCGCAAAGAAAAAGGCCGCGTCGGCGAGGCGCGGGCGCACGACCCGTTCATTTCCTGCCTGCACCTGGGCAACGTCCTTGCTGTCCAGGTTGCTGATCGTGATGAAGTGCGGCAACAGCTTGCCGTCGGCGTTGCGCACCGGGAAGTAGCGCTGGTGATCCTGCAGCGTGGAGATCAGCACTTCTTCCGGCAAGTCCAGGAACTCCGTGTCGAAGCGTCCGGCCACGGCCACCGGCCACTCCACCAGCGCGGTCACTTCATCTACCACGGCGGGGTCTAGCACGGCTTCGCCGCTGATCCCGGCGGCCGCGGCACGGGCCAGTTCCACGATGCGTTCCCGGCGCGCCGCAAAGCCCGGCAACACCGAGCCCTGCTGTTCCAGTGCGGATTGATAATCTGCTGCCTGCGTCAGCGTGATGGGGTCCGGCGCGTGAAAGCGGTGGCCGCGCGTGGCGGCACCGGCGGTCTGGCCCAGCAACTCGGCGGGCACGACCTGGTCGCCCAGCAACATCACGATCCAGTGCACCGGCCGGACGAACTCTGCATCGCCGGCGCCCCAGCGCATGCGTTTCGGAATCGGCAGGCTCGCCAGTGCGCTGTCGATGATGCCGGGCAGTAATTCGGCAGCAGCATGTCCGGCCTCAACGCCGCGGAAACAGAGCCACTCGCCCTTCGGGGTGCGTTGTCGTTCCAGGTCGGCCACCGCCACGCCGCAGCCGGCCGCAAAGGCTTCTGCGGCCCGGGTCGGCTGGCCGGCCTCGTCAAAGGCCACGTTCACGGGCGGCCCGCGTTTGTCCACTTCGCGCTGGGCCTGCTTCAGGTCGAGGTCGCGCACCAGCAGCGCAAGCCGGCGGGGTGAGGCAAATGATTCCGTTACGCCGTGGGCAAGACCGGCATCCCGCAAGCCGTTCAGCGTGGCTTCGCTAAAGGCGGTTTCCAGGCGGTGGAGGGCTTTCGGCGGCAATTCTTCAGTGCCGATTTCCACCAGAAAATCCGCAGTGGCGGAGGTCGTCATCAAGGGAGCTCCACGCGTCAGGCGGCGTCGGACCGGCCGGCCGCCATCGGAAAGCCCAGCGCGTCGCGACTGTCGTAGTAAGCCTGGGCTACCAGCCTGGCCAGTTCCCGCACCCGCAAAATGAAGCGCTGCCGTTCGGTCACCGAGATAGCCTGCCGCGCGTCGAGCAGATTAAAAGCGTGCGACGCTTCCAGGACCTGTTCATAGGCGGGTAAGGTCAGCCCCTGCTCGATCAGCTGCCCGCACTGGGCTTCGGCGTCGTCGAAGCGACGGAACAGCAAGCCGGTATCAGCGGCCTCGAAGTTATAGCGCGACATCTCGACTTCGTTCTGGTGGAACACGTCGCCGTAGGTAATCTGGCCGAATTCACCGTCCGTCCACACCAGGTCGAACACACTGTCGACGCCCTGCAGGTACATCGCAATGCGCTCCAGGCCGTAGGTGATTTCGCCGGTCACAGGTCGGCAATCCAGCCCCCCCACCTGCTGAAAATAGGTGAACTGCGTCACTTCCATGCCGTTCAGCCAGACCTCCCAGCCGAGCCCCCATGCACCAAGAGTGGGCGACTCCCAGTTGTCTTCCACGAACCGTATGTCGTGCACGAGGGGGTCGATGCCCAGCGCCCGCAGCGAGTCCAGGTACAGGTCCTGGATATCAGCAGGCGACGGCTTGATAACGACCTGGAACTGGTAATAGTGTTGCAGGCGAAAGGGGTTGTCGCCGTAGCGACCGTCCGTGGGCCGCCGGCTGGGCTGCACGTAGGCTGCGCTCCACGGCTCCGGGCCAATGGCGCGCAGAAAGGTGGCCGAGTGAAAGGTGCCGGCACCCATGGGCATGTCGTAAGGCTGCAGAACCGCGCAGCCCCGATCGGCCCAGTAGCGTTGCAGGGCAAGGATCAGGTCCTGGAAAGTGGCGGGGTGCTGCGAGTGCACAGGTCGCTCCGGCAAAGGCGCGCAAGTATAGCCTTGTTCCCGGCGCACCACGCGGCGGTCATCGCGCCGCAAATGGCACTAAAGTGGTGCAATACAAAGGGTCCGCGCACTATAATCGTGCGCGACCGCGGCTGGGGAATCGCCTATATCTAATTAAAACAGATAGTTACAATGCCCCCTAAAGTGGCACGCTTTGTGCAACTGTGCGAGTCCCGTTTTGACCAACAACCTATGAGCGCTCTTGGAGGCAATGCAATGACACCCGCTGATGTACTCAGCCTGCTGAAAGAAAAAGAAGCCAAGTTCGTCGACCTGCGCTTCACCGACACCCGCGGCAAGGAACAGCACGTGAGCGTGCCTGCCCACACGATCGATGAAGGCTTTTTCGAAGACGGCAAGATGTTCGACGGCTCGTCCATCGCCGGCTGGAAGGGCATTAACGAGTCCGACATGATCTTGATGCCGGATCCGTCCACCGCCGTTGTGGACGTGTTCACCGAAGATACGACGGTCAACCTGCGCTGCAGCGTTGTTGAGCCGTCGACCATGCAGGCCTACTCGCGCTGCCCGCGCAGTGCCGCAGAACGGGCCATGGAGTACCTCAAGTCCACCGGCATTGCGGACGACGCGTTCTTCGGCCCGGAGAACGAGTTCTTCGTGTTCGACAGCGTTCGTTATCACTCCGACATCCAGGGCTCGTTCTATAAGCTGGATTCTCAGGAGGCTTCCTGGAGCTCCAATGCCGAGCGCGACGAAGGCAACATCGGCCACCGTCCGGGTGTGAAGGGCGGCTACTTTCCCGTCCCGCCGGTGGATTCCCTGCACGACATCCGCTCGGCCATGTGCCTGGCGATGGAAGACATGGGCCTCGACGTCGAGGTGCACCACCACGAGGTGGCAACGGCCGGCCAGTGTGAGATCGGCGTGAAGTTCAACTCGCTGGTGCAGAAGGCGGACGAAGTCCAGATTCTTAAGTACGTGGTGATGAATGTTGCCCACGGTTACGGCAAGACGGCGACCTTCATGCCGAAGCCGCTGGTTGGCGATAACGGCAACGGCATGCACATTCACCAGTCCCTGTCCAAGAGCGGTGAAAATATTTTCACCGGTGACGCTTACGGCGGCCTGTCCGAAACCGCGTTGTACTACATCGGCGGCATTTTGAAGCACGCGCGGGCGATTAACGCGTTCGCGAACCCGAGCACCAACAGCTACAAGCGGCTGGTGAAGGGTTTCGAGGCGCCGACCTTGCTGTCGTACTCCGCACGGAACCGGTCTGCGTCCATCCGCATACCGTTCATCCCGAATCCGAAAGCTCGCCGGCTGGAGGTGCGCTTCCCGGATAGCATGGCCAATCCTTACCTGGCCTTTGCCGCCATGTTGATGGCCGGTATCGACGGCATTCAGAACAAGATCCACCCGGGCGAACCGATGGACAAGGATCTGTACGACCTGCCGCCGGAAGAGGAAGCAGCCCTGAAAACGGTGTGTTTCAGCCTGGAAGAGGCGCTGGAGGCACTCGACACCGATCGTGAGTTCCTGACTGCCGGCGACGTGCTCAGCAATGAGCTGATCGACGGCTATATCGAACTCAAGGATGAGGAGTGCACGCGCTTGCGGATGGCCACCCACCCGGTGGAGTTCGAGCTGTACTACAGCCTGTAAGAGTGTGAAGCCCGTCACGGCCCCGGCGACTGATTCGCCGGGGCCGTGCTAGGCCTTCGGGCCTGCGTTGCGGTACTCTTTGCCGCATGCGCAGGGTCTTGTTAATAGTGTTTCTGCTCGTGGGTGCCGTTGCCGGTGCCACCGAGGTCTACCGGTGGGTAGATAGCGACGGCGTCGTGCATTTCTCGGACCGACCGAAAGAGGGCGCCGAGAAGTTGCAGTTGAAAGAGGCGCAGACGTTTTCCGCGCCGAAGGTCCGGCCACGCAGCAGCAGTGCCGCCGCGGCCGAGGCGCCTGATGATGTCGATACGTCTAGCTATCAGACACTGGAGATCGTCAGGCCCGGGCAGGAGGAGGTCCTTTGGAACCTCGGGGGTCAACTCGACGTGACCATGCGGCTCGATCCGAGGCTGCAGATCGGCCATCGCCTGTCTCTTTATCTGGACGACCAGCCGGTGGAGATACGCAGGGGCAGTCTGCAGACGCGGGTGACGGACGTGGGACGCGGGGTGCACGTGCTGCGCGCGGAAGTGCGCGACCAGTCGGGCACGGTCCTGCTCACGAGCCAGCCCCGGACCTTCGTGGTGCAGCAGACGTCCATACAGAACCCCAACAATCCGGCCAACGCGCCGGTTCCGGCCCCCCGCTAAAGCCCGCTGAACTCCTGGAACATCTCAGCACCGCCGTGGTGCTGGTGGACACGAGCGCGCGCATTGGATTCATGAACACGGCTGCAGAACGGTTGCTTGTTCAGAGCAGGCAGCAGGCTGCGGGCAGGCGCATCGACGAACTGGGGCCCGGCCTGGAAGACCTGAAGGCGCTGGTCGAGCGAGCGGTGGAAACGTCGGTTCCCTTCGGTCAGACCCTGACCTTGCACCTGCCACACGCCGAGCGGCCGATGCTGATGGTGTCATGTCGCGTGTCACCGTGGCCGGCGACGCCGGATTGGCTGGTCGTGGAACTCCACGACGAGTCGTCGTGGCGGCAACTCGACAGGGAACAGGCCCTGCTCGCTCAGCACGACGCCAGCCGGCGCATCATTCGCCAGCTCGCTCACGAATTGCGCAATCCCCTCGGCGGATTGCGGGGCGCCGCGCAGTTGCTGGAACGGCAACTCGTCGATCGTGAACTGTGTGAGTACACCGAAGTCATCATCGCCGAGGCCGACCGGTTGGTGGCGTTGACGGACAGCCTGCTCGGCCCCATTACCGTGCCGCGCGCCAGCGCCGTTAACCTGCACGAGCCCACGGAGCGGGTGCGCCTGTTGATGGAATCGGAGACTTCGCCCGGCATCAGCTGGCAGCTCGACTATGACCCCAGCCTGCCGCTGGTGCAGGTCGACATCGACCAGATCGTGCAGGCTTTGCTGAACCTGGTGCGCAACGCCGTGCAGGCCGTTGGCGATGAGGGGACCATTACGCTGCGCTCGCGGGCGCTGACCGGCCACGTGGTGGGTGACCAGCGTCACCGGATCGTGGCGAGTATCGAGGTGGAAGACGACGGTCCGGGCGTGCCGCCCGAGATTGCCGACACCCTGTTCTATCCGCTGGTCAGCGGCCGCGAGGGCGGCTCCGGCGTGGGATTGGCCCTTGCCCAGGACCTGGTGACTCGCAACGGTGGCCTGGTGGAATTCGAGTCCGAGCCGGGCCGCACGGTTTTTAGCATGCGCTTTCCGCTGGACAGGGACGCCTCGTGAGCCTGCAGCCCCGGGTCTGGGTGGTGGACGACGATGCGTCCGTGCGCTGGGTCCTGAACAAGGCCCTGCAGGGTGATGGTATGGCCACCCGCTGTTTTGAAGGGGCGGGAGAGCTGCTCGACGCGCTGGTGGCGGAACGGCCGGACGTGCTGATTACCGACGTGCGGATGCCGGGAATGAGCGGGGTGCAGCTGATGGAGCAGATCGAGCATCGCGGCCATCATTTCCCCGTCATCGTGATGACCGCGCACGCGGACCTGGACACCGCCGTGGCTGCCTACACCGGCGGTGCCTTCGAGTATCTGCCGAAGCCCTTCGACGTCGACGAGGCCATCTCGCTGGTGCGCCGCGCGTCCCGGGTTGCCGACAACGGCAATGCAGCCGCCAGCCGGCGTGACGCGCCGCTGCCGGCAATGATTGGCGAGGCGCCGGCCATGCAGGAAGTGTTCCGTACCATTGGCCGGCTTGCGCGTTCGAGCATGACCGTGCTCGTCACCGGTGAGTCCGGCACGGGTAAGGAACTCATCGCCCACGCGCTGCACGAGCATAGCCCCCGCGCGGCCCAGCCATTTGTGGCCCTGAACACCACGGCCATTGCGTCGGAGTTGCTGGAATCAGAGTTGTTCGGTCACGAACGCGGTGCGTTCACCGGCGCCGACAGCCGGCGCATCGGCCGTTTCGAGCAAGCCGACGGCGGCACGCTGTTTCTCGATGAGATCGGTGACATGTCACTGGCGTTGCAGACGCGGCTGTTGCGGGTGCTGGCCGAGAACGAGTTCTACCGGGTGGGCGGGCAGGCCACCGTTGAAGTCGACGTGCGGGTCATCGCGGCAACCAACCAGGATTTGAGCGCCGCGGTCCGCGACGGCCGCTTCCGGGAGGACTTATTCCACCGGTTGAATGTGATTCATATAGGCGCGCCTGCGTTGCGTGATCGCCGGGAGGACATCCCGCCGCTGCTGGATCATTACCTCAACCGGGCGGCGACGGAACTCGGGGTCGAGGGCAAGACGCTGAATCCGGCAGCCCTGGACAGACTGCAGCGCTTCGACTGGCCCGGCAACGTACGCCAGTTGGTGAACGCATGCCGGCGCCTGACGGTGACGGCACCCGGGCGAGAGATACAGGTGGGCGACGTGCCGGAGGAATTCGGCGGCGCCAACACGGCGACCGGCGGGGCGGAATGGTCAGGCCTGCTGTCACGCTGGGCAGGCCGGCAACTCGAGCTCGATGATACGGGCCCGCTGCTGGACACTGCACTGCCCGAATTCGAGCGAACCCTGATTCGTGCCGCGCTGGATCGCGCCGGCGGCCGTCGCCAGGAGGCTGCCCGCCTGCTGGGCTGGGGGCGCAATACGCTGACGCGCAAGATCAAGGAGCTGGGCCTCGACGCATGAGTCTGCCTAGCCGCAGGCGACTTCGTCGGCCATGCCGAGATTGAGAGTCCCCACCAGGTCGGCGACCCCGGCGATGCCGTGGCGCTGCAGATAGTCGGCAATGCCGTCATTGATGCTGCGGCACACCAGCGGGTCATAGAACAGCGCGGTGCCAACTCCCACTGTCGTTGCGCCGGCGATGATGAACTCCAGCGCGTCGGTGGCGTTGCAGATGCCGCCCTGGCCGATGATCGGCACGTTCAGTGGTCCGGCGACCTCGTAGACCTGCTTCACTTTCAACAGCGCGATCGGTTTGATAGCCGGCCCGGAGAGGCCGCCCTGGACGTTGGCAATGATCGGCCGCCGGCTCTCCGCGTCGATGGCCATGCCCGTCACGGTATTGATCACGGCCAGCGCATCGGCCCCGGCCTCTATGCAGCGCCGCGCATTTTCCTGGATGTCGGTCTGGTTCGGCGACAGTTTGGCGATCAGGGGCTTGGACGTGGTCGAGCGGCAGGCCGCCACCACTTCAGCCGACGCGTCCGGGTAGTTGCCGAATGACACGCCGCCCTCTTTTATATTCGGGCAGGAAATGTTGATTTCGATGGCGTCGATGGACGACTGATCGAATAGCCGGCAGACCTCGGTGTATTCGTCGATCGTCGATCCACACACGTTGGCGATAAAACGCGTCTCGCTGAAATCGAGATCGGGCAGTATGTCGCCGGTCACGCGCGGGGCCCCGGGGTTCTGCAGGCCGATGGCGTTCAGCATGCCCATCGGTGTTTCGTAGACGCGGTGGGCAGCATTGCCCAGCCGCGGCAACAGCGTGGTGCCCTTCAGGACGACGGCCCCGGCGTCGCGATTCGTGAAGCCGGCAATCCGCGTGTACTCTTCGCCGAAACCCACGCAGCCCGACAGGAGTACGATTGGGCTGGCGAGGGAGAGCCCGCAGAAATCCAATTCAAGAGCCTCGTTAGTGGTGGTATCGATCAATGTTTCACCTGATTCTCTACCGGCCTGAAATCCCGCCGAATACGGGCAATATCATACGCCTGTGTGCCAATACGGGCTTTCGCCTGCACCTGGTCCGGCCACTGGGTTTCGAACTCGACGACCGGCAGCTCAGGCGCGCCGGCCTCGACTACCATGAATACGCAGACCTTGCGTTGCACGATTCCCTGGACGACTGCATCGACGCCGTGCAGCCAAGTCGCCTGTTTGCATTGACCACGCATGGCACGAGGTTCTACACCGAACCGGCCTACGCGGCGGGGGATGCGTTCTTGCTTGGTTCTGAGACCCAGGGCTTGCCCGACGAGGTGCTGGATGCTTTGCCGGAGCAGCGACTGCTGCGCATTCCGCTGCGCCCCGATAACCGCAGCCTGAACCTGTCGAATGCGGCGGCCGTCGCGGTCTATGAAGCCTGGCGCCAGAATGGATTCGATGGCGGTGACTAGCGGTCGGCAGACGGCCCGGGTGTTCAGGCCGGGTCTGCCTCTTCGCGCAGGTCACGGTTCAGCAGTTCCGTGACTGCGTCGCTGACCGGCAGCTCTGAATACAGGATCCCGTATACCTGTTCGCAGATGGGCATTTCCACACCGAGCTTCTGCGCCACGCCGTGCACGGCCCTGGCCGCATACACGCCTTCCACCACCTGGCCGATTTCAGCGGCTACCTCGTCAACGGCACGCCCGGCGGCAAGCCCCAGGCCCATGCGGCGATTGCGACTCTGATCATCGGTGCAGGTGAGAACCAGGTCGCCCATCCCTGACAGGCCCATGAAGGTTTCCAGCTGCGCGCCCAGGGCGACGCCGAGCCGGCACATTTCCGCCAGGCCCCGGCTGATCAGCGCAATGCGCGTGTTCGCGCCGTAGCCCAGACCGTCTGACAAGCCGGCGGCAATGGCCAGCACGTTCTTGACGGCGCCGCCGACTTCGACACCCGCGAGATCCTGTGAGGTGTAGGTGCGGAAGGTCGGCCCGGCGAGTCTTTCGGCCATTGCGGCGGCAAATTCCGGATGCGTAGCGGCCACGGTCATGGCGGTGGGCAGCCCGGCGCCGACTTCGCGGGCAAAGGTCGGGCCCGACAGCACGGCCAGCGGCGGTTCGTTGCCGAGCACGTCGCGGGCCACCTGGTGCGGCAGCATGCCGGTGTCCTGCTCGAAGCCCTTGGTGGCCCAGGCCACTCGATGTTCGGGGCGCAAACTGTCGCGCACCTGCGTCAACACCTGGCGAAAGGCGTGGCTGGGCACCACCAGCAGCAGGTCGCGGCTGGCCAGCGCGCGCTGGAAGTCGGCTTCTATTACTAATGCAGCGGGAAACTCCGCGTCTGGCAGGTAGCGCTGATTGCGCCGTTCGCGCGCGAGCCGCTCCGGTTCGTCCTCCGCCCGGCCCCACAGCCTGGCGGCACGCCCACCCCGGGCCAGCTGGATCGCGAGCGCCGTGCCCCACGAGCCGGCGCCGAAAACCGCAATGTCGGGTGTGTCAGTCAAATCTTGTTCAGGCCTGGGCTTCCTGTCTGGCCGCGGCCTGCTCGTAGAGTGCCTCGAAATTAATCGGCTGCAACATCAGCGGCGGGAAACCGCCCTTGGCGACGGTGGACGAAATGGCTTCGCGCGCGTAAGGAAACAGCGTGTTGGGACAGTAGACACCCAGCAAGCGTTTCAGCTCTTCATCTTTGTAGCCGCTGATCACGAACAGCCCCGCCTGGTCGAGCTCGGCAAGAAACACGGTCTTGCCGGCAATCTCGGCGTGAATGTTCAGGTGCAGCACGACCTCGAACGAGTCGTTGTCCAGGGCCCGGGCCGAGTGCCGCAGGTTGAGCTTCACTTCTGGTTCGCCGCCCGCGTTCTGCAGGGTCACCGGTGCGTTCGGGGCCTCAAAGGACAGGTCCTTCACGAACAACTGCTGCAGCAGGAACTGGCGGGTGCCGGCACCGTTGCCGTTCGTCGCAGGGTTGGCGGATTCATTCATGAGCTAAGTCTCGTCAACTGGCGTTGTCGCCAGACAGCAGCGGGTCCAGTTCGCCTGCGGCTTCCAGGGCGGCAAGATCGTCGTAGCCGCCGATATGCTGTTTGCCGATAAAAATCTGCGGGAAGGTGCGCAGGCCGGAGCGCTCGACCATCTCTTTGCGCAGCTTACTATTGAGCGTGGTATCAAGTGCGGTAAATTCCACCCCTTTCGCCTTCAGCAGCTCGCGGGCAGCGGCACAGTAGCCGCATAGCGCCCGGGTATACATTGTGACTTCGGGTGCGGCCTCGGCCACGCTCAGTCCTTGTCACCGCTGATCAATGGCAAATTGTCCTGCTGCCACGCGGCCAGCCCGCCTTTCAGGCTGTAGGCGCTTTCGAAACCGGCGGTGCGCAGCTGGTCGATACAGCGGCCGCTGTTGACGCCGTTGTCACAGACGACAATGACCGGGCGGTTTTTCTTCAACCGCTTGTCGTCGGCCAGCGCATCGGGTGCCGCATGAATGGCGCCGACTATATGGCCCGAATCGAACTGGCCCTGGTCCCGCACGTCGACGATCCGGGCCCCCTTGTTGATCAGCTGGACGGCCTGAGCCGTGCCCACCGCAACGAGGCCGCGCGTGCGCATGCGCAACTCATAGAACATGACAGCCAGCGCCATCATGATCGTACCCGCGACCAGCAGCAGGTGGTTGTTGGTGAATTCGATGACTTGGTCCATCGGCGGGTCCATCGGCCGGTGCTTCGGCGGGCCGCGGATTATAACCCTGCCCGCGGCCCGCGCCGCGTTACACTGCGGCCCCGATGCGATGGTTGCCTGTCACACTCCTGGCCAGCTGGCTGGTCGGCGCCACTCCCCCGGCGTTGGCCGAGCAGGATGCTGCAACGGCCGAGCTGCAGCTGGACCGCGTGCGCGAACAGATCCAGGCGCTGGAAAAAGCGGTGCAACGATCCGTTGCGGACCGGGGGGAATCCCAGCGCGCGCTGCGCGAAGCGGAGTTGGCTGCAGCAAAGGCCAGCAAGCGCGTGGAGGCCCTGGCCCGGGAGCGCCAGCAGGCCAGCGAGCGCCTCGCCGCGCTGCAGGCAGAAGAGCGTCGCGGTCGGGCCCGCCTGGCTGGTGAGCAGGATGTTCTCGCGCAGCAGCTGCGGGTGGCGTATATGAGCGGCCGCGAAGAGTGGTTGCGGTTGGTGCTGAGTCAGCAGGACCCGGTAGACGCCGGCCGGCAACTGGTCTACTACGGTTATCTGACCCGGCAGCGCAGCAGTTTGATCGACGCGGTGCGCCAGACCATTGCCGAACTCAATGCCACCGTCGCTGCCGCAACGGCAGAGCGTGAGCGGCTAGCCGCGTTGGAGTCGGAGCAGCGCAAACGACTGGGACAGCTGGAAACGGCCCGCGCCGAACGGGCAGTCGCAGTGACAAAGAGGGAACAGGAACTGCAGGGCCGCCAGGGCGAGCTCACCCAATTGCGCGAGCAGGCCGCAGACCTGGAGTCACTGGTGCAGGAATTGCGCCAGGCCCTCGCGGAACTGAACCTCGGTGGGGCCGAGCCGTTCGCGGAGCGCCGCGGTCAGCTGGCGTGGCCGGCCGATGGCCGGGCTCGCCACCGCTTCGGTCAGCCGCGGGCCGACGGCGGGCTCCGTTGGGACGGCACCCTGCTGGCTGCACGCACCGGCAGCGAGGTGCGCGCCGTGCACTATGGCCGGGTGGTCTTTGCGGACTGGCTGAATGGCATGGGGCTGCTGGTGGTGCTGGATCACGGCGATGGCTACATGACCCTGTATGGTCACAACCAGGACCTGGTGCGTGACGTGGGCGAGTGGGTCGCCCCGGCTGAGCTGCTGGGGCACGTGGGCGATACCGGGGGGCAGGCGGAGGCCGGGCTCTACTTCGAGATTCGCAAGGACGGCAAGCCGGTGGATCCCAAGCGGTGGATGAAGAGGTAAGTGCCTGATATGAATGTACAAATTTCCAAACCACCCAGTTGCGAATACGGGCTTGTGTCAATGTATAGTCCCAAGACCCTGTGCTAGAGTTTTTTCCGGGTCCTAAGCGCTTGCATTCGATGTCATTGAAATTCCGGAGTTTCCTCGTGCTGGCCGTCGGCACCGTGCTGGGCCTCAGCCTGTCGCTGGGCGGCGGTGTGCTGGCCCAGCGGGACGTGGCGGCGGAGTCCGAAGACCCGCGCAAGCCGCTACCGTGGGACGAAGCCCGGTTGCTGGCCGAGGTGCTGGAGCGGGTCAAGCAGGAATACGTGGAGCCCGTGGATGACCGCCAGCTGATGGAAGCGGCGGTGCGCGGCATGGTCATGGACCTCGACCCCCACTCGCAGTTTCTCGACTCATCGGAGTATGAAGAAATTCGCATCAGCACCACCGGCAACTACTCGGGAGTGGGGCTGGAAGTGAACACCGAAGATGGCGAAGTCGTCGTTGTCTCGCCCATTGAAGGCACACCGGCCGATCGTGCCGGGTTGCAGGCCGGTGATGTCCTGCTGAGTATCGATGGCGTGCAGCTGGAAGAGGCGAACCTCGGCGACACCATCAACCGCATGCGCGGCAAGCCCGGCACGCGGGTGGCGCTGACTGTGGCGCGGGAGGGCGAGCCGGGTCCGCTGGAGTTTCAACTCATTCGCAGCCACGTGCAGGTGCACAGCGTGCGTTCCGAGCTGCTGGCACCTGGCTATGGCTACCTGCGCATTACCCATTTCAGCGAGACGTCTTATAAAGACTTGCGCAAAGCCATCAAGGCACTGGAGCGCGCCAGTTCCGTGGAGCTCGCCGGGCTGATCATCGACCTGCGCAACAACCCCGGCGGCGTGCTGGATAGCGCGGTGGAGATCAGCGACGCGTTCCTGGACAGTGGCGTGATCGTGTCTGCCAGCGGCCGCGGCCGCGACGCGAATTTCCGCCACGACGCGCGGCCGGGCGATCTGCTGGACGGTGCGCCGATAGTCGTGATGGTGAATGCCGGCTCGGCGTCTGCGTCGGAGATCCTGGCGGGCGCCCTGCAGGACAATTCCCGCGCGCTGATCGTCGGTGAGCGCACCTTCGGCAAGGGTTCGGTGCAGACCGTCATGCCACTGTCTAGCGGCCGGGCAATCAAGATCACCACGTCACGTTACTACACGCCGTCAGGCGCCACGATCCAGGGACAGGGCATTACTCCCGACGCGCCGCTGGAAGACACCAGCCTGGCAGACGCGCTCGCTGCCGCCACGGAGCACCGTACGGAAGCAGGCGCGGCCCTGCTGCAAAAAGATGGGCAACTGCGCCAGGCGCTGGACATGTTGCGCGGCGGCCGCGTAATGCACAGCAAGGCACTGTAGGCGGACCGCCTGCCACGATGGCCGCCGCGTACCGCTGGCCCGTTCCGCTCCGGATCTTCGCCATTCTTATGTCATGGCTGGGCGCCGGTGTCGCGCTGGCGGATCCGCGCGTCGCCGTGATCATCGACGATCTCGGCAACCTGCGAGGAGCCGGTGAGCGGACTGCCGCGTTAAACGGCCCGGTGGCCTTTGCGATCCTGCCCCACACGCCCCACGCGGCCTACCTTGCCAAGCTGGCGAACGCCTCAGGTAAGGAGGTGTTGCTGCACCTGCCCCTGCAGCCGCTGGAGACGATCAGCGTGGGCGGCATCGGCAATATCGAACTCGACCTGAGCCGGGGACAGTTTGCCCGCATCTTTGGCGCGAACCTGGCATCGGTTCCGTACGTCACCGGCGTGAACACGCACATGGGCAGCCTGATCACGCAGCACCCCGGGCACATGTCGTGGCTGATGCGCGAACTCAATCAGCGCGGCGACCTGTTTTTTGTCGACAGCCGGACCACGGCGGCGAGTGTGGCGCTACAGATGGCGCTGGAGTATGGCGTACCCGCTACGCGGCGCGACGTGTTCCTCGATGACGATCCGGACCCGCGGGCCATCGCGGCGCAGTTCGACCGGTTGAAGAACCTTGCCCGCGTGCATGGCAGTGCGGTGGCCATCGGCCACCCGCGTGCGGGCACGCTGAGTTTTCTGGAACGCACGCTGCCGCGCCTGGTGGACGAAGGCATCGAGCTGGTGCCGGTCCGGGCGATTATTCGCGGCCAGCAAGTCCTGGCTGCGCAGTGAGCCGGGCATTGCAGGTTGACTCTTGGATTTAAAAACCCTGGTTTGGGTAGGCTTCGGCGGCGCTATCGGGTCGATGCTGCGCTTCATCGTCGGCGGTTGGGCACAGCGCTTCACGCCCTTCAGTCAGTTCCCGGTGGGCACGCTGACAGTGAACGTGCTGGGCTGCCTGGCCATAGGCCTGCTGGGCGGGCTGGCCGATTACCGCCAGGCCCTGGATCCCGGCCAGCGGGCGTTCCTGATGATCGGCGTATTGGGCGGCTTCACGACTTTTTCCGCTTTCGCCTTCGAGACCCTTGGCCTGGCCCAGGACGGCGCGCTGCTGCGGGCCGGCGCCAACGTGGTCATGCAGACGCTGCTGGGACTGACAGCCGCGACGCTCGGCTATGTGGCCGCGCGCTTCCTGTGAGGAAAGCTCATGAACCTGACTGACGGATTGCTGTTGCGTATCTTCATCGGCGAAAAGGATCGCTACCAGGACGAACCCTTGCACCAATGGCTGGTTTCGGCGGCTCACGACGCAGGGTTGGCAGGCGCCACCGTGCTGCGCGGGCTGGAGGGCTATGGCGCCGACAGCACGTTGCACACTGCCCGCGTGCTGCGTTTGTCTACCGATCTGCCGCTGGTGGTGGAGATCGTGGATACGCCGGAAAAAGTCGAGGCTTTTCTGCCGGCGGTCGATCAGGCGCTGGAAGTGGGCCTGGTTACCGTAGAAAAGGTGCGGATGCAGTTTTACCGCAAAGAATAGCGTCCCGCCCCACGCGGGACAGAACGCTGCTGCTAGCTCAGCAAGTCGCCCTTCAGCAGGGTCAGCACATCCATCCCGGTAGATACGCTTGCGACTACAATCAGTGCGCGGAATAGCCGCTTGTGGGATTCATCCACGTTGTCGAGCCGGTCGTTCAGCGCCTTGATCTCCCGGCGCAGGAACTGTGCCCCATCGCCGGCGCGGTCACGCGATGCGGCCGCTGCGGTGGCAACTGCCGCGCCACCGGCGGCCAGGGAGCCACTCAGCCGCGTCACAAAATCTCGTCGGTTCATTGCTAAGCCTCTCTGTTGGCGGCAGCCGGGGCGGGGACGCTCCTTGC
>CAZTIB010000244.1:0-6369 GCA_964613615.1 uncultured Chromatiaceae bacterium
AGGGCCTGGGGTTCGGCCGCATTCGCACGCTCGCGCGGGCCCACGCGCACCAGCCACGCGTTGGGGTAGTCCCCCAGCCAGTCGGCCAGCCGGGCCTGCGCCTTGGCCTCCGTCGCGAAGAAACCAAGCCGCAGGCGATACCAGGTCTCACCATCCAGTTCCGTTTCGGTGACGTAGAGCAACTGGGCGTCGTCGTCGAGGCCAAGCTCCGGCATGAACTCGATGGGTGCCGGGGCGGAGTGCAGGTTCAGTGCGTAGCGGCCTGGTTCTGGAACCGGGTCTTCCGGTGGGGTCGCCGCTGTTTCCACCGTCACTTTCATCGCCGCTTCCGTTGCAGCCGAATCGTCCGGAGCAACAGCAGCCGTTGCGACCTCCGGCGCCGCCGTTTCCTCGGCAACGACATCGCTGGCGGTCGTAGCACCGGCATCATCCTCGCCAGTTGCCGCCGCTTCAGCCTCCGGCTCGGTCGCCGTCACTGCCTCGTTAACAACCGGCTCTGAAACAATGTCGGGTGAGCCCACGGTATCCGTCTGCGGCTCAGAGTCCGGCGGATCCTGGTTCGACGGCGGCTGCGGGAGCGTTGACGAGACCACTGGCTGCGCCTGCATAGGGCCAACCAGGGACGGGTCTGGCGACTCGACTGCGGCGAGCTCCGCCACCATCATTTCAGCTTCCCGATAGGCAATGGGTTCCGCCGGTGCCGTTTCTGCTCCCGCTTCCGTCTGCATCGGCCCGCCGGCCGGCGTCGCGGTCATATCACCGCGCGGCGGCGGCTTGCGGGTCGGCAATAGCGGGAACGCGTCTTCAATGTAGCCCTCGATGATGGCCGATTGATCCTCCACGTCGCGTTCTGTGGCGTCGATGTCGCGTATGGCCTGGTCGTTGATGGCCGCAAACTCGGCGTCCATCACGCGCGGTGTAATCACCACCACGGTTTCGGTGTTCTGGGTCGTTCGCGATCGGCTGCCGAAGGCCCAGCGCAGCCCGGGAATCTTGCCCAGCACCGGGATGCCGGCCTCGGACTCCGTAACAGCGCTGCGCATCAGGCCGCCGATGAAGATGGACTTGCCACTGGGTACCAGCAGCTGCGTAGTCACTTCAGTGGTGGTCTGCGACGGGATGCCCCGGTCATCCACGGTGCCATTGCTGACCTCGGGATGGATGGTCATCAGAATCTGCCCGTTTTCATCGACGGTCGGTATTACCCGCAAAATCACGCCGGATTCCAGGAACTCGACGGTTTCCGACGTCACCTGGTTAATGGTGGTGGTGACCGGGTAACCCTGCCGGTCACCGATGATGACCTCGGCCTCTTTGTTGTCGAGCGTCACGACCTTGGGCGACGCCAGGTTGCGGACCCGACCGTCCCGCTCCAGGGCACGGATCATCACCTCATAATCCGAATCGAGAATGTCGAAGAAGAAGCCCGCGCTGCCGCTGGAGCCGGGAGCGCCGATCCCCTGCAGGCCGCCGGTGGCCTCGCCATTGCCGAGGCTGAAGAACGTGGCCCAGTCGATGCCGAAGGACTCTTCATCGTTCAGCCGGACTTCGAGAATCTTGGCCTCTATCAAGACTTGCTGCGGGCGCCGGTCCAGCTCCTCAAGGAGCTGCGCAATGCGATACACGTAGCCGGGCTGATCCTCAACCATCAGCAGTTTGCGGTCAGGCACAGCGGTGATATTGCCGAAATCAGACAGGTAGTCACCGAGTTTGCTCTCCAAATCAGTGACATCGGTGTAGCGCACGGGCAAGGCCTTCACCACGGTGAAGCCACTGCCCGGTGTCTTGCCTGCCTGCCCTTCGGGCAATATGAAATAAGTCTGGCGGCGCTTTTCCACCATGTAACCGGCTGCGCTGGCAATGGAGCGGACCGCCTCGTCGAGATTCACATCGTAGAGATTGAAGGACACCTCTGCATCGACGTCATCGGCCAGCAGGATATTCACGCGATGTTGGCGCGCCAGCATTTCCATGACTTCGCTGATGGAGGCGTCGCGCATGCCCATGGTGAGGCGCACCCCGGAATCACTCAGTGCCGGCGCTGCCGCCAGGCCCAGCCCGAATAGCGCGACGAGCACCACCAATGCCAGCCTGACCCTGCGAATCGTATTGAAGCTTCTAGCCAGCATCTTCTTTGTCCGGGTCAAGTTTTAATGTAATAACATCGTCACCGCGCTGGAAAACTGCCTGAGCCTCGCCCACCTGCAGCAACTGGTAGCCGTTGGCAGACTCCCCGATACCGAGCAGCTTGCCGCCGAGATTGACCAGGGACTGGTCGCCGGCGAAAAGAATGCCGCGGATTTGCGGCTGGACACCGGCCGCCAGCGGCGCCTGGCCGGGCTTGGCCGGCGCAGCCGTAAATTCCGCGGGAGGCTGGAATGGATCGCGGCTCAGCAGTTCCGCGCTGACAGCCGTTGTGGCCAACAGCAGGAGCAGCGCGCAAGGGATTTTCAGGTCGCGGCCGTTCATGCGTCCTGGTTCCGGTAGGCCGCCATGGTCAGCTTCACCTTCAGCGGCAACTCTTCCCCCGGGCGACTGCGGTTCGATTCGGATATCTCGAACTGCTTGATGACCACGAAACCCAGTTCTGCACCGATGTCCTGCAGCCAGTCGTAAAAATTGAAGTAGCTGCTTCTGAGCTCCACATCGAAAACCAGTTCACGGAACTGGTTCAGCGGGGTGCCTTCGCGCGGCTCCACGCTCACCAGGATTACGTCATTACGCCACGAGATGGTCTGCAGGCGACCAATCACGAAGCCTTCCATTTTCTTGGCCGGCAGGTTCGACGCGTCGCCGTTCAGCGTGCGCTCCAGGCCCTCCACCTCAGTGCGCAGCGTTGCGAGTTGCGAATCCAGTGTTGCACCCTCGTCGGCGCCCTGGCGCAGCAGCTGCAGCGAAGTGCCCACAGATTGATAGGCGCGCCACTGTGGCAGCACCAGGTACATCAGCAGCACCGCGAGCAGCAGAGCCACGACGCCGGCGCCGGCCAGCTGCATCTGGCGCGGCTCCAGCGACTGCAGCTGCGTGGGCAATTTCATCGGCAGCTGCGTATTCATCCCCGGGCCTCGCTGTTCAGGACGACGGCCAGGTCAAACTTCACCACTTCGCGTAACGAGAGTTGACTCAGTTCGGTGCGCTGCACGCTGACGTTCACCACGGCCGGCTGTGCGTACAGGCCACTGACAAAGCGCGACAGCGCCTCATGGTCACGAGCCTGGCCGGTAATCGTCATGTGGGTTTCGACGAGCCAGCCCTGTTCGCCCTCCGGGGCCGCCAGTTCGGGGACCACGATGAAATAGCCCGTCTGCACGCCGGCCGCCTGGCTCTCCGGCACCATCACGCCGGCGCGGCGAAACTGCCAGTTCACGAACCAGACCTCCGCATCCGCAAGCGCTTCGTCGATGGCCAGGAATACGGATTGCGCGGGTGCGCCGCTGCGCAGGCTGCCCAGCAGCGAGAGTTGCTGGTCGAGGGACGTGCGTTGCCGGTTCAGCGCTTCGAGGTCTTCACGCTGCTGTGCGGTCACCGCCCGCTGCTGCTCGAGCAATGCCGCTTCTTCGCGCAGCTGGCTCACGCGCAGACTCAACGCAGAGAAGACCAACAGGCATAACGCCGCCAGCGCCGCCGTCGATATCAGCATCTTTTTCGACCAGGCCCGGAACCAGCGCGCGCGCCGATAGTCGGCGGGTATGAGATCGATGTCACGCATCGTCGATCAACCCCCTGAGTGCCAGCCCGGTCGCGGTTGCAAGATCCGGCCCAATGCCAGGGTAGTTCGAGCTGTCGGCTGCATCGTCGCCGTCGAAAATCGCCGTGAGCGGCAGCGTGGTCGCCACCGGCAGTCGGGCGATGTCGCTCAGCAGCTGGTCCGCGCCGGGCCAGCGTGCAACGGAGCCCACGGTGTAGACCTGTTCGACAACGTCGCCCTGGCTCTCGGACGCGGCGTACAGGCACGCACGGCGGACTTCTTCAGCCAGGGGCGCAAACACCGGGCGCACTATTTCCACCAGCGGGTTCAAATCGTCGGCGGTCAGCTGCACGGTCGCCCCGAAGGGTTTCTTGGCCTGCTGATTCAGGCCCTCGCGCACGGCCATTTCCTCGGCCATCGTCGGGCTCATATCAAGGCTGCGCGCAATCTGCTCAACCAGCATGTTGGCGCCGAAGTTGATCTCCTTGTCCATCAACAGGCGACGACCGGAAATCAGCGTGATGAATGTCTGTTCCGCGCCGTAATTGATGACCAGCACGTTACCGCGGCTGTTCTCGGGCCTGGGCAGCAGGCTGATCAGGCGATTGATGGCGGCCGGACCCACTTCCAGTTCCGCTACGTCGAGGCGCGCTTCGCGCAGTATTTCGAGAAACTTCAGCACATCGCTGCGGCGGCTCGTGGCCACGAGCGCCACACGATCGCGGGAATTGGCGTCGCCGCGCACCGGCAGAAAGTCGACCACGTAGTCGTTGATAGAGCCTTCTACGCGGCTTTCCATCAACCGGAGAATAGCCTCGCCATCAGAGTTCGTGTTCGCAACCTGGTAGTTCAGGGAAGTCATGCGCGACATGGCCGGCGGCAACGCGGTCACCGTCTCGCGGCCCTGAAAGCGGCCGCGGCTCAGCAGCTTCTCCAGCACTCGCTGCAGACGCGCGGAATTCTCCAGCGCGTCTTCGCGGGAATCGGGATAGCGCGCGGAAGCCCACGCCCGCAGGCAGTAAGCGCCCGACGCGAGGCGGCGCAACTGCACCGCGTGCACCTGCTCTTCGGCAAAGTGCAGACCGATGGGCCCGACACGACTCTTGCGGGGTGCCGGCACCAGGCTGCCTTTGAGTTTTTCCACCAGCGCGTTCACGGCGTCACTGCGGCTGCCACCGCGTTGCCGTCGCCAGTTCCGGCCTGGCGGCTGCGCTTGATCGAGTAGAGCTGTTCGTCGGCCCGCCGGTACGTCGCCTCCAGGCTACTGGCCACCCCGTCAACGATGGCATGGGCAAAGCCGGCACTCACGGTCACGGCGTCGCCACCCGTCGCGCGCAGCACGGCTGGATCTGTCTCCAGGTGCCGCAGACACTGGTCGACGTTCGCCCGGCACTGCCTGCCCGAGCACAGGATCGCGAACTCGTCGCCGCCCAGGCGAATCACGAGGGAATCCCCGGGCAGGTTTTTATTCAGGATACCGACCAGCTGCTTGAGGACGATGTCGCCGCTGTGGTGGCCGTGTGTGTCGTTCAGCGATTTGAACTGATCGATGTCCAGCAGGGCCAGGCATAGCTGCTGCTCCCGGGAACTGGCGTTCTGCACCAGGCTCTCGTAATTCTGGTTCAGGAACCGGCGATTGAATGCGCCGGTCAGGGGGTCGGTTAGCGACAGATGCTCGTGGCGCTGGCCTGCCTCCTCGAGATCGAAACGCGTCTCGATATCATGCTTGCGCACTCGCACGTTGCGCCCCACCAGCACGAGCGCGATGAGCGAACTGGCGAAGAACAGGAACTGCATCGTCCACAGCGTCTGCGCATCGAAGCGCCCTGTGACGGACATGGTGGACCCCGTAAACAGCGTGTAAATCAGCAGGCTAACGGCTGCAGCTTCTCGCAATCCCCACGGAATGAGCGGCACCGCGACAATTAGCATGACGGCGCTGGCCATCAGCACAATGTCAATTTGCCCGGCCCGGTGGGCAGCGAACACGATGGCCATCGAGTACATCACCAGGTACGTAATCGCGAGGTAATGCAGGGTGGAGGTGTCCTTGATAAACCTGACCGACCAGAGCATGTGGATACTCAACAGGCTCAACAGGGCGAAAGTATGAAAATAGGCCGCACCACGACCCGCGTTGATTTCGAGGCCCCAGATACCCCCTTGCAGCGCCAGCAAAAGCAGCGACAGCCACACCAGCCCGGCCCGCGTTTCGGGCAGGATCAGTTCCCGGGCGTAGGCCGTAACCTCGTCCCGCGCAAACTCCGTTGCGGACAACAGTTGCTTCACCCCAAGCGACACTGTTCTGCGACTCCTTGTTCCAATCCCATCACGCGCCGCGACACCCCGCGGACGCGGTTCTCCAAGGGAAAGATTAAGGAAAATAGGGGTTTGGGACTGTGACGGAGTCGGAATTCGGCGGTGCTTATGACAAGGCTGCGGCAGGCGTCATGCCGCTACCCGGGGCCCAATGTGACGCAGTTCACATTGGGGACATTCTGCGGACAGAATGTCCCCAATTCTTCTCCCCTTAAAGCAGGCTCTTTTCCAGGCCCAGCTGTTTCGCAACGGCTTGCTGCCAAGCAAGCTTTCCAAAAGGCCTGCCACGGTTAACGCTGCAACGGAGCGCTTCGAGTTCTGCTTCAGTCTCTGGACTGTTAACGACTTCCAGCCAGTGCTTG
>CAZTIB010000245.1:0-23796 GCA_964613615.1 uncultured Chromatiaceae bacterium
CACGGCGCGGCGCATCGCTGAACGGCCCGCTGGCGGCTGGTATTCCCGGCGAACCGGCCGGGTTCGCGCACCTGGCCAGTCGCTATGGCCGCCTGCCGCTGTCGCAGTCTGTTGCGCCGGCTATACGCTTGGCGCGGGACGGCTTTCCGGCCTACCGACGCATGCTGTTGGGCCTGCGCTTCAGGCAGAAGACCGCGGCGCAGTGGCCGGCCTTTGGCAAGGTCTTTTACGCCGACGGCGCACCGCCGGACGCCGGCGAGGTGATTCGGCAGCCAGACCTCGCCAATACCCTGCAACGTTTCGCAGCTGACGGAGTGGCCGGTTATTACAGCGGCGAAACCGCGCAACGCCTGGTTGCCGGCGTGCAGGCCGCGGGTGGCAACTGGACCCTCAAAGACCTCGCGGCTTACCGGGTCTTGGAGCGCGAACCACTGTTCACCGAGTACCGCGGCGTGCGCATCGTCACGGCACCGCCACCGTCTTCCGGCGGGATCGCCTTGGCCACAATCCTGAATGTCATGGCGGGTTACGACCGCGCCACCCTGACGGATGTCGACCGCAAGCACCTGCTGGTGGAAAGTATGCGCCGGGCGTATCGCGATCGCGCCATCTACCTCGGCGATCCGGACTTCGTCGAGATTCCCCGGCAACGCCTGGGACACCCGTTCTACGCAGCCGGTTTGCGGGCGTCGATCCGGATGGACCAGGCCACGCCGTCGGTCACATTGCCAGGGTTGTGGCCGGCCGGCGCGGAGCGGCCTCAGACCACGCACTTTTCCCTGCTGGACGCAGCCGGTAATCGCGTGGCGGCGACGCTGACCATTAACGGCTGGTACGGCGCCGGGTTCATGCCGCCCGGCACCGGCGTGATTTTGAACAACGAGATGGACGACTTCGCCATGGCCGCAGGCGTGCCTAATGGTTTTGAGCTCATTGGTGCCGACGCCAACATGGTGGCTCCGGGCAAGCGTCCGCTGTCGAGCATGACGCCGACCTTTCTCGAATCCGAGCGTGGCGTCGCGATTCTCGGTACACCGGGCGGCAGCCGCATCATCACCATGGTGTTGTTGTCGTCGCTGGCCTGGATGGACGGTGCGACGGCACAAGACATGGTGACCCTGAAGCGCTTTCACCATCAGTACTACCCGGACAAGATCACCGCGGAGACCGGCGCCCTGAGCGCCGATGAACAGATCGAGCTGGAACGGCGCGGCCACGAGGTGTCGGTCACGCCGCGGGGCTACGGCAACATGAACGTGGTGACCTGGGACCGGGTAACCGGCCAGGTGGAGGCCGCCACGGATCCGCGCGGGGCTGTCGAAACGGAGAACGTGCGCGTTTACTGAAGCACTTCAGGTCTGGCAGTTCAGGCAGTAATAGGTAGCCCGCTGACCCAGCACGGCGTGGCGGATGGGTGCGCCGCAACGCACGCAGGCCTCGCCTTCACGATCGTAAACACGTAGTTCCTGCGTGAAGTACCCCGGCCTGCCGTCACCGCCGTGAAAATCGCGCAGCGTGGTGCCACCGACCCGAATGGATTCCCGCAGCACCGCCTTGACGCTGTCGGCAATTGCGTCGCAGCGCGGCCGCGCAATTCGTCCGGCGCGCCGCTTCGGGTGCACGCCGGCGCGAAACAGCGCTTCGCTGGCGTAGATATTGCCGACCCCGACCACTACGTGGGCGTTCATCAGGTGTGGCTTTATCGCCAGTCGCCGGCCGCGACTCAAGTGGTACAGGTACTCACCGTGGAAATCGTCGTCCAGGGGTTCCGGTCCGAGGTCGCGCAACAGCGGGTGCGCGCCAGGGTCGTCCCCGGCCCATAGCAGGCTGCCGAAGCGCCGCGGGTCGTGGAATCTGAGCACCGGTCCATCCGCCAGTTCCAGGTCGTAGTGGTCGTGCAGCTGCGGGGGCGCGCCGTCGTAGACCAGCCGCAGGCTGCCTGACATGCCGAGATGGAGCAGGGCCGTGCCCCGGCTGCTCCGGAGCAGCAAATACTTGGCCCGGCGGTCCACGGCCTCGATCTCGGCACCCGCCAGCCGCCGCTCCAGGCCGGCGGGCACCGGCCAGCGCAGCCGCCGGTCGCGGACCACCAGGCGGCTGATCCGCTGGCCTTCCAGGGCCGGCGCAATGCCCCGGCGGGTGGTTTCGACTTCGGGGAGTTCTGGCATTGGGATGCAGTTAGCAGTTCCTGTGGGTAAAAGTCCGGAAGCTCGGCTTTCGGGGCCTCCGGGCTTTCGTTATATTGGCTCGACACTGAGTGGCGGAGCGTTGCAAGAGATGGAGAATTACCTGTTTGGGCTTTGGAATCTGAACTTCTGGGGTTACGTGGCCGTGGCCTTCGTGATGGTGCAGATTTCCATGATGGCCGTCACCCTGTATCTGCATCGTGACCAGGCCCATCGCTCCATTGATCTGCATCCGCTGCTGCGCCATTTCTTCCGCCTCTGGGTCTGGATGACCTCTGGCCAGATCACCCGCGACTGGGTGGCGGTGCACCGCAAACATCACGCGATGGTTGAGCGCGAGGGCGACCCGCACAGCCCGGTGGTCTTCGGGCTGCGCAAGGTGCTGGCCGAGGGCGCCGAGCTCTACCGTGCGGAAGCCAATAATCCCGCGACCCTGGAGAAATACGGTCGCGGTTGTCCTGACGACTGGCTCGAGCGCAACGTATACGAGCGCTACAAGAACGCAGGCCTGGTGAGCATGGCCATCATCGATCTCGCGCTGTTCGGCGTGGCGGGCATTACGATCTGGGCCATCCAGATGATGTCGCAGCCGGTCTTCGCCGCCGGCGTGATCAACGGCCTGGGCCATGCCCGCGGGTACCGCAATTTCGAGCCCGACGATGCATCCACGAACCTGACGCCCATCGCCTTGCTGATCGGCGGTGAGGAGCTGCACAACAATCACCACGCGTTCCCGACTTCGGCGAAATTCTCGGTGCGCTGGTGGGAGTTCGACATCGGCTGGTTCTATATCACCGTGTTCCGCACCCTCGGTCTTTGCAAGGTGCGCCGCGTGGCGCCGACGCCGAAGGTGGTACCCGCGCCGCGCACCGTGGACGTGGAGACGGTGAAGGCAGTGTTGCAAAATCGCATGCACGTGTTCCGCGATTTCTCGCGGCAGGTGACCCTACCGGTATTGCGCCGTGAGCTCCGCGCCAATCGCCTCGGCACCGCCATGGGCAAGGCTCGCAAGGCCCTGCTGCGACGCCCGCAGTTGCTGGACGCTTCCGCCATCGCCCGCCGCAAACAACTGCTGGCGGACAACGCGGCCTTGCGCACGGTCAACGAATATCGCCGGCAGCTGCAGGCCCTGTGGGAACAGGCCAACGTCAGCAACGACGCGCTGGTCAAGCGCCTGCGCGACTGGTGCGATCGTGCGGAAGCCAGCGGCATCCGGGCCTTGCAGGAGTTCTCCGCGCACTTGCGCGGATACGTGCCGCAGGCGGCATAAAAATCGGTAAGTGATACCTGTGGCCCCGGTAGGCGCGGCTTTAGCCGCGACATCGGCAAAATAATGCGCCGCCGTCAGCCGAGGAATCGCGGCTAAAGCCGCTCCTACCGCGTCAAATCCCCGTCTGACAACGCCTGCCTTGCATCAAGAAAAACCCCGCCAGCCGGCGCGCCCCTCTGTAAATATTTTGCGGTTCGTCACGCGCTGGAAAGCCACCACGGTCAGCGGGTGGGCCGGGACTGGTGAGCGGAACGTAAAAGCCGTCTTCCTAGACGGCAGTGCAGCTCAGCTGTCCCGGCCCGCACGCGAAACGAAGGGATACCGATGAACGCAGGGCTGTCGCTGGCAACCGGTTCTAGTGTTCGCGGCTGGACGCTCTCGCACATCCATGTGCTCCGCGACATCAGGTCATCCTGACCAAGCAAGCCGCTCCTACCGATCTTGCGGTCTATGAGACGAAAAACCCGCCATCTGGCGGGTTCTTAGCTGAGCAGGATCGCAGCGAAAACCGCCCCTACTTGATCTTGGATTCCTTGTAAGGCACGTGCTTGCGAATCGTGGGATCGTACTTGCTCACTTCCATCTTTTCGGGATGGGTCTTCTTGTTCTTCGTGGTCGTGTAGTAGTGCCCGGTGCCCGCACTGGACACCAGCTTGATCTTGTCGCGGTTGCCTTTCTTGGCCATGTCGTTGCTCCGTTGCGCCTAGATGCGCTCGCCTTTCGCGCGCAGTTCGGCGACCACAGTCTCGATGCCGCGCTTGTCGATGGTGCGCAGACCCTTGGTCGACACCTTCAGTTTCACGTAGCGCTGCTCGCTTTCGAGCCAGAAGCGGTGCGTATGCAGGTTCGGCAGGAACCGCCGCCGCGTCTTGTTATTCGCGTGAGAAACGTTGTTGCCGGAAGCGGGTCGCTTACCGGTGACCTGGCAGACGCGTGACATGGTGAACCTTCGTTAAATCAGTAAGTTGCTGCCGCGCGGGCAGCGAGGGGAGCGCATTTATACCAGCCCGGCGGACAGCAGGCAAGGCAGCGGCCGGGTTTCAGACGAGTCCGCGACTGGCCAGCGACACGCAGCTGCCGTCGCCCACCACGAAATGGTCCAGCAGGCGGATATCCACCAGGTCCAGCGCGTCGCGAATCCGGCGGGTAATCAGGCGGTCGGCGTCGCTGGGTTCGGCCACGCCGGAGGGGTGATTGTGGGCCAGGATGACCGCCGCAGCGTTGCGGGCCAGGGCCTGTTTGACCACCTCGCGGGGATAGACCGCAGTGTTATCGATGGTGCCGCGAAACAGCTCGTCGAAGGCCAGCACCCGATGGCGATTGTCCAGGAACAGGCAGCAGAAGACCTCGTGGGGCCGGTCCCTGAGGCGGGCCAGCAGGAACTGGCGGCTGTCTGCCGGTGAGCCGATGGCCCGCCCGGGCGCCAGCTTCTCTTGCATATAGCGGTTGCAGCACTCGCGAACGGCCACCAGCAATGCGGCCCGCCCCGGCCCGATGCCCCGTACGGCCTCCAGCTGCGGCGCTGCAGCATTCAACAGGCCCCGCATGCCGCCGAACCGGCTCAGCAGCAGCCGGCCGAGGTCCACCGCGGACATGCCATTGGTGCCCCGGCCCAGCAAGACGGCGAGCAGCTCGGCGTCCGACAGGCCCCCCGGCCCGGCGTGTCGAAGCCGCTCCCGCGGCCGCTCGCCGGCGGGCCAGTGTTTGATGCGCTGGTTCTGCATGGTTCCAGTCTCGGCCCAGGCAGCAGCGTGGCCAAGGCTCGAAACCCGCGCATGCGGGCATAAAGCACGGCCGTCGACCCGCCCTTGGGCTAAGCTATCAAAGAACCAATACGGGGCAGGCAGATGAGCACCGCAGACAATCCCCGGGTGCTGCTGGGCGTGACCGGCGGCATCGCGGCCTACAAGAGCCCGGACATCGTGCGGCGCCTGCTCGACCGAGGCGCCGAGGTGCAGGTGGTCATGACTCCCAGCGCCGAGCGCCTGGTGTCACCCACGGTATTTCAGGCCGTATCTGGCCGGAGCGTGCGCGGCGAGTTGTGGGACGAACAGGCCGAGGCGGCCATGGGCCATATCGAACTGGCCCGCTGGGCCGACCGGATCCTGATTGCCCCGGCCACCGCCCACGTCATGGCCCAACTGGCGACCGGGGCAGCGGGCAATCTCCTGGCAACCTTGTGCCTGGCGAGCGATGCGCCGGTATTTCTCGCCCCGGCCATGAACCAGGCCATGTGGCGCCACCCGGCCGTGCGAGCCAATCACGCGCTGTTGCTCGAGCGTGGGGTGCGTTTTATTGGTCCGGCCGACGGTGAGCAGGCCTGCGGCGACATAGGCCCGGGGCGAATGGTTGAGCCAGAGAGCATCGTTGCCGCCGTGCTGGATGCCATTGGGGCGAAGGCCGGGCCGCTGGCCGGTTCGCGGGTGCTGATTACCGCCGGACCTACCCGTGAGCCTATCGACCCCGTGCGCTTTGTCAGCAACCGCAGTTCCGGCAAGATGGGCTTTGCAGTGGCACAGGCTGCAGCGGCCGCCGGCGCGCAGGTAACGCTGGTGGCGGGCCCGGTGAGCCTGCCCACGCCTCGGGGCGTGGAGCGGGTCGATGTCGAGACGGCGGCCGACATGCGCGAGGCTACGCTCACCCGTGCCGGCCAGGCGGATATTTATATCGGCGCCGCGGCCATTTCCGATTACCGGCCGCAGCAGGTGGCTGCGCACAAGATCAAGAAGCACAGCGATACCCTGTCGCTGGACATGGTCAAGTCTGCCGACGTGCTTGCGGAAGTGGCGGCGTTGCCGGCGCGGCCCTTTACCGTGGGCTTCGCCGCCGAAACCCGGCAGCTCGAAGCACATGCGCGGGCCAAACTCGAAGGCAAGGCGCTGGATATGATCGTCGCTAACCTCGTGGGCGAGAAACTGGGTTTCGATTGCGATCACAATAGCGCGCTGGTGCTGTGGGGCGACGGCAGGCAGTCGCTGCCAGACATGTCCAAGGCGGAGCTCGCAGCCCGAATCGTCGCGCTGATTGCCAGCCGCTACCTGGCGGTGACGAAAGCACCGACGCCGCTGCGTCAGCCCACCGCGTCCTGATCAGGGCATGATGGCCCGCCCGAAGATTCCGCTGCGAATCCTGGACGAGCGCATCGGGCGCGATTTCCCGCTGCCCCATTACGCCACGCCGGGCTCCGCCGGCGTTGACCTGCGCGCCTGCGTCAATGAATCGCTGACCGTGATGCCCGGCGCCACGGAGTTGATTCCCACCGGGATTGCGTTGCACCTGGAAGACCCAGGGCTGGCGGCGACGATTCTGCCGCGCTCCGGTCTTGGCCATAAACATGGCATTGTGCTCGGCAACCTCGTGGGACTCATCGACTCTGACTACCAGGGTGAAATCCTGGTGTCGTGCTGGAATCGCGGCACGGAACCCTTCGAGATAGAGCCTGGTTTGCGGCTGGCTCAGCTGGTGATCGTGCCTGTGGTGCAGGTGGAGTTTGACGTGGTGCCGGGATTCTCCACCAGCGAACGGGGCGGCGGCGGGTTCGGCCACACCGGGCGCTGACAGCCTACGGCGTGCCCTTCAATTCCTTGAAGCGGTCGATATCGTCGTCGAATTTCGCCACCAGCTGCACCTTGCGATTGCGCGCCGCCGCCAGCGTCTTTTCGTAGCGGATGATGGAATCGAGGGTGTCAGACAGCTCTTCCGCCAGGTTCTCATGCATTGGCGGGGCGTCGGGGTCTGAGCTGTAGGGCCGGAAGCGAGCGGCATCGGTCTGCAAGCGCTCCAGCTTGTCGCGCAGCGCGTCCAGGTACAACGCGGTGTAATGAATCTGGCCATCGAGCATTTCCGCGCGACGATCGCGCAGAGACTCGATTTCCTGCACGCTGAGGTAGGTGTCGAGCAGGGTTTCGTCGCGGGCGCGGATGGCTTCATGGCGTTGTTTGATCGCGTCGGCCGCTTGCTGGGCCGCTTGCTTCTCGGCGCGCTCCTCGGCGGTCATCGCGCCTTCTTCGGTCTCCACGGCGATGCCATATTCGTTCAGCACCGCGCGGTCGTGCACCGCGTGTTCGGGCGGTACGCTGTCGCCGAAGTGCACGACCCCCTGGTCGTCCACCCAGCGATAAACTTTGCTTCCCTCGGCCTGCGCGCCCAGCGCAGTGATCACGGCCAATGCCGCTACGAGGATCTGCCACCTGTCAGCCATCGTCGTTGCGCCCCGCTTCTCGCCGGCCGATTATGACACGCGTGCCCGGCCCTAAACCGTGAACTGGTGCCACCTTGCTCAGACCCCGTACTCCCGCCGGTAGGCCTCCATCTGCGGCAGATGGGCACCCAGTTCCGGGTGGCCACGCAGATGTTCGATCAGGTCACGCATGCCGACGATACTGCTCACGGGCGCGCCGAGGCGGTCCCGCACCTCCTGGACGGCCGATTTGGTTCCAGTTCCGCGTTCTTCCCGGTCGAGGGCAATGATGACGCCGGCCAGCTCTGCACCGTGGCCCTCCAGCACGTCTACACTTTCGCGAATTGCGGTGCCCGCCGTGATCACGTCATCCAGGATCAGGGCCCGGCCCGTCAGCGGGGCGCCGACGATCTGCCCGCCCTCGCCATGGGATTTTTCTTCCTTGCGGTTGAAACAGTACGGCAGGTCGCGGTCGTGGTGCTCCGCCAGCGCGGCGGCGGTGAGCGCCACCAGCGGGATGCCCTTGTATGCCGGTCCGAACAAGATGTCGAAGTCGATGGCGGCTTCCTGCACCGCAGCGGCGTAGAAACGCCCAAGAGCAGCTGCTGAACGGCCGCTGTTGAAGAGTCCGGAGTTGAAGAAGTAGGGACTCTCGCGGCCCGACTTCAGGGTAAAACTGCCAAAGCGCAGTGCACCCACGCTCAGCGCCAGGTCGATGAATTCAAACTTGTATGACTGCATTGGAGGCGATTGCGACAAGCTGCTGGTAGAGTATCGCACTTCTCTCAGGGGCGGCCGGGCAGTCTGCAGTTATTCATGCGTATCGTCACGCTGAACGCCAACGGCATTCGCGCCGCTGCCCGCAAGGGCTTGTTCAACTGGCTGCCCCGCCAGGCGGCCGACGTAGTCTGCCTGCAGGAGGTTCGCGCCCAGGTTGAGCAACTGACCGACCGCTGTTACTTCCCGCGCAACTGGCATTGCCTGTATGAAAGCGGCCAGCGTAAAGGTTACGCCGGCGTGGCCCTGTACAGTCGCCGCGAACCCGACGAGGTGATCCGCGGGTTTGGCGTGGATGAGTTCGACAACGAGGGCCGGTACATCGAGGCCCGCTTCGACAAGCTCAGCGTGGTGTCACTGTACGTGCCGTCGGGTTCCTCCAACGAGGCACGGCAGGCGTCGAAATACCGCTTTATGGACGCCTTCAAGCCATACCTGGAGCAGTTGCGCGACTCCGGCCGCGACTACCTGATCTGCGGCGACTGGAATATCGCCCACAAGCAGATCGACCTGAAGAACTGGCGCTCGAACCAGAAAAATTCCGGTTTCCTGCCCGAAGAACGCGCATGGCTCGATGAACTCTTCGACGGCCTGGGTTTTGTCGACGCGTTTCGCGAGGTCAACGAGGAGGCCGAGCAGTACACGTGGTGGTCGAATCGCGGCCAGGCCTGGGCGAAGAATGTCGGCTGGCGGATCGACTACCAGGTGCTGTCGCCGCAACTGGCCGGCAGCGCTACGAAGGCGCGTATCTACAAGACGAAGCGCTTCTCCGATCACGCGCCGCTGATCATGGACTATGACTACTGAGGGTGACGCCGGCGGGGGCTGGCTGAAGGCTCTCAGGGTCTACCGGCACCCGCGCGTTGCGGCGATGCTATTTCTCGGCTTCTCCGCCGGGCTGCCGTTTCTGCTGGTGGCCGGCACGCTGACCGCGTGGCTGAAGCTCGCCGACGTGAGCATTACCGACATAGGGCTGTTTGCCCTGATTGGGGTCGCGTATTCGCTAAAGTTTCTGTGGGCGCCGCTCGTCGACCGGCTGCCGCTGCCGGTCCTGCACCAGGCTCTCGGCCGCCGGCGCAGCTGGATGCTGCTGGCGCAGTTCGCAATCATTGCCGGTCTCGTCGGCCTGGCCGGCGCCGATCCCGCCACCCAGCTGCTGACCGTAGCGGTCTATGCCGTGGTTGTGGCCTTCGGCTCGGCGACCCAGGACATTGCGGTGGACGCCTATCGCATCGAGGCGGTGGAACTCAGCCGCCAGGGCGCGATGGCCGCGGCTTACCAGACCGGTTACCGCATCGGCATCCTTGCCGCCGGTGCCGGCGCACTGGTGATCGCCGAGTGGCTCGACTGGGCGACTGCCTACCTGGCGATGGCGGCGCTGATGGCGGTCGGCCCGGTCACCGTGCTGCTGATCGCGGAACCGGAGCGGGCCGGCTCAGCCATGGATACAACACCGGTGGGCAGTTTTGCCCGTTGGTTCGCCAGCGCGGTAGTCGGGCCCTTCGCGGACTTCTTTCAACGCAACGGCAGGAACGCGTTGCTGTTGCTGGCCTTCATCGGTTGCTATCGCATCAGCGACATGGTGCTCGGGGTGATGGCGAACCCGTTCTATATCGACCTGGGCTTTACGCTGACCGAGATCGCGGCCGTGACCAAGGTCTTTGGCGTGCTGGTGACCCTGTTCGGCGCGGCCGTCGGCGGCGTGGCCGTGGCGCGCTATGGTTTGAACGGCCCGCTGGTATTCGGCGCCGTGTTGCTGGCCGTCACCAACCTGTTTTTTGCGGGCATGGCGCTGTTCGGACCCGAGCTCTGGTTCCTGGTGATCACCATCAGCGCCGACAACCTGGCAGCGGGTTTCACCGGCACCGTGTTCATTGCTTACCTGTCGGGCCTGACGAACGTGGCCTACACGGCCACGCAATACGCGCTGTTCTCGTCGTTGATGACCCTGCCGGGTAAGTTGATCAGCGCGGGCTCGGGCTGGGTGGTGCAGGCCGTGGACTGGTTCAGTTTCTTTATCTACGCTTCCGCCATGGGCCTGCCGGCTGTGTTCCTGGCCATTGCCGTCACCCGGCGGCGAACGCTGCTGTGAACCACTGGCCCGAGTGGCCGGTGGGCGAGCTGGCCCAGCTGGGTGATCCCGGTGCCCGCAGTTTCGAGGTCGGCGGTGGTACGTGGCCCTTTCGCGGCTTTGTCGTGCGGCGCAACGGTGAGTTGCGGGCCTTCGCGAACATCTGTCCCCATTTGAGCCACCCGTTGGACATGCTGCCCGACGAGTTCTTTGCCGAAGATGGGCAAGTGCTGCGCTGCATGTCCCACGGTGCGCTGTTCGACCCGGACAGCGGCTTGTGCCTTGTGGGGCCCTGTGCCGGGCAGTCGCTGCTGACGCTGGAGTGCCGGGTGGAGACGGGTCAGATCCGGGTGCGGGCGCCCATGACCCTGCAGGAGGGTATTGTGCTGATCAGGGCGGCTGCCGGCACACAATGATCCCGACGCGCGTGACGCGCGCCTGCCAGTCGGGCAGCCGGTACGCACTCAATCGAGGCGGTCAACGAACTCCATCGGATCGTGCCACCCCAGTCCCGCGACTCCGCGCAACTCCCTGAGCTCCGGGCGGTCCAGGTCCAGCGGGCCGGAATAATCTTCCGGTGCGGCCGCAGGTTCCATTTCCACCCCGTGCCACAGGTCGAAGTCCATCTCGCCGATCGTGCCGTCGAAGTACTGGAGTTCAACCGTGAGCTCTTCGTCGTCTACCGCCACGACCTCGAAAATACGCCCGTCGAGACGGCGGTACCAGCTTCCCACCTGTGGATAGATCATCCCATAGCGGTTTGTCTGTCCGGTTAGTGAGAACAGCGCCCCGTATAGCGCTATGTCCTTTATAGCGCACCGGCGAGCCGCGGTCACGCATTACAGACGGCGGTAGCGCAAGTCCCTGATTTGGTGCCCGAGGCCTTCGCCCCGGCGCTCGAACTTGGTGACCGGGCGGTCGCCGCCCTCGCTCAGTCGCGCAAAGTCTCGGCTCGCCGCCATGACCTCTCGCATGTGCTCGGCATAGGGCGCCCAGTCTGTGGCCATGTGCAGCAGCCCGTCCGGTTTCAGCCGGGCGGCCACGAGCGCGACGAAAGCGGGTTGCACGATGCGCCGCTTGTGATGGCGCTTTTTCGGCCACGGGTCCGGAAAAAACAGGTTCACCCGGTCGAGGCAGGCCGGCGCGAGCCAGTCTTGTAGTACCACCATCGCGTCTTCTCGGATCAGGCGGACGTTTGCCGGCCCGGATTTTTCGATACCCAGCAGGCAGTGGCCGACGCCGGGTTCGTGAACTTCCACGCCGAGAAAATCCTGCTCCGGGCACCGGGCCGCCATGCTCAGCAGTACTTCGCCGTCACCAAAGCCAATTTCCATCACCCGCGGCGCAACGCGGCCGAAGATTTTGTTCAGGTCGAGCGTGCCTGCGGGCTGCGGCACACCCCACCGCGGCCAGAGTTCCGCCAGTGCGCGCTGCTGCCCGGCGGTGACACGCCCGGTGCGGCGCACAAAGCTGCGTACGCGACGTGGCTCTGTTTGTCTCGTGGTTCCCATGGCCAGACTGATGATGCCACGCTACCTCCGGCGCTAGAATCCGGGCCATTGCCACCGGGGGGGTGCAAGCCATGCGTATATCTGTGCGAGCTGCGAGCGTCGCGGCATTTCTGATCGTTGTCGGGTTCCTGATTCACAACGTCAACGCGCTGTGGCTGGAGCCCACCTACCTCGGTTTCGAAGATAAGGCGAAGGATTATGGCGATATGGCGAAGATCGAGAACGCGCTGTGGTCGTTCTCGTTCACATCCAGCGGTATTGCCCATATCGTGGTGGGCTTCTCGATGATGTTTGTTGGCCTAGGGGTCGGCGACCTGTTTCGCGGGCTGCACCCGGCGGCAGCCCGGCTGATCCTGCTGTCGGCGGTGCTGTCCGGCATTGGCTTTCTGCTGACCGGCATCTCTGACATACCCGGCACGCTATACGGCGGCATCCTGCGCGACCTGAACCCGGACTACAACGTGACGATCCTGCTGATCACCACGATATTCCGCGGCATCGTGAACGTGATGGCGATTGCGTGCCTGGGCTGGTTTGCTGGCCAGGTCGCGTGGTGCACGCTAAAGACCGGGCTTTTCCCGAAATGGTTCGGCTACTACGGCTGGCTGAACGTGTTGCCCGGCGTGATGAGCCTGGTGTTTCCGCCGGCGGGTTTTGCCTATATCCAGCTGTACCCGATCTGGATGGCCGCGCTGGGCGTGTTCCTGCGGCGCGAAGCTGCGGCGATGGAAGCTGCGCCGGTCTAGCAGATACTCTCGATCCACCCGGCCTCGACCAGGTAACGGTACAGGCGCCCCACCGGCGCCTGCAGTTCGAGATTCTCCACGGTGACGGTATCGGACGCCGGCTCGCAGACGTGGTCAACGGGCACGCTGGCCATGTGGAGGTGATCGCGAAAAGCCGCGGCGTCCATCGCGTGACCGTAGGCTTTCACGTTGTGCGCAAATAATTTGCCCGTCGCTTCGAGCAGCCCGCCCGGCAGATCTCCGTAATACTCCTCGGCAAAGGTCAGTGCCAGGGTCGAGACACCCACGTTGTAGCGCAACGGCGCGTCGGAGTAGCGGCGCAGGTACTCGGTCACGCTGTAGCTCTCCCTGAGCCTGGTCAGCAGCACGGGAAAGCCATGCTCGATAAGGCAGGTCACCCTGCCCAGGTAGTCGTCGTCAGCCACGTCGTCGCCTTCGCTCACGTTGTTCACGCTGAGCTCCATCAGGCCCAGGGGCCGGCGCTGTTCTGATGGGGTCTCAATTGCCATGCAACGAATACCTGCCTGCAGCATTTCCGGGTGCACGTGTTCCGGTTCGCGGAATAGTCCGCGCGCAATGGCAACGGGGCGTTTGCGAATGACCTCGGTCGGCGGCTCCATTCGCCCGTCGCCGCCGAGACAAACCGCCAGGGCGAGCCCCCGGCGCACGAGCTGCAGGCCGACTGCACGATCATCTTCAACGGGCACATCGGGCCCGGACATGTGCAGCAAATCGATCTCGACCCGGTCCAGAGACAATTCTGCGAACAACGAGGTGAGAAATATATCCAGGCTGCGAATGGCGTGCGTGGCCGCGTGAATCAGGTTGACGCCGAGTATGCCCATCGCCCGTTGCTGGCGGACATTGGTCTGATCGAGCATATTGACATGCAGGATGATGTCGTTCGCCGCGCCGCCCACTTTGTCCTGGAAGCGCAGTGCAAGCCAGCCGTGGCATTCGTTCGTGCCTTGATAGTTGCGGGCGGAGACCGTGTTCGCAAAAGCAAAGAAGCGCGTGTCGGGACGTTCGTCGCCCAGGCGTTCCTGCACCAGGCGAAACTCCCGCTCGATCATGGCTTCTGCCCGCTCTCTCGACACGTAGCGTCCGGCCTTGCCGTAGATTTCGTCGCTGATCTTCATGTCGTAGGCGGACATGGTTTTCGCGATAGTGCCTGCGGCTCCACCGACCTTGAAGAACCAGGCGGCCACCTCCTGGCCCGCGCCTATTTCGGCAATGGTGCCGTAGATGCCCGGGTCGAGATTGATATCCAGGGCTTTTTGATGCGTATCAGATTTTTCGACTTCCATCATGTCGCCCGCCGCTATACATTGCCCCCGGGCACCACCTCGGTTTCCGCGTCGCCGGGTCGCCAGATTTGCCGTGGCGCGTAGCCGTATTTCCGCATCAGGTGCTCGGTGTAGACGATGCGTTCCGGCTCGATCCGCGCCAGTTGCCCCTGCGGTGGCACTTCGAGCTGGCGGCCGAGTTCCGTAGACGACGCCTGCCACTTGAATACGTGCATACCGTGTTCCCATTCGGGCGTGTCAACGTCGAGCAGCGTGGCGGTGCCGAAAATCTGGCAGCCCATTACGCAGGCCCAGCCGGCCATCGGGTTGGCAATGGCCAGCGACACGCGCGGGTCGCGCTTGATGGACTTGATCTTCGGGCTGTTGGGCTGCGGAAAAATGTACAGCGTGAAGCCGTCGGCATAGAACTCCAGCGGGCTCACGATCGGCTGGCCGCTCTTCATCGTGGTGCCGAGGTAACCGATGTTAGTGAGCGTCAGAATTCGTTCGATGCGCTGCTCGAGCATCTCTTTCGGCATGCTCGCGGTGGGCCAGGGTTCCTGTTCCAGCCAGGGGTGGGCAAGACTCATTACCGTATCCTCTTATTGTCGACTGCGGGAACGCGTGGGCAGATTATCCCACAGCATTCCGGGCTCTCCACGGCAGGGGTTTGTTGGCCGCCATGTGGCGGATTCCGGGAGCGCAGTGCACGGCGTGGTCTTATGCCCCTAGGGCACGCAGTCCAGGGTGAC
Organism: uncultured Chromatiaceae bacterium; assembly: GCA_964613615.1. Taxonomy (GTDB): domain Bacteria; phylum Pseudomonadota; class Gammaproteobacteria; order Steroidobacterales; genus J054. The sequence continues at coordinate 14,780 of CAZTIB010000245.1, forward strand.
GGAGACCGCCGCAATCTGCTCCGTCAGGGCAGTGGGCTGCGAGCCTTCCCCGGTTACCCTGGCGAAGATCTCAGGCGATGCGCCACCCGGAATTGCGATGTATTGTCCATCCAGCGTGAAGTTCTGATCGTGACGCACCAGCTTTGTCGGCCAGAGCTCGCCGTGCCCCTCGACCAGGATCGGTTCTTCGGTGAATGAAGAGGTAATGCACTGGCCGACGCGGGTTGCACCCTCGAAGTGGTCGCCCTGCCAACGCCAGTGCATTGCGCAGTTCTCGTTGAAGCGCGCGTCACTTTCCCGGATCCGCATGAGGGGACTCAGATCTTCCGTCAGGTTACCCCATCGCCTGGCATCCTTCAGGAAGAAAAACTCATGCACGATGCTTCCTTCACCGGCAGACCACCTGAAGCGATGCAGCGATACTCGCTGCACCGGTCTATCGAAGCCGAGCGTCGTGTAGTTCAGGATTGCGAACAGCTGACCTTCCAGGTTTGGATTGCTGATCGGGATGTAGGTCATTGCCCTGCGCGGGTGACGATTTGAGGCGTCCTTGTCCGCCGCGATGTCCTGTTCCGCCTGTCGCAAATTGTCCCAGTGCCCGCTTGCGAGGCAACGGAAGTGGTCCAGTCCACCCACGTTTTCTGATAACGCCGACATTGGCAGCAGCATCAGGCAGTAGAGGGCGGTGTGAAGGCGTCGAAGCATGGCTACATCTTTAAGGAAATACGACTGAAATATGACAGGAACTGCTAGGCTGCTGCACATGAACGTTTCAGGTATGGAAAAATTGCCGAGCGAAAGCCGGTTTGTCGACCTGAGCGATTATGCGCGACCACTGGCCATTCGCCTGGTGGAGTTCCTGCGTCCGCATACCGCCATTACCCCCGTGACGGTGACCCTGGTCGGCGCCGTGGTTGGCCTCTTCGCGGCAGTCCTGATCTGGAACGGGGCATGGTTATTCCTCGCCGGCGCCCTGCTGCCGGTAAAAAGCTGGATCGACGCGGCAGATGGCTCCCTGGCGCGCGCGCGAAACCGACCTTCCCAGGTGGGCAGGTTTACGGATTCTTTCTGCGACTTTTTCGTTCACATGGCTTTGTTTCAGGCTATTGCCCACTTGAACGGGCAATCTGCGGTGTACGCGTTCGTCGCATTTCTATTCGCCGTCTTTCAGTCTTCTGTTTACAACTACTACCATGTGATCAAGCGGCACGCCTGTGCCGGGGATTGCACCAGCGAGATTGATCAGCGCGAGATGCCGGAGCCGTATCCCTGGGACAATCCGGCGGCCCTGAAATTTCTGCATACGTCTTACCTGGTGTTCTATTGGTGGCAAGACCGACTGGTATATTTTCTTGACACCGGGGCCGTGGAGCATGGCGAGCGTCTGACCAGCAGATTCATGACCGCGTTGAGCACTCTGGCCATGGGCTTTCAGCTGCTCGTGATGTGCCTGCTGTTATGGATCGACCGGAGTGACCTGGTGTTGTTCTACTTCACCGTGCCGGCAATGATTTACACGCTGGGCCTGATCGCTTATCGGCGGTTTGTCCTTACCCGGCGTTCCGACTAAGGCCCAGAAATCAGTCTTGCTGATCTGTAGCGGCGCGTGCCTGGCTGCATTCCGGACATTCGGGTTGAGTCAGCACCGCCTTGTAGAGCTCCGGGCGCATCAATGCGTCCCAGAACCAGCGCGCCTTGCAGGCAGGACAGCGGATCAGCGCGACGCCAAACGCGTATCCGGCGATCGCGAGAATCGTGCCCGCCGTCCATGACAGGCCTGCGCCAGGAAAGGCGGGCAGGATGCTGCCGACCAGCAGCGCTACGACAGCCACCACTAGTTTCCAGGTCTGGCCGGTATTACCGACGATAGAGTTCTTCAGCATGGCTCAAATCGTAGTCTGGATGCCCGTGGGGCAACAAGGGATCGCGTCGCAAGTCCGACTGTCGGATTATTTTCCGCTTTTCAAGCGGGCTGTGGAGCCGGCGACAAACACGTATCCGTTTCAGGCCGGGACGATACTTTGCAGTGCCGGAACGAGGCGGTCGACATCTTCCGTCGATGTGTAGATCCCGGGTGTGACCCGCACACAGTCGCCGGCCGCTACCCCGTCGCGCCAGACGGTGAAGATCTTATGCTCCGTGAGCAACTTGTCCGCGATGGCCCGGTTAGTTTCCCGGCTGGTTTCGCCCCTGATGCGAAACGAAGTCAGCGCGCCGGTCATGTCAGGGTCGTCCGGGGTCAGAATCTCCAGGTTTTTTAAGTCACGAACGCCATCTACCCAACGATTGCGCAGGTAACGCAGGCGGGCTTCCTTGTTGGCTGGCCCCAGGCTCTGGTGAAAATCCAGCGCTGATGGGATCACCATGAACGCGGCAAAATTCGACGTGCCGCTCGAGGCCCGGGACAGAATATTGTCTTTTGGAAAACTGCGGTTGCCAAAGCAGGGGTCGATATCCTGCAGCCGGCCCTTGCGGATATACATCAGCCCGGAACCCAGGGGTGCGCCCATCCACTTGTGGAAGTTGATACCCATGAAGTCGATGCCCAGGTCATCCACCTTGAAGTCGAGATGCCCAAAGGAATGCGCCGCATCAAGAATGATGTCGACGCCGCGGGCCCGCGCCATAGCCGCGATCTCGGCCACGGGCATCACCAGGCCTGTGCGGTTGCTGACATGCGTCAGCAGGAGCAGGCGCACCGTCGGATTGTCAGCCAGCACTCGCTCGTAGGTCGATAACACCGCATCACGCGTCGCCGGCTCAGGGATCGCAAATCGGACTACGTTCACGCCACGTCTCTCGACCAGCCAGTCCATGGTTTCCTGCATCCCGCCATAGTCGAGATCTGCATACATCACCGCATCGCCGGGTTTCAGCAGGTTGTAGTTGGCAATGAGATTCTGCAGCGCTTCCGTAGCGCCGCGCGTAAACATGATTTCTTCGGTCTGAACTCCCAGTTCGTCGGCCGCACGCTGACGGTAGCCCCGGTAGTCGACGTAGAACTGTTTCCTGGCGTATGCCGCATTGGCCCGGTTCACCTGATCGGTATAAGCCTGGTACTCGGCCAGCAGCTGCCTGGGCATGACACCCCAGTAACCGTTCTCCAGGTTGGTGATGTCAGGATCGACGGCATAATAATTGGCGACCTGGCGCCAGTAATCTTCGTTAGCGGCTACCTCGCTGGGAGAGCCCGCCAGCTTCGGGAGCGGCGGCAGCTCGTCGTCGGCACTTAGCGCGCCTGGGCTCAGTCCGGTTAGCGTAGCGGCACCGGCCAGCCCGGTGCCGGCCAGGAATCGCCGCCGATTGAAAACCGCTTGTCGTTTCATTTTGCGTCCCCGCGAATCGAGATGCCTTGTCTGCCCGATCAATATGACCGAAGGAGGGCCGCCTTTCTACACGGCGGCGCAGGCAGAAAGCCGATTTGTCGAAACCCTGTTGTTTGAACGAGGGTTCGATCCCCTTCACCCCCGGCAGAAACAACAAAGCCCCTGACGGGGCGTTGGTCTATGGAGCGGGTGAAGGGAATCGAACCCTCGTTATCTGCTTGGGAAGCAGGAGTTCTACCATTGAACTACACCCGCCTTGTTGTCCACGCGCTGCTCGATCTCGTCGAGCAGCGCGACCACTCCGAGGACCGTGCACGCGCAAGGCGTTATTGCATTACCGGACGTCGTAAGGCTTGCTCATTTGGTAAGCCTCATTAAACCAAACGCCTCGCTCGTACATTTGAACCATTTTGCCGAAATCCCACGACGTTGGTGAATTTTTGTTTGGTATGACCTTTATGATGGCTCTGTTAGGTGTGTGCACCCCTTTAAACGCCGCCTGACGAAGCTCTTCGTTGCCTTTGAGATCCCACCAGTACTTATCAATAATTGCCCAATGAACTTTGGTCATCAATTCTTGATCAAAAGATACCTCTGCTTTGCCGATTATCTGAATCGATTTTTGACGTTTTGCATTTGACCCATCATTGCTGATGCTGACGGATATCTTCGGATTGGCGATCAGGTGGTCTATCTTTTTGCGGTACTTCTGCACGCTACTGATATAGACATGACCGTCTTCCAGAACCACGTAAAACATAGGGGTAACGATTGGGTAGCCGTATTGAGATATGTGTGCCATGTGGCAATAGCAATTGTGCTTGTACAGTATCTCGAATTCATCGGGCTCCATCGGATAATCTTTGTTTACATTGACTCGCTCAAGTGTAATGGGATCAAAATTGGGTTTTTTTGCGGTCTCTTCTGACATTGCGCTGCTCCGGTGTGCTCAGTTTAGTAATTATAGCCCCCTTGCCGGGATTTTAGGCGGGCGCAGAAATGCCCGCAACTCGTGTCAGCTATTACATGTAGCTACCTTTTGATTCACAGACACCGGTTCGGGTCCCGAGCAGGCTTCCGGCAACACCCCGTATCTCTGCGGGTCTGGCAGTCGGCCGGGTCCCGGATGCCTGGCAGACAGAACCTTAGCGTTACCCCAATCGCAACTTAGTCGCTGGGTTTTCCGCCCAGGCTTGCCTACCCTTCGGTTTAGGGAGTACTTTGAGCTTGGCTTTTCTGATCCGTAACAAGAACAAGGAATATACATGCCGGCCAATACGGCTTCGCTCAAATTTCAGGAGAAGCTAGGTTACGGCCTTGGCGACGCGGCCTCGAACTTTTTCTTCCAGGCATTCAATCTGTTTCTGCTGTACTTCTACACAGACGTCTTTGGTCTGGCGCCCGCTGCCGTGGGAACCATGTTTCTTGTAACCAAGATTGTCGACGCCATCAGCGATCCGGTCATGGGGCTGGTCGCGGATCGTACCGACTCGCGCTGGGGGAAGTTTCGACCCTACCTGCTATGGGCCGCCATACCGTACGGGGTTTTTGGCTACGCAATGTTTGCCTCGCCCGATTTTTCAGCGACCGGCAAACTAGTTTATGCATATGCGACCTATACTCTGATGATGCTTGCCTACACGTCAATAAATGTGCCGTATTCGGCATTGATGGGCGTGATCTCTCCCTCATCTATAGAGCGCACCCAGGTTTCCGCTTACCGTTTCATCTGCGCCTTCACAGCTGGCTGGCTTATCGCCACGTTCGTCACGCCGCTTAAGAACATACTGGGCGGCGGCGACGAAGAGACCGGTTTTCGCCTGACCATGGGTATTTTTGCAGTAATTTCGATCGCGTTGTTCTGGATTTGCTTTGCGACTACCAAAGAGCGAGTGCATCCGGAACAGGAAAGCCCGGACATCCGTTCTGACCTCCGCGCGCTGCTCGGCAACGGCCCATGGATCGCGCTGTTCTTCTCGGCAATTTTCGCACTGACTAACGTTGCGATTCGTGCCGGCTCAACGGTTTTTTACCTGAAATACTACGTCGGTGATGATGGCACGCCGATCTTTCTGATCTTCGACAAGACGGCCGTCTTCCTATCGATAAGTATGTTCGGCTTCATCGCAGGACTCACGATGACCGAAGCGCTCTGCAGACGATTCGAAAAGCGTCATCTAATGATTGCTTTGACATTGGGCAACGCGGCCGCGATGGCCTTGTTCTACGTTATCCCGCCCGATCAGTACTGGCTGATGGTGGCATTGAGCTTCGTTGGTGCTCTTATCATAGGACCGACAACTGCCTTGGTGTGGTCGATGTACGCGGACTGTGCCGACTACGGCGAATGGAAAACGGGGCTCCGCACGACCGCGCTGGTGTTCTCGGCATCGCAGTTCGCACAAAAGATGGGCCTCGCCGTTGGTGCTGGCTTGTCCGGCTACCTTCTTTCCCTGTTCGGGTTCGTGGCTAACCAGGTTCAGAGCGCCAGTTCGATCATGGGCATCAAATTGATGTTTAGCGTGTTCCCGGCCGTATTGGCTGTGCTTAGCGCGGCTGCTATTTTCTTTTATAGGCTCAGCGACGACAAAGTGATTCAGATCGAGCGCGAACTGGCGGAACGTAGATGATCAGATCTTTAACGCTCGATGCTTTGCTTGGGAAGCTGATGACGTGGGTTCGATTCCCATCACCCGCTCCAAAAACGAAAGCCCCTGACGGGGCTTTGTTGTTGCCGCCAGAGCAGGCGGGGTTGAGCCCAGTTAAGGTAGACAACAGGGGTTCACAGTCTTCGGCTAGGACGATTCGTTTGCCTGGTACCACGCCTGGAACATGAGCACGGCCCAGAGCGCGTTCGAATGATTGCGCCAGCCGCATAGATGTTGCCGCCAGAGTGTTCTGACGCCGTCCGCGTCGAAATAGCCGACGGCTTTCAGTGTGTGTTCCGATATCAGGTCTTCCGCCCAGTCTCGTAACGGCCCGCGTAACCAGTCGTCTATCGGCACGCCAAAGCCGCGCTTGGGCCTATCGGTATATTCGCGCGGCACGTAGCGTTCCAGCACCTGGCGCAGAATTCTTTTGCCGCCTTTTCCGTCCATCAGGAACTCATAAGGCAGGGTCCACGCAAACTCGGTGACACGGGTATCGAGAATCGGGCAACGCGCTTCCAGGCTGACGGCCATGGTGGCCCGGTCTACCTTGACCAGGATGTCGCCGGCCAGGTAGCCGGAATAATCGAATTGCAGCATGGACGACAACGGGTCTATGCCCCGGGCCCACATGGCCGGATCATTCATGTTGCTGATGCCGCACTGGCCGTCGATGACCAGCGTTTCCGGCCGGTGGAGCCGGGCGAAATGCTTGGCCAGCAACTGCTGGGGCGAAGTGGCGCCCCAGTAGCGTGTCTTGCGCGGCAGCTTGCCGGCGGCCCGTCGCCAGCCCGGCAGCCGCTGAGCGGATCGAGGATCTCCCGGCTTCAGCAACTCCCAGCTCGCGTCACTCAGGGCCGTGGCGGTTTTCGCCGCAGCGCTGCGCAGGCCAGTGGGAATGCCCGACAGTCGGGCCCAATGGGCGAGGCCCTCCGCATAATGCTTATAGCCGCCGAAGGTTTCATCGCCGCCGTCCCCCGACAACACCACGGTGACGTGCTGTCGCGCCATGTGCGCAACCAGGTAGGTGGGTATCTCGGAGATATCTGCGAAGGGCTCGTCGTAGATGGCCGGCAGCTTTGCCACTACGTCGAGGCAGTCCTGCGGCGTCACGTAGAGCTCTTCGTGTTCGGTGCCGAGATACTCGGCAACGGCCGCCGCGTAGGTCGCTTCGTTATATTTCTTTTCGTTGAAGCCGATGGCGAAGGTTCTGACGGGCCGCGCCGAATGTCGCTGCATCATGCCGACAACGGTGCTCGAATCAATGCCGCCGGATAGCAGCGCGCCGAGGTCAACGTCGGCCACCATGCGCTCGGTCACGGCTTCAGTGAGAATTTCGTCGAGCTGGTTGCAGGCCTGGTCGAAGGAGCCTTCGAAGAGGTTGGCTCTGGCACTCTCCATGACGTCTCTTGAAGACCAGTACCGCTCTTCAGAAACCGTCCACGGCGGTGAACCCGCAGCCACCGTGATACAGGCGCCGGGTTGCAGCTTGCGTATGTGCCGGTAGATCGACAGCGGTTCGGAAATCCACCCGTAGCGGACAAAATGCGCCAGGGCATCACGATCGATGTCAGGGTCGAACTCCGGGTGCACCCGGAGTGCTTTCAGCTCCGAGCCGAACAGAAAGGCGTCGCCGCACCAGCCGTAATACAGGGGTTTCTTGCCCACGCGGTCCCGCGCCAGGGAGAGCTGCCGCTGTTCCCGGTCCCAGACCGCAAAGGCGAACATGCCGTGTACGGAGTCCAGGGCCCTCGCCAGCCCCCAGCGCTCTACGGCAGCCAGCAGGATTTCAGTATCCGAATGGCCGGTGAACGGGTATCCCTCTGCCGCCAACTCCTCGCGCACCGCGCCGGCGCCATAGATTTCTCCATTATAAACAATCACATAGCGGCCACTGGCCGAGCGCATGGGCTGCGCCCCCGCCGTCGATAGATCGATGATTGACAGTCGCCGGTGGCCAAGGCCGATGCCCCGCTCAGCATCGGTCCACGCGCCACCGGCATCCGGACCGCGGTGATGGAGGCGGGCCGCCATACGGTCGACGATTTCGGTCAGTTCACCAGTGGCCGGCCGCCGCTCACGGTAGAGAAAACCCGCAATTCCGCACATGAAGGATTCGATCCTGGCTTTTCTTGCGCGCGGTGGAAGCTCGCCCGCCTGGGCCAATGATACGGGCATTTCCCTGGAGTGCCGTCGCCCGGCTCAGCGCGGCGAGACTCCTCGTGGCTTACCGGCCGTTCCGGGGCCTGGCGATTAATCGGTTTTCGGCTTCGGGCTACTGCCGGCTGGTTCCCGCTATGATTCGAATTGCGGGCATTGCGTGGTTGTGGCAAACGCTGTTCGCTGACACCCGGAGACCACTGCCAGTCGATGCCTTGAATAAGAACACCCGCAATTCCGTGGCAAAGCGAATCGCTGTGCTGCTGCCGTCACTGGCTGGCGGCGGTGCCGAGCGGTCGATGCTGAACCTGATCGGCGCATTTCTCCGGCAGGGCCGCAGTGTAGACCTGCTGTTGTTCCGGCGTGAAGGCCCGTACCTGAACAGCGTGCCGGACGGTGCCAGGATCATCGAGCTGGCCGCCGGTTCGGCTTTGCGCGGGCGCTGGCTGGCGGCGCGGGCGGATCCGTCGGGTATTGGCTCGCTGCTCAGGCCCGTGTTGCTGACCGGCAAGACCGACGGCGACCTGCGGCACATCGCGTCGCTGGCGAACTATCTTCGTGAGAATCAGCCCGACGTGCTGCTCAGCGCGATGACTTATACAAACCTGGTGGCCCTCTGGGCCCGGAGCCTCGCCGGCGCGCGGGTGCCCGTGGTCATCAGCGAGCGTATCTCCCTGTCGCATCACATCGAGAGCAAGAGCGCGAAGAATGCCTGGCGCTGGCGCCACCTGCTGCCTGCGGTCAGTCACGCCTATGCATCGGCCGACGGCATTGCCGTGGTGTCGAACAGCGTTGCCGACGACCTGGCAGCAAATACCCATCTCACACGGAGCGCAATCCGCACGATCTACAACCCGGTGGTGGAAGAGACCTTGCCTGAAAT
>CAZTIB010000246.1:0-7455 GCA_964613615.1 uncultured Chromatiaceae bacterium
GCCCTTGTTCTGGTCGAAGACCATCTCGATCTCTTCGCGGCTGCGAGCAGCGCGATCGCTGTCGCTGGTGCGTTCGACGCCCGGGCCGCGGGCGTCGAGGCCGGCCACGGTGCTGGCCACAGTAGTTGTCTCGCGGCCGACGAGGCCGGCGCCGCCGGTGTCGCGGCTCATGCTGGCGGTGTTGATGCCGCCGCTGGCCTTGCCAACTTTCGAGGTGATCAGCGAGCGTTCCGAACGGGTCGCCTCACCTGCCGCACCGGCGAGGTTGCGGTTGTTCTTGACCGCCGCCACGGCCTGGTTGTCGCGCAGATCGGCGAGATCGTCGGCGAAGGGCAGCATGCCGGCCACTTTCTTGCGCGCCTCTTCTGCCCGGTCGATCTTCGGCTCTGGCTTGGGTTCGGGCTTCGGCTCGGGTTTGACCTCGGCCACCTTCTCCGGCTCCGGCTTGACGATTTCCGGCTCGGCCTCGGGTTCCTGCACCACGGGCGGCGGCGGTGGGGGTGGCTTGGGCTTGTCGAGCAGGAGCTTCGCAAAGCGCGGCGGCATTTCGTCAATCTCGTCCTGCGCCAGTTCCGGCACCGGCAGCAGGCTGAACAGGATAGTCAGCAGCACAGCAGCGATGGCGGATTTCTTCAGTAACTCGCGAAGACGCTGGTCCTCGGCGAGGCCGATGTCCCAGGGCAGTGCGTAGGTGCGGTAGTAGGCAATCACGACAGGCTTATCCTTGCGGTGCGGCGCCAACGGCGGCCTGGCGAACGGGGGCGCGGCGCAGCACGGCCAGCGAGATCTGGCCGTAGTCGGCCTGGGTGCAGGTGGCCATCACGCGTTTCAGCAGCCGGTACGGCAACTCTTTGTCACCCATGATCGTGACTTCGCGGCTGGCGATGTCGTCGGCCACCTCACGGCGCAGCATCTTGGCGGTCTGCTCGCGAAGCGCGTCGGCCAGGGCCGGGATGGTCAGGCTCTTGCTGCCCATGACCTGGGAGACCGACGCCACGGGCGTGCCCTGCACCAGGATCTGATCGCCGGACACCAGCACCACCACGTTTTCACGCGCCTTTTCTTCGGCCACCGATTCCGGCAGCTGAATGTCTTTCGCGTTGGGCAACACCTGCACATCGGACGAGTTCACGAGCAGGAAGAACACCAGGATGGTGAAGATATCCATCAACGACACGAGGTTCAGGACCACGGATCGCTTGCCCCGCTCGTTGCGTTTTTCCATGCGCTTGGCGCGCTTCGACATCTGCATGGGTCAGCTCCGCTTGCGCACCGGTGCATCACCGATGGAAATTTCCGGGAACAGCTCCGCCTGCACCAGTTCGCCGCCTTCTTCTTCCGCTTCGAAGATGCGCACGGCGTCCATCACCTGCACCAGCACGTCGTAGGGCACTTCCGGCTCCAGCAGGATGGTGGCATCCAGCTTGTCCGGGAAGGTGGCCTTCACGCGCTTCAGGTACTCGGTCAGGCCCGGGTAGTCGTAGCCTTCTGCCTGGCTCGGCAGGCGCGTCAGCAGGCCGCCGTTACGCTCACCGATCTCGATGCGGTCGTCGCGCACGATGACTTCCAGCTGCATGGTCAACGGCTCGTCATCCGCGAGCTGCTCCCCGGAGGAGGGCAGGTTCAGCTCGAGGATCGCCAGCCGCGAGAACACAGCGGTAATCAGCAGGAACGGCACCAGGATCACCATCAGGTTCATGAACGCGGTGATGTTCAGCTCCGCCGCGTCGTGCTGACGGTGTTTGCGCCAGCTGCTTCTCATGCGGCTTGCGCCTGGTGCTTGCGCTCTTCAACGGCGTTCAGGAACTTCACCGCCACCATCTCGAGGCTGTCGACGATCTGGGTGGTCTTACTCTGCAGCACGGTGTGCACCAGCAGCAGCGGAATGGCCACCATCAGGCCGAAGGCCGTGGTGTTCATCGCCACCGAGATACTGGCCGACAGCATGTCGGCCTTCTCTGCCGGGTTTGCAGCCGCCACGGCCGTAAACGCGTTGATCAGGCCGATAATGGTGCCCAGCAGACCCAGCAGCGTGGCGACGTTGGCAAACGTGGCCAGGTAGTGGGTGCGCTTCTCCAGCCGCGGCATCACTTCCATCAGGCTCTCTTCCATCGCTTTTTCGATGTCGTCGCGCCGGGCGGAATTCTTGGTGCGGTGCAGGCCGTAGGTCAGGATCGTGGCAATGGCCGTCTTCGACTTCGACGTGACATTCACCGCTTCATTGAACTTGCCGGCCTGGATATACGGCGTGATCTTCTTCCAGATCATGCGGTTGCCCATGGCCGTCTTGCTGAGAAAAAACCAGCGCTCGGCCGCAATGGCCAGGCCAATGGCCAGCACCACCACGATGGGGACCATGAAGACCCCGCCCTGCTGGAAGAAACTCACAATGCTCGAATAGATTTCCATCTCTCCTCCTCCAAAAAAATCGGCTTAGCCGCCCGCGGCCCTGCGGCCCGGCAGACTAATTTCCAGCCTCTCCGTACAGTTGATCGAAATAGCGAATTTGTCTGCGGAATACTTCACGGTCTACGGGTGCCAGCACCTCGTCCACGAGGCTGTTCACCGGTTTGCCAACCAGGTCACCCAATTCCGGGTCTTTCCACGGAACGATGTAGAGCACCTTCGGCAGCTCCTGGTTGCCGCGAATAGCCGTGGCGTCCAGCTGCAGCCGGTCGGCGCTGCCGGCCGGCCCGCGAGTTCCGGCAACCCGTGGCATCGGCTCGGGATCGAGCTCGGCCCGCGGCATGATTTCCGCTTCGGCCTCGGCCGCCACTGCCGCATCCGGAGGCGACATAACATCCGCTGCGGGTGTCGTTGCGTCAGCCGGTGCGGCGGCCGCCACAGAAGGTTGGGCCGGGACATCCGTGTCCTTAAGCGCCGTCTCCGCGGCACCGGCCCAAAGAGCAAAACCGGCCAGCAGGGCGCCAGCCAAAAGCCTGCGCTGCCAGCTAATCATCAGGAACCCTCCGCCTGGGCGGTCTTCGCCGGCTCACCGATGCGCCGGCGCAGATCGGCAATCCACTTGTCTACCGGCGCTTCCTCACCGCTGTTACTCAGCGCCACGTAGCGCTCGTAGTGCTGCACGGCGGTGGCCGGCTGCTGCTGGTACAGGTCGTACAACACGCCCAGGTTGTAGTGCGCCAGCGCGTAGTCGGGATCCTCCGTCAGCGCCTTCAGGTACGCACTCTCGGCTTCGTCGAAGCGGCCCTGGCGGCGCAGCAGGATGCCCAGCTGGTTCCAGGCCGGCGCGCAGTTGGCGCAAATGACCACCGCGTTCGACAGCAGGTTGATGCCCGCCTCGGTGTTACCGGCGCGCGATTCGAGAATTGCGAGGTTCACCAGTGGCCCCGCGTAGTCCGGGTAGTCTGCTGCGAGTTCGCGAAAGGCAGCCGCTGCGCGGGCATCGTCGCCGGCGTCCATCCAGCCCAGCGCGCGCGCATAGCGGTCCATTGCGTCGGCCGGAAATACCGGTGCGGCCGTGGCGTCGGCATCTGCCACCTGCGCTTGCTTGCTGCCGGCACAACCGCCGAGGCCGACCGTCGCTGCGAGCAGCGCGAAGGCGATGAGTCTGGCCCTGTGGCCTGCCTTGTATTCAGTCCAGTTGCGCAACAATGTTCTCACTCCTCTCCGGCTTGGCGTAACGCGCCGGCACCAGTTCGGCCAGCCGCTCGAAGCTCAGGCGCACCCACAGGTCGTAAATGCCGGTGGCGGCGCGCGCGGTATTCGATGCATAGATGTCGATGGCCTGTTCCTCGATCGGAAAGGCCTGCTCTTCCAGCAGCAGCTCGTATTGCTCGAGTTCCAGCTCGTCCAGGCCCGCGGGCCGCTGCGAACTCATCAGCTCGCGGCTAAGGCCGAAATACAGGTCGGCGATTTCGTAGGTGGCCGCGGTCACCACTTCGTCCACGCCGTAATCGGCGGCACTGCCGAAGGCCGCGAGGGCCCGTTCCATGCGCTCTTTCTTGATCTTGATGCTGTCTTTCAGCGGCAGGGTGAGCGGCACGCCGGTGAACGCGTCGCGGAACGGCATGGCCCGCTCCAGGCTCGCGCGGGCGGCCAGGGTCATGGTGCGCGAGTTGCGCTCCGCACCGGCCTGGCCGTCGGCGACGATAATCGAATCGAGCCAGCGCCAGCGGTCCTGCACATCGCCCGCGTCGCCGGCCAGGTCGGCCAGGCGCTGGCGGGCCTCGATGGATTCCGCCAATGGCGCCGGGAAGCGGTCGACAATGGCGGCATACACGCGCCGTTCATCGGCCGGGCGCTTTGCCTCGGCGTACAGCTCCGCAGACTCCCACAGCGCCTCGCGCTGCGCTTCGGGTTCCACACTGGCCATGACTGCCACGCGTTCAAACTCGGCCGCGGCCGCACCGGCCTCGCCGGCTTCCCGCCGTGTCACTGCCAGTTTCTGCGTGACCTCGTCGCCGAACTCGTGATTCGGGAAATTCGTACGGAAGCGTTCCAGCACCGGTGCCGCTTCCTGCCAGCGCTCGGCGGCAATCAGCATGGCGCCCGCGTCGTAGACCGCGGTGGGCACGATGTCGGAGTTCGGCACCACGTCGCCCACGCGCATGAACTGCGCGATGGCGCCGTCCACGTCACCCGCATCCCGCGCCTGTTCGCCCTGGCGGTAGATGGACGCGGCCACGCGCGCTTCGATTTCTGCACCGTCTTCGGGTTTCTCCAGCGGCAGCATCGACAGGCGCAGGTAGGCCTGCTCGGCCTCCGCATAGCGGGCGAGGTCGAACTGCGAGTGGGCGATCACGCGCCACGCGGTGCGCTCCAGTTCCATGCTGGCCGGTGGCTGCATCGTGACCACCAGGCCGGCAACGTTGATCGCGCGGTCCAGTTCACCCGCGGCGAAGAGTTCCTCGGCCACCTTGGTGCGCACTGGTGCTGCTTCCGGGTGGGCCGGGAAGTTCCCGGCAAAGCGCAGGGACTCTTCCACGGTGCGTGCCTGCCACGTGACCAGCAGGTCGCCTTCCAGCTGCCCGGCGTGCAGCCGCGCGGTCAGCACCGCGGCATACGCGGCGTCGGCTGCCTGTTCGTGGGGCCCGTAGGCGTAAGCTGCGTCCAGGAACTGGTCCGTGGCCTCGCCGTAACGGCCGAGCTCGTCGTAGATTTCGGCCAGCAGGAAGCTGCGCTGCGCCGAGTCCGGGTCTTCCGGGAAATAGTCGAGATAGCGGCGATACCAGCCCGCGGCCCGCTCGTAGGCCTCTACGCTGCCCTCTTCCTGGGCCAGCGCGTGGTCGTAGCCGGCGAGGTCGCTCAGGTGTTCCTTGATGTGCGTGACCACCACCGGGAAGTCGGCACGCTCGCGCCCGGGCCAGAAGGCCGTGTCGAAACCGTACAGCCGCACATAGTCGCGCTTGCTTTCCAGCACCAGGCTCGGGAAGCGGCCCAGCGTGTATGCATCGATCACGCGTTGCTGCAGCACCGGGCCGGCGATATGCGTGGGGGCGCGGCCGACAAACGCGGCGTAGGTTTCAGCCGCATCGTTGTAGCGTTCCTTGTCCAGGTACAGGTCACCCAGGCTGGCGTACAACAGGTTCGCGTAGTTGATGTCGCCGTGGCGATCGAGCAGATCGTCGAGGGTGTCGGCGCCATCCATGTAAGTAAAACTGATGGCCAGCACGCGAAAGGTGTCATCCACCAGCTCGCGGTCGGGCCGCGACATAGCCTCCATCGCGGCGGCCGGATCGTCGGTGCCGGCCAGGCGGAGATCCAGCAGGCCGAGGAAAGAATCGAGACTTTCGTCGTGCAGGCCCAGCTTGAAGTACGCCCAGCCGTCCTTGTACAGCGACTGCTCGTAGAACCGGGAGGTGTCGCCCACGGCGATCACCGCAGCATAGGCCAGCTCGGCTTCGCGATAACGCTTGGCCACAAACAGGATCTCGCCGCGGCGAAACTCGGCCTCGTCGAAGAAGCGGCTGTCGGGATGGTCGGCGATCATTTGATCGAGGGCCGCCAGCGCGCCGTCGTTGTCGCCGGTGAACTCCTTGGCGCGGGCCAGCTGGTACAGGATCGCGTCGCGCAACGGGCTGTCCGGATTGCGTTCCAGCAACTGTTCGTAGAGACCTACCGCGTCGGCCAGGAACTGGTCTTCGATCTGGCCGGCCGCATCGGAGTTCTCCGCCGCCTCGACGCTCAGGTCGGCGAGCCGGCGCATGGCCTCCAGCTGCATCTCGGGTTCGCCTTCGGCCAGCTCGAGAAAAGCCCGGTACTGCTGGCGTGCGAGCAACGCGCTGTCGGTCACCGTCGGTTCCTGGCGCAGCTCCAGCTTGCCGCCTTTCAGGTCGGCAATGGTGCCTTTCGGGCGCGGCGGCTCCTCGTCGTCGTTGCCACCGAAGGGCCAAAGCCCCCCGCTCAGAACCAGCCCGACTGCCAGCGCCACGAGCTTCACCGGTCATCACTCCCACGATCGGCCACCGTGCCATTGGCGCGGTCGTAGATCGTGGCGAGCGCGAAGCGGGCCTGGATGCGATAGGTCGCCAGGCGTTCTTTCTGGGCTTCCAGTTCCCGCACCGCGAAGAGCTGCAGTGCGGTTTCCTGCCCGCCGAGGGCAGACATCACGCTGCCCTGCACGGAGGCAAGGCGCGGACTCAGGGCCGCGATGCGTTCGCGGTAGGCATCGAGTTCGGTCGGGATGCTGTCGCGCGCGGCGTACACGTCGGCCGCCCGACGATCCGCTTCCGCCAGCGCGGCATCCAGGGCCACGATTTCACGCCCCTGCTGCCACAGGCGCAGGCGATACTCCCGGTCGAGCTTCCACCGCAGCAGGCCTTTCAACACGCGCTGCTTGTCGCGGGCTTCCGCCGCACCTGGGTGGGACCAGGCGGGACTCTGTTCCAGTTCGGTCAGCAGGTCCCACTGCTGGCGTTCCGTGGCGTCGGCCAGGCCGGCGATGTCGCGCGTCGCCGCGATCTCGTCCACGCGGGCCAGCATTGCGTCGCGCTGGGCATGCATGGCCTCGAGATCGACATCGGTCAGGCGCGCCTCGATGGGCGGCATGCGTTTGGCATAGGCCACCGCCCGCGTGTCGACCATGTCTTTGAAGGCCGACATCTTTTCCTGCCAGTCTTCCAGGTGGTTGTGCAGGGCCAGCAGGTCGCGGTAGTTGCGCAGGCCGTCCTGGAAAGTGTGGTCGGCAACCAGGTGATAGAGATAACGGGCATCTTCTGTGCTCGGCACCGCGTTCAGCTGCCAGTACCAGCGCGCGATTTCCGGGTCGTCTGCGTCCAGCAACGCGGGCACCAGCTCGCCGCTGCGGGCGCGCGCAATCGCGTTATCCAGGCGACCGACTTCTGCGTCGAAGGCGCCCAGCGCTGCCAGGTAAGCGTCGACCGCCGAGCCGTGCGCGTCGAGACTGCCGT
This sequence comes from uncultured Chromatiaceae bacterium, assembly GCA_964613615.1. Taxonomy (GTDB): domain Bacteria; phylum Pseudomonadota; class Gammaproteobacteria; order Steroidobacterales; genus J054. The sequence continues at coordinate 7,374 of CAZTIB010000246.1, forward strand.
AAGCAAAGGGCACCGCCAGCAGCGACTCCTGCACCGCGCTGTCGAGCAGGTCGCGGTCGCGCAGCTCCAGCCACGGCACCAG
>CAZTIB010000247.1:0-13746 GCA_964613615.1 uncultured Chromatiaceae bacterium
TATCGGGCAATGTGGCGCCTGCACCGTGCACCTGGACGGTCGCGCGGTACGCAGTTGCCTGGTGCCGGTCTCGGCCGTCGCCAATCGCAGCATCACCACCATTGAGGGTCTGTCTGCTACACCGGGATTGCACCCGGTGCAGCGAGCGTGGATCGACGAGCAGGTTCCCCAGTGCGGCTATTGCCAGCCGGGAATGATCATGGTGACCGCAGCCCTGATCAGCGAAAATCCCGACCCGTCGGACGACGACATCGATCGCGCAGTCACAAATATCTGTCGTTGCGGCACCTATCCGCGAATTCGCCGGGCTATACATGCAGCGGCGAGATTGTCGGGTGGCGACGTGCCTCAATCGGCAACTGTTAGTACAGAGGAGAACGACTGATGACAAGTTTCCGCACGGCGGCCCTGGTGGCGGCGGCGTTTTTGTTTTTGCTGGGCGGCTGTGCCGAAGATGCATCTACTCCGGCCGACCCGGGTGCTGGCAGTGAGCCGGCGGCTGCGGCAAGCGAAGCCGCAGAGCAAGAAAACCTGGAAGTGTTGCTCGCCCAGGCGGATGTGAAACGCGGCCAGACCCTGTTTCTGCAGTGCCGGGCCTGTCACAGCCTGGAAGCCGGCGAGCCCCACAAGGTGGGACCGAACCTGAACGGCATGTTCGGCCGGGAGGCGGGAATCGCTCCCGGCTTCGACTACTCGCCGGCGCTGCAGGAAGCCGAAGTCGTCTGGACCCCGGACGCGCTCAACGCGTGGCTGGAACGCCCCAGCGAATACTTGCCCGGCAACCGCATGGTGTTCATCGGCGTGAAGAAACCTGCCGACCGCGCCAACCTGATTGCCTACCTGCAGCAGGCAACGGCCGCAGAGTAGCCTGAACGCGGCCCTCAGCTGCGGCCTCTGATCGGCGAACCTGGCCGGGCCCGGGTCCCCGGTTGGCTCAGGCGCCCGGAAAAAACCGCGCCCAGGCGACCCCTCCCCAGGCCAGCGCCCACAGGATGAGGCTCAGCATCACGGCCGCAGAGCCCATATCTTTCGCGTGTCCGGACAGACTATGCCGATCCTTGCCAATACGATCTACCGTGTATTCCACGGCCGTATTGAGCAATTCCACGATTAACACGAGCAGCACGGTTCCCGCGAGCATGACCCTTTCCACCACGTTGGTGCCCAGCCAGAAGGCTGCCGGCAGCAGGACCATGGCCGGCACTGCCTCCTGGCGGAAAGCCGCCTCGCTCCGCCAGGCAGTCCCTAGGCCATTCAGGCTGTAGCGGGTTGCCGAGACCAGGCGCATCAGGCCCCGCCGCTGATTCATGCTGGCCCGCGGCGGTTCGGTACTGGGGTCCATAGTGTGGTCCGGGCGAAGTCGGTCTTGTTCATGATCGTTCGCGATGGGCATACTAACAACCAAGTCTAGGCCGTCCCAAGCGAGCCCTGAAATCTCTGTTACTCGACCGTAATCTGCAAAAAATAAATAGGGTTATGTCTTATCGTATTGCTCGCAAAGCGCCGCCCGCCAGGGAAGTCAGGCGCGTGCTGCTTGAACAGAATCGTAAAGCGCAAAAGTTGTTGGCAACCTGGAAACAGGATCCAGCCGGTCACGTGCACCAGTCGCGGCAGAGCTTCAAACGCATCCGGGCCACTCTGTGGTTGCTGAGGCCAAAGTATCGTTACGTGTATACGGTGGAGAACCGCATCTACCGGGACCTTGCCCGCCAGCTCGCCTACGCGCGGGATGCGTCGGCAATGGTGGAAGCAACCGACCTGCTTGCCGATCGCCTTTGGGAGCCCGGGCCCAGGCAGTCGTTGCTGATGCTGCGCAAGAGCCTGAAAGCCCAGGCCCGGCAGGAGATGGCTGACGCGGTTGCCGGGCTGGCCGGCAGCGTGGCGGCGGTTCGCCAGGAACTGCCGGCAGCGGCGCAGCGAATCGAGCAGTTACCGCTGAAAGGGCTGACGGTTAAGCGCCTTCGCGCCGGTGCACGCACCACCCTGGCGCCCGCGGGCCGGAACTACCTTCGCCTCGACGCCACCGCCGGGCCGGAGCTCTATCACGACTGGCGCAAGCACGTTAAGTATGCGTACTACCAGACTTCGCTGATGGCTGAACTGATGCCGCGCTGGAGCGCAAGGAACAAGCGGCCCCTGCGGGAACTCGCCGAACTGCTCGGTCATGTCCAGGACCTGCACATGCTCGACGAGCTGATCGCTGCGCAGCCCGACGCGTTGGGTATCGATATTCACTGGCAGCGTCTGCGGCGCCAGGTTCGCGAGGTCCAGCGCGAGCTGCAGTTGCAATCGACGGCCCTCGGCAAGCAGATCTTCGGTAAGCCACGCGCGCCGCGTGGCGAGATCGTGGTTCTGCCCGTCAGAGCCCGGCGGGCCTGAGTTACGGGGATGGAACTCCAGGATCCAGGTCCGTAGCCGCTGGCGTCGATGCTCTGACTGGGTGCATTCGCGTCAGGTCTGCCGCCAGACTGGTGTTCATGGTGGCCGCAGCCGTAACACTTCTGTAACGTACTATCTATGTAATTGGGCCCCATGATCGGGATGCCGCCAATGACTACCCGCCGCATTCTTGTGGTTGAAGACGAGGCCGCGATTCGCCAGATGATCGCGTTCAATCTCAACCGGGCAGGCTTCGATGTGGCTGAAGCCGAGGACTGCACGTCGGCGCGAAATATGATCGCCGACGAGCGTCCCGACCTGGTACTCATCGACTGGATGCTGCCTGATTCAACCGGCCTGGAACTCACCCGCCTGCTGCGTCGGGACGAGGCGAATCGCGATCTGCCGATAATTTTACTGACCGCGCGCGCGGAAGAGGCGGACAAGGTAACCGGTCTCGACAGTGGCGCGGACGACTACATCACCAAGCCCTTCTCTAGCCGCGAGCTGCTGGCTCGCATCGGGGCGCTGCTGCGTCGGTCGGCGCCCCCAGAGGACGAACCAATCTCCGCAGGCGACCTGCGGGTCAACGCCGTCAGTCACCGCGTAACTTATGGTGACACGGAAGTTGGTCTGGGGCCCACGGAGTACCGGTTGTTGAAGTTCCTGATGACTAACCCGGACCGGGTCTACAGCCGGTCGCAATTGCTGGATTTTGTCTGGGGCCAGAACGTCTACGTAGAAGAGCGCACGGTCGACGTGCACGTGCGCCGACTGCGCAAAGCGCTCGAACCCTTCGGTGCCGAGAAGCTCGTGCAAACTGTCCGCGGCGTCGGTTATCGCTTTTCGGTTCTTTGAATATGCCAATTCTCTGGGTCAAAACCCTGCTCCAGCACGCGGCCATTATTGCTGCGGGGTTGCTGATCGGCTGGATTTACGACGGGCCTGTCTGGGGCCTGCTGGCTGCGCTGGCCGTATTACTCGGCTGGCACATTTTCCACTTGTACCTGCTGGAACGCTGGCTGGGAACCGGTGACCCGGGCCCAATGGCTAGCGGCAGCGGCCCCTGGTCGCAAGTCCTCGCACGGATAGGGGCAGTGAAGGAGCGTGGCCGGCGTAACCGACGCGCGTGGATGCAGCTCGTCAAAGAAATCCGCGCATCGACCAAGGCGCTACCAGACGGGGTTGTGATGCTGACGGGTGATCTGAAGATCGTTCGCTGCAACAAGGCGGCACGCCAGATGCTCGGCCTCAAGAAGAAGCGCGACCGCGACGTTCGCATCGACAACCTGATTCGTCATCCCGAGTTCGTTGCCTACCTGGAATCCGGGTCGACGAAGGAAAGCGTGGAAATTCCGGCGCCCGGTGGCGGTGATCGCTGGCTGTCGTGCAGGTTAGTGCCCTACGGCATGGATCAGAAGCTCCTCCTGGTTCGCGACATTACGGGCAGCGTAATCATGGAGCGAATGCGGCGTGACTTTGTCGCCAACGCATCCCACGAACTGCGGTCGCCGCTGACCGTGATCACCGGTTACCTGGATGCCATGGCCGAAGACGAAAGCCTGCCCGAGGCGTGGCGGGCGCCGGTGGCCGACATGAACGAACAGTCGGCACGCATGGGCGCCCTGATCCGGGACCTGCTCACCCTGTCCCAGCTGGAATCCTCCGAGTCCTGTTCGCGCGAGAATCGTGTGAAGCTCGGCGCGATTCTCGCAGCCGCCCGGCGGGATGCATTGCTGGAGCCTCAGGGTCCCCGGCGTATCGAGCTGGAGATCGGCAGCACGGCAGACATCCTGGGCGAGGAAACTGAAATCCAGTCGATTGTGAACAACCTGGTGACCAATGCCGTTCGGTATACGCCCGCTGAAGGTTCAGTCACCATTGGCTGGCGCACGGACAAGAAGGGCGGTTATCTGTCGGTGGCTGATACCGGTATCGGTATTCCTGCCGACGAAATTCCGCGGCTCACAGAGCGTTTCTATCGGGCAGATGCGGGCCGGGCCCGCCAGAAGGGTGGCACGGGACTTGGTCTGGCCATTGTGAAGCACGCGTTAAAGCACCACGATGCCGAGTTGGAAATCCACAGTGACGTGGGTGCGGGCAGCGAATTTGTTTGCCGTTTTCCGGCAGACCGGCTGGCCGTGTCCTGACGACTTTCAGTATTTATCCGGCGCAGTTCCTTGGCGCCGGCATGCAGAGGGGCAGGAAGATGGAAAAAGAGCAGTTCAAGCAGCATATCTCCAAGCGCTTTAACGAGGAACTGGAGCACCTGCGCACCGAGGTGCTGCGTATGGGGGGCATGGTCGAGAGCCACCTGGATACCGCCATCGAAGCGATTACTGCTGGCGACAGTGAGATGGGCCTGCGGGTTGCCAGCGAGGACTACAAGATCAATCAGCTGGAAGTGGCCATAGATGAAGAGTGCAGCCGGGTGCTGGCAACGCGGGCGCCCGCTGCGGGCGATTTGCGCCTGATTGTCGCAATCATCAAGACCATTACCGATCTTGAGCGCATTGGTGACGAGGCACAGCGCATTGGTTACCTGGCATCAAATCTTGCCTCGCAGGAACAGCCCCATGACCACTACAGTGAACTGCAGACCCTGGGTCAGCACGTGCAGATCATGGTGCACGATTCGCTGGATGCCTTTTCCCGCCTGGACGCGGAAGACGCGCTACAGGTTGTCGAGGAAGACAAGCTGGTGGACGAGGGCTACGACCAGATTACCCGCCAGTGCATTTCCATGATGATGGAGGATCCGCGCACGATTCGCCGCTTCATGGACATCAGCTGGGCGGCGCGGGCCCTGGAGCGGATCGGCGATCATGCCAAAAATATTTCCGAATATGTCATCTATCTTGTACATGGGCGGGATGTCCGGCACCTGGAACTGTCGGAACTCAAGCGGGAGGTGGGTCGCTAGGTCAGGCCCGCATTGCAATATTTGCTTAACAATGAGTCCTTAGACTGGGCCGTATTGCAGCTGAGTCATCAACGGTGGAGGTAACCGTGTTCCATAAAGTCAGTTTTTCGCGCTCGCTGGTTCTGGCCGCAGGTATAAGCCTGGTGAGCGGTCCGTCATTCGGCCAGGCGGCGCGCGACTACATCAGCATTGTAGGTTCGTCGACGGTCTATCCGTTTGCCACCGTGGCGGCGGAACAGTTCGGTCGGAGGACTAACTTCAAGACCCCGAAGATCGAGTCAACCGGTTCGGGTGGTGGTCTGAAATTATTCTGCGCCGGCGTCGGGGTCGACCATCCGGATATCACCAATTCGTCCCGCCGCATCAAGGCATCGGAAGTGGAGATGTGCGCATCGAACGGCGTCGAGCAGATCGTCGAGGTCAAGATTGGTTATGACGGCATCGTACTTGCTAACTCCACGGATACGAAGGTGCTGAACCTGACGTTGCGCCAGGTCTTCCTGGCCCTTGCCAAGGACGTGCCGGATCCGGGCGTTGCAGAAAAGTTGGTCGCCAACCCGTATCAGAAGTGGAGTGATATTGACCCGGCGTTGCCGGCTGCGAAGATCGAAGTATTGGGCCCGCCGCCGACGTCCGGTACACGCGATGCCTTCGCGGAGCTGGCCATGGAGGGTGGTTGCAAGACTTTTGCCTGGATCAAGGCGATCAAGGCTGAGGACAAGAATCGCTTCAAAGCCATCTGTCACGGTATTCGCGAAGATGGCCGCTATGTCGAAGCGGGCGAGAATGACAACCTGATCGTGCAGAAGCTGCGGGCGAATCCCGATGCACTGGGTATCTTCGGCTTCAGTTTTCTCGACCAGAACGCAGACGTTGTACAAGGTTCCGTGATCAACGGCTCCGGGCCGACCTTCGATGCCATTGCCGACGGTGAGTATGCGGTATCACGCCCGCTGTACTTCTACGTCAAGAAGGCGCACGTGGACGCGATTCCCGGGATGCGCGAATACCTCGAGGAGTTCACCAGTGAACGCGCAATGGGCGAAGACGGCTACCTGGCTGACCGGGGGCTGATCCCGCTGCCCGAAGACGAGTACGAAGCCGTCGTTGCGTCCGTCCGTAACCTGGACAACCTGAGCCTGGCGGCGAACTGACCCGCAGTGGCAGGATTATTGGGAAAATTTTCTCCCAGGCGGCGGCTCACTAACGGGCCGTCGTTTCAGGTTCCCGGCTAGGGCAGAACTGCCGTGCGCCTGTCGACCCTGTTGCTCATGCTGACCGTGATGGCCATTGCGGCTTTCATGCTCGGGCGGCGCCGGTCCATCGAGGTCGCCGGCGGTTATGCCTCCATTCGCGCACTGCATTCCCTGCCCAAGTACTACGGCTACTACGTCGCGATCTGGTGCGGCGTGCCCGGCCTGTTGTTGATTGGCCTGTGGCTGTCGTTCAGTGATTCACTGATCATGGCCCGGGTGGTTGCCAGCCTGCCTGAGCAGTTGCGCAATCTGCCCGACGCGCAGCTCAGCCTGGTCATTAACGACGTCAAGAACATGGCAGTCGGGCAGTTCGTCAATCCCGAGCGCGGCGTCGAAGTGGCAGTGGCCGCTGAGCTCTATAACGATTTGCGCGCGGCGGCCCGCTGGATTCTGTCGGGCCTGGTCGTTGCCCTTGGCCTGGCAGGCTGGGGGCTCGCCTGGTCCCGATTGCGGCCAGAATTGCGGGCGCGCAATCGCGTGGAAAGCGTCGTGAAGCTGGGGCTGATCCTCGCGTCCATGGTCGCGATTCTGACCACCATCGGCATTCTGCTGTCGGTCCTGTTCGAGGCGATTCGCTTTTTCCAGAAAGTACCGGTTACCGACTTTCTGTTCGGCCTGACCTGGAGCCCGCAGACGGCGTTGCGGGCCGACCAGGTGGGATCTTCGGGCGCCTTTGGCGCCATACCACTGTTCGCCGGGACGTTGTTGATCTCGGCCATCGCGATGCTGGTGGCGATGCCGCTGGGCCTGATGACTGCAATTTTTCTGTCGGAGTACGCCGCTCCCCGCACCCGCGCGTGGGTCAAGCCGGCGCTGGAGATACTCGCCGGCGTGCCGACAGTCGTGTACGGCTATTTCGCGGCGCTTACCGTGGGACCGATTCTCGGCGATCTCGGCGCGTTGTTGGGCCTGGACGTGGCGTCGGAAAGCGCCCTGGGGGCGGGGCTCGTGATGGGCATCATGATCATTCCCTTTGTTTCCTCGCTGTCGGATGACGTGATAAACGCCGTGCCGCAGGCCATGCGGGACGGCTCTTATGGTCTCGGCGCGACACAGTCCGAAACGATCAAACACGTCGTGCTGCCGGCCGCGTTGCCCGGCATTGTCGGCGGCGCGCTGCTGGCCGTGTCCCGGGCCATCGGCGAGACGATGATCGTGGTGATGGCGGCCGGGCTGGCGGCCAACCTGACAGCCAACCCGCTGGAGGCCGTGACCACCGTGACGGTGCAGATCGTGACTTTGCTGGTCGGTGACCAGGAATTCGACAGCGCAAAAACCCTGGCAGCCTTTGCCCTCGGGTTGGTGTTGTTCGTCGTCACGCTGTTGCTCAACGTGGTTGCGTTGCGAGTCGTCCGCAAGTACCGGGAGCAGTACGAGTAACAGGGTATGGCGCTGGAACCCACTACTTCTGCAGACACACTTGACCGGGTCCGTGCCGGTCTCCAGGCACGCTACCGGCGCGAGCGGCGTTTCCGCATGTTCGGTGCGGTTTCGGCCATTATCGGCCTGCTCTTTGTGCTGATGCTGTTCGTGTCAATTTTTGGCAATGGCTACACGGCCTTCTGGCAGACGCAGCTCCGGCTGGATATCTACTTCGATCCCGAAGTCCTCGACCCGAACGCGACGGGTGATGCGCAGGTGATCGGTAAGGCCAACTTCGACAAGCTGGTCCGCGAAGCCTTGTATGGCCAGTTTCCCGACGTAAACAGCCGCCGGGAGCGCCGCGATCTGAAGCGCCTGGTCAGCGCTGGTGCCGGCTTCAAGCTGCGGGAAATGGTGCTGCAGGATCCTGAACTGGTTGGGCAGAGACTGCCCCTGTGGCTGCCGGCGGACGACGAGGTCGACATGCTGGTCAAGGGCTACATCGACCGCGACCTGCCCGAGACATCGCGGCGGCTGAAAGACCGGCAGATTGGCTGGGTTGATGAACTGATCGCAAAGGATCTGGTTGAGCGACAATTCAACGCGGCGTTTTTTACTACGGGTGATTCCCGGGATCCGGAAATGGCCGGTATCGGTGGCGCGATCAAGGGGTCTTTCTTCATGCTCCTGGTCACACTGATCCTGTCTTTTCCGCTGGGTGTAGCCGCAGCTGTGTACCTGGAAGAGTTCGCGCCAAAAAACCTTTGGGTGGACCTGATCGAGGTGAACATCAACAACCTCGCGGCGGTGCCGTCTATCGTGTTCGGGCTCCTCGGCCTGGCCGTGTTCATCAACGTGTTTGGCCTGCCTCGATCGGCGCCGATAGTCGGCGGGCTGGTGCTGACCCTGATGACTTTGCCGACGGTCATCATCGCGTCGCGGGCCGCCATCAAGTCGGTGCCGCCGTCGGTGCGGGAGGCAGCTCTCGGTGTCGGGGCATCGGCAATGCAGACAGTATTTCACCACGTGATTCCGCTGGCGATGCCAGGCATGCTGACGGGGGCGATCATCGGCATGGCCAGGGCGCTGGGTGAATCGGCGCCACTGCTGATGATCGGCATGATCGCTTTTATTGTCGAGGTGCCCGACACGCCCCTGGACCCGGCGACCGCGCTGCCGGTGCAGATCTACCTGTGGGCTGACAGCCCGGAGCGCGCCTTTGTGGAACGGACCTCGGCCGCCATCATGGTTCTGCTGGCTTTCCTGCTGGTCATGAATGGGCTTGCCATCTGGATGAGAAAAAAGTTTGAACGCCGCTGGTAGCGGATTCCTTAAAGGAACGGGTTGTAGTTATCATGGAAACTGCTGAACAGGCTCCTCACATGACGAATATCGACAAGGCGGAGACCGAGCAGCCCCTCAGGGACCGGGGCCCCGAGCCGGCGGTGGTCGAGTTCGTGCCCGACGCGGAGCCTGTGGTGGCGAAAAATGCCGTGGATTCGGTCGATTACGACACGGTCGGCGACGTCACGGTTGACGATCCGGTGATGACGGTGCGCGATTGCAACGTGTTCTATGGTGATAACCACGCGTTGCAGAACGTTAATCTTGACGTCGGCCGCAACGAGGTCGTGGCATTGATCGGCCCGTCGGGCTGCGGAAAGTCGACTTTCATCCGCTGCCTGAATCGAATGAACGACACCATCGACACCGCGCGCGTGACCGGAGATATTCGACTGCACGGCGACGATATCAATAGTCGGGAAACTGACGTCGTGTTGTTGCGCGCGCGTGTCGGTATGGTGTTCCAGAAGCCGAACCCGTTTCCGAAGAGTGTCTACGACAATGTGGCCTACGGGCCGAAGCTGCACGGATTAGCTGCCAGCCGCACGGAGCTGGATGAAGTGGTCGAGCGTAGCCTGCGGCGTGCGGGACTGTGGGAAGAAGTGAAAGATCGCCTGGACGATCCGGGTACCGGTCTGTCGGGTGGCCAGCAGCAGCGACTGTGCATTGCGCGGACGATCGCGGTAGATCCCGAGGTGATCCTGATGGATGAGCCCTGTTCGGCCCTCGATCCTATCGCGACGGCTAAGATCGAGGATCTGATGGACGAACTCACGCAAAACTACGCCATCGCCATTGTCACGCACTCCATGCAGCAGGCGGCGCGTGTGTCGCAGCGTACAGCCTATTTCCATCTCGGCAAGCTGATCGAGGTGGATGCCACGGACAAGGTCTTCACGAACCCTGGTCACCGGCTGACGGAAGACTATGTGACCGGGCGTTTCGGCTAGCCGCCGATCTGTCCGTCCAAACGGCCGTGCCCCTGCGTTAGCCTGCTGGTCCTGTTCAGGACCCCCGCCGTAATAATGCTGTAACGCGCTCGTCGCAGACTTCGCCGCAGTTGGCTTTTCACGGCAGCCAACGGCCGCGAAGGCTGAACGCTGCCTGTGACTGTAACGGTCGGCTGGAATTTCTATTTTTGGAGCAAGAGTTATGAGAGCAATTGGGGTAATGCTGGGTATCTGCCTGGCATTGGTATGCCAGCTGGGACTGGCTGGTGCGCATGACAAAGCGCCGGTCGCCGTTACGACAATTTCTGCCGCGGACTTCGAAGCCTTCAAGAGAGATATGCAGCGGCGTGTTTCCCAGTTGGAAGCCGAGAACGCCGCACTGCGACAGGGGCAGGCCCAGAATCAGGAAGCCGTGGTCCAGATTCGCGGCGCCCAGGCCGATACCAGCGGCGACAGCTGGACCGATCGGATCTCACTGAAGGGCGACTTCCGCTATCGCTATCAGCACGACGAAGTCGACTTGTCCGGCATCAACAACCGCAATCGCCAGCGCATCCGTGCGCGCCCGGCAATCGTCGCGAAACTGCCGTCGGATATAGAGATCGGCTTTGGCATCGCCACGGGCAGCGGCGACCCGGTGTCGTCGAACCAGACTCTCGGCGGCGGCGGCTCTTCCAAGGGCGTGAACCTGGACCTGGCCTACGTCAGTTGGGGAACCCCGATCGAAGGCCTGACGCTGGAGGGCGGCAAGTTCAAGAACGAGTTCGTCCGCGCGGGCGGCAACGGTCTGCTCTGGGACAGCGACTGGCGGCCGGAGGGCGTGCAAGTCCTGTACGAGCGGAGCATCTTCTTCGGCAACGTGCTGGGCACCTGGCTGGAGGCTGACAGCAGCTCGGGTGAGGGCGAGGAGTTCGCGTGGGGCGCCCAGGCCGGCATCAAGACCGAGCTTGGCCCGGCCAAGATCAAGGCCGGCGCCAGCTACTTCGACATTGGGGTCGAAGGCGACCCCTGCCTCTTCGAAAGCGACGACTGCTTTGGCAATACGGCGATTCCGGATCCCAGCAACCCCGGCGAATTCCTCTACGCCTCTGACTTCACCCTGATCAACGGCTTCCTCGAGATTGACTTCGAAGTCTTCGAGCTGCCGTCACAGATCTTCGTCGACTACGTCTCCAACGATGACGCCGTGGGCAGTGATGACACGGGCTACGCAGTCGGCGCCCGGCTTGGTAAAGCCAAGAACCAGGGCAGCTGGCAGGCAAGTTACAGCTACCAGGACCTCGAGGCAGATGCGGTACTCGGTCTGTTGACAGACTCGGACTTCGCCGGCGGCGGCACGGACTCCAAGGGCAGCAAGTTCGGCGCGGCCTACGCACTGACGGATACCAGCAAGGTTAAGCTGACCTACTTCCTGACGGAGCGCAACGACAGCAACGGCGTGGAAAACGGTTTCCAGGATTTCGACGTCGATACCCTGCAGGTGGACTTCGAGTGGAAGTACAAGTAACCGGCGAAACTCAAGCCTGAGATATCAGGCTTCCGTACCAAAGCGGGGCGGTTCGTGATGAACCGCCCCGCTTTTTTCTTGTGCCGCTCCGTTTGCGGCATCATTGCCGGCACGGTCGGCAATTATCGCGCGGAGACAGATCATGAAACGTCTGGGAATTGTGCTTGTGCTTGGGCTGGTGCTGGGAACGGAACTGGTGGCCGCCGCGGCACACCGGGATGCACCGCAGGCGGTCGCCGCCGTGTCGGCAGCAGAGTTCGCAGCGCTGAAGCGGGACTTCGCCGAGCTGGCCCGGCGCTTCGATGCGATGGAGGCCGAGAATGCGCAGCTGCGGGCCGGGCAGGCGGAGACCCACCGGGCGATGGCAAGGCTGCGCAGTGACCCGGCTACGCCGGCGGCCGTTGAACCCGCGGCCAGCTGGACGGACCGCATCTCGCTATCCGGCGATTTCCGGTATCGCTACGAGTACACGACCACGGACCGGCTTGGCGCGAACAATCCGAAGCGCAACCGGATTCGCGCCCGACCGGTCGTGACGGCGCGATTGCCGGCAGATGTAGAAGTTGGTTTCGGCCTCGCGACCGGGAGCACGGACCCGACATCAGCGAACCAGACGCTGAGCGAATTTGACCAGGAACAGGACCAGGATATCGCCCTGGACCTTGCGTATGTCGACTGGGGAACGCCGATCGACGGTTTGCACCTGTTTGCCGGCAAGTTCAAGAATCAGTTTATCCGGGCGGGCAACAACGGTTTGCTCTGGGACAGCGACTGGCGCCCGGAAGGCGTGAAGGCGGTTTACGATAACGATATTGTTTTTGGTTCGCTGCTCGGCAACTGGGTCCAGACCAGTGATGGCGTCGGCCGCCACGAAGAGTTTTCATGGGGCGCGCAGGGTGGCATCAGGGCCTCCTTCGGATCGACGAAGATTCTGGTCGGGGCGACGTATTTCGACTTCCCGGCCGATGGGAACAGCTGCTATTTCGAAATGGACGACTGCCGCGGCAACACCGCGGTGCTGGACCCGGCCAATCCCGGCGATTTCCTGTACGCGTTCGACTACGAAATGCTCGAGGGCTTCCTGGAGGTGGACTTCGACGCCTTCGGTCTGCCGTCGCAGTTATTCGTCGACTACGTACAGAACGATGCTGCCGACAGCGAAGACACCGGCTACGCGGTGGGCCTGCGTGTGGGCCAGACGGCCGGGCAGGGCAGCTGGCAGGCCCGCTATCACTACCAGGACCTGGAGGCCGACGCGGTCCTGGGCCTGCTGACGGACTCCGACATGGCCGGTGGCGGCACCGATTCCAAGGGCCACAAGCTCAGCGCAGCCTATGCCTTCACCGATGCGAGCCGGATCAATCTGACTTACTTCATTGCCGAGCGGCAGGATTCGAACGGCGTGGAGAACGGCGGCGAAGCTTACGACGTGGATACGCTGTTCGTGGACTTCGAGTGGAAGTACAAGTAATCGGCGACAATCGAGCCTGAGATTCCAGGCTCGAGTACAGCAGCGGGGCGGTTCGTGATGAATCGCCCCGCTTTCTTGTTTTGTTGGTGCGCGAAACGCGACCTTCCGGTGGCGCTCAGGCCGCTACACCCCAGCCGCCGGCGCCGTAACCCTTCGGCAGGCCGGCGTCCGGCGTGAAGCCGTACATCTCTTCGTCCGGCAGTGCGGCGATCACGATCTCGCGCACCATCAGCAGCCGGTCGAGATCGATGCCGGTGCGCAGCCCCATCGCGTCGAGCATGAAGGCCAGGTCTTCCGTCACGATGTTGCCGCTGGCGCCCGGTGCAAAGGGGCAGCCGCCCAGGCCGCCGAGGGAGCTGTCGATCGTGGTAATGCCTTCTTCCAGCGCGGCCACGACATTGGCCAGCCCGAGCCCGCGCGTGTTGTGCAGGTGCACGCCGGTGAGCTTGTCCTGGCCTACCTCGGCCCAGACCAAGTTGATCAGCCGGCGCAGCTGGGTCGGGTTCGCGTAGCCGGTGGTATCCGACAGGCCCACTTCGTCGCAGCCTAAATCG
>CAZTIB010000248.1:0-4377 GCA_964613615.1 uncultured Chromatiaceae bacterium
GAGCCCTCCAGCTGACCGTCCGGCGACTGGAAATAATCCTCGCCCTCGCAGGACGGGTGCAGGCTCACATCAAAGCGGTCACGAATGCGATCCACAATGCCCGAATGAATATTCCAGCAGCGCTCCCAGGCGTTCGAGACATCCACGTCCGGATTCTCCGACAGGAATTCCATGATGGTCTTGGTTTCAGTGCCAGCAGTCATGCGGTCGCTCCGGTTGGTTGAATCACGGCTACAGCCGCTCCCACTTAGGGGAACAAGCCCAAGGCCGGGGGACGCGCAGTGTAGCGGCCGTTGCCCGGGCGACAACAGTACGGAAAACCGAAGCCGGCCTGTGGACAGGCTGGGGGGCAGGCGCCGTCTCGGCTTGGCCGCTGCTCCCACAGGGTCGGTTGGGGGGATGGCCATGGGACGCTGCGCTCCGTGACAATAGCGCCATGAGCGACACGCCCGAGACCAAAGACCTGGATGAGCGACTGGAGCGCCTCGGGGTGCCCCATATCCGCCGGCACATCTTTCTGTGCTGCGACCAGACGAAGCCGGAATGCTGCGACCGCGAAGACGGCCTCGCGTCATGGGACTACCTGAAGCGCCGCCTGGTGCAGCTGCGCCTGACGGGCCTGGGAGGCATCTATCGCAGCAAGGCCAACTGCCTGCAGGTGTGCATGCAGGGGCCGGTGGCGCTGGTTTACCCGGAAGGCACTTGGTACCGGAACTGCACGCCCGAGGTGCTGGAGCGGATCATCCAGGAACACCTGATTGGCGGCCGGCCGGTGCAGGAATACCTGCTCGCCACGCGGCTGCTGCCGGGGGCTGACGCGACGGACGGAGAAGCCTCCGCAGCCGCACCGAGCGAGAGCTGAGAGGCAGCAGGCCGCAAGCCAAGGGCGCCCCGGCCGGCCACAGTCCAGGAGTCGAGCGCAGCACTTAGCCTCGAAGATCCGCGGTCCATCAGCCCGGCGTGGCCTCTGCGGCGCCGTCGCGGCGACCACCGGCGCACCCGCCGGATACCCCCATCACAGGCACTGATCCGGGAATCTCAGCAGATTCCGGAAGCCTCGCAGAGGGGTTTACCGAAGGGGCTGCCATGAACGGCAGCACCGCGGCCGTGGCTCAGATGGCCAGGACCAGCAGGGCAATGGCCAGCAGCAGCCGGCGGCTGGATATTTTGGTTCGCTTGTTTTTCATCCCGCCAACATACCAGCCCGGGACGGCGGGCAACAGGATTTGCATCATGCAAAGCGCGATTTAGCGGCATTAAAGCGCTAAATAGCGGCAAGAAGACGACTTTTAGCGCTTTATGTGAAAAGCCAGCTGGCCCAGGCTGGGCCCATGAATCGACGGAATTTCATGGCAGGCCTGTTATTCCTGCCCCTGACAGGTCGCCCGGAGAATACCGACAGTCGCCAAACCCGCTGCGACTGGCTGAAAGCCCGGATTCGGCACCTGGATGCCCGGCTGCGGGCCGGCTACAGGGGTACCCAGGGGCGGCGGTGGCGGTCCAGACGGCGGGAACTGGCGAAGGAGCGGTTCAGGGCGTGTCGGTAGATGGCCGGGCGCCCCGCCGCAATGTCTTCCGATGGGTTATCCCCGACACGGGCATCGGCAGTACTGCTGGACGGGGCGCCTGGCGCAAACCGTTTCCTGGCACGTGGCGGGCCACGCTAACTCCAGTGAAGCTCGCCTCGAGGCCGGAACAGCGGTTGATGTTAGCTATCTGAGCCGTTCCCGGTGCCCCCGGGGCAGCGGTCGAAAAGGAGTATAACCGACTCTGTCTGGGGGAACAGGGGCTTCGATAAACCCGCCGTCCGGGGGTTGCTTATGTCAAATGGTTCTTAGTATTTTATTATAAAAAACAGGGGCTTATTGATTTTATGTGCCGACTGTCGACCGACTTCCCGGGGCCCCGATTTAGCCTCGTCCGCGAGACTGGTTTAGCTAACAACAAGACCCGTTTTTTAAACTTGTCTCAATCTCAGATGGAAATGCCCGATTGGCGCCCGGGAAGGCACCGAGGTGCGTTTTTCCGTCGCCGAGGAACTCAAAGTGCGACCGAAAACGCGTCGCCGACAACATTTTTTGCGTGTTGCCCGACACTCGCACAACTTCACCGCGCGGAAACGCATGGTCTTTATCGAGACGAAACACCTCCGCGTGGTGCGGCAGCGTGCCGCGATAACGCGCGGCCTGACCATAGTCTTCGGCGCCGTCTTCCAGGTCGGGCAGTTTGAACAGTCGATAGGTGGCGGAAAAAAAACGGATGTCGCCAACTTTCTCCGTCATGGCCGGATCCGTGACGGCTACCGGCCGGTCATCCACCAGCCTTGCATCCACAAAACCGGCCGCGCGCGCGAGCTGCAAAAAGTCTTGCCAATACAGCGCGCCGGCCAGGCATTCGCCGTATAGCACCGGATCACTTCGCAGCTCTTCGGGAATGCGCCGGTCGGCGTAGATGTCCGCGAAATACAGTTCCCCGCCGTCACGCAACAACCGCCAGGCCTGGTCCAGCACCGCTCGCTTGTCGTGGGCCAGGTTGATCACACAGTTCGACACGATCAGGTCGAAGCTCGCATCGGCGAGGCCCGTATCGCCCAGGTGCTCGATGTCGCCGTCAATGAACTCGACATTCGACCGCGCATGGCCGCAGGCCTCGCGGTGGTAATCGACGTGCCGGCGTGCCACTGCCAGCTGGTTCGGTGTCATGTCCACACCAACTACGCGGCCGCTCTCCCCTACCAGCTTCGACAACACATACACGTCGCGGCCGGCGCCGCAGCCCAGGTCCAGCACCGCAGCGGCTTCCATGGCTTCCGGCAGCACCAGGCCGCAGCCGTAGTAGCGCTCGAGCACCTCGGGATGAACATCAGCCAGGGCCCGCGTCAGGTACTCCGGGGGCGCGTCGGTGGTGCAACAGGCATCGGTCTTGAGGTCGGCCGACGATTGCAGCACCTCACCGTAATAGTGTTGGACTTCAGCGCGCATAATGACCCCGGGCGCCGGTCGGCGACCGGTCTCGAATTCGTGGATGATGTGTGGATGGACCATACGCCACACTCACAGTTCCCGGAACCTCGGCCGCCGGGGGCGGTCGCAAGACCTGGCGCTGCCGAAATCGACGACTGACACGATGAAGACAACAGACATCTGCCTGGTGCTGTTCTGCCGGCGCCCGGCGCCCGGTGAGGGCAAACAGCGCCTGGCAGCGGGCATCGGCCGCGAGCCGGCCGCGGCGGCGGCCGAGTTGTTGCTCGCCGCGGCCGTTGAAGACCTGCACGACTGGCCCGGCCCGGTGGCGGTGGCGCCTGCCCGAGAGTCCGATCACGACTGGGCAAGCGCATTGCTGGCGCGCCCGGGCGAAATCCTGAACCAGGGTGATGGCAATCTCGGTGCACGCCTGAACGCAGTGGATCGCGAACTGCGCAGGCGGGGCGCACGGCGCCTGATCTTCATTGGCAGCGACGCACCGGAACTGAGCCCGGGCGACTACGCCGCAGCGCGTGCCGCGCTGGACACGGCCGACGTCGTACTCGGCCCGGCGCTGGACGGTGGCGTGACGCTGATGGGTGCGAACGAAGCGTGGCCGGCCCTGGACGCGTTGCCGTGGAGTACCGACCAGCTCGGCAGCGCACTGGCGACACTCTGCGAAGAACACGGCCGGCGCGTGCACCACCTGGAGCCACGCGCCGATGTGGATGTGGCCGCCGACCTGGCACGCGCCGAACAGATCCTGGGCAGCGACGCGCGGCCGGCGCGGCAACGGCTGGTGCAATGGTGGCAAACGGACGGCCGGCGAGCGGTGGCTAAAAGGAACAGGCCTTCAGCAAGGCTCAGTGTCACCATCCCGGTACTCGGGGACACGCCGGCCATGGCGCGCCTGGTGAGTTTGCTCGCCGCAATGCCCGAGTGTCCCGACGAAATCATCGTTGCGGACGGCGGTAATGACCCGGCCTGTCGCGAAAGCTGTGACGGGCTCGGGGTGCGCTACGTCGCGACGGCCGCCGGGCGCGGCCTGCAACTGGATGCCGGTGCGCGAACTGCCACCGGCGAATGGCTGTGGTTCCTGCATGCTGATGCGACCCCGCCGGCCACCGCTGCGCAGTGCATCCGCGCAGTATTGGCGCAGGGCCAGGTCGGCGGCTGGTTTCGCTTCCGTTTCGACGGCGCCGAACACGCCATGGCGCGAAGTCTCGCCGCGCTGATCAACTGGCGTTGCCGCTTCGGCACACCGTACGGCGACCAGGGACTGTTCATGACAGCCGATGCGTATCGCGCCGCCGGCGGTTTTCCGCGTGAGCCCCTGTTTGAAGAAGTGCCGCTGGTTCGCCAACTGCGCCGGCTGGGCACCTTTGCGCCACTACCAGTGAGCATTGGCGTATCG
>CAZTIB010000249.1:0-12007 GCA_964613615.1 uncultured Chromatiaceae bacterium
GCTCGCCGGCACCTTCTACCGTGGGGCGCACGCCCAGGCTGGCAACCCCGTCCAGCGCGCCTTCCGGCAGGCCGGTCACACGGACGGCGAAAATGCCGCTCAGGGGGGAACTGCGCCGCTTCAGCCGCACGTTGGCAGTGGGAAAGCCCAGCTCCGTCCCCAGCCGCTTGCCGCCCACCACACGCCCCGCCATCTGGTAATTACGGCCCAGCAGGCGCCGCGCCAGATCGAGTTCGCCCGCCTGCAGCGCACGACGGATTTCGGTGCTCGACACGCGCTGCCCGTCGACCGTCACGCTGCCAAAGCGCTCGACGGCAAAACCCTGGCGCTCGCCCGCCGCACGCAGGTCTTCGAAACCGCCCCGCCGCTGCCGGGCAAACCTGAAGTCGTCACCCACCACGAGGTGCTGCACCCGGAGCAACGATACCAACAGCTCGGCGATAAATTCCTCCGGCTCCATCGCTTCCATTCGCGCGTCGAAAGGCGGACAGAACAGAAAGTCCACCCCGCGACTGTCGAGGACCGCAAACTTCTCGCGAAACCGCGTCAATCGGGCCGGCGGGATGCCGCGGCTGAAGAACTCGCCAGGTGTGGGTTCGAAGGAAAAGGCCAGGGCCGGCAGATTCCGCTCCTGCGCAACACTGAGTACGCGGTCGAAAATCCGTTGATGACCCAGGTGCACACCGTCAAAGGTGCCGATAGTCGCGACACATCCGTCGGGCACTGCGGGGCCGCCTGGCCGCGGTCTGCGGATTAAACGCATGAGACTCGGTCGGCCAATGCCGCGTTAAACAAGGAGAAAGTACGAAAACTGCCGTTTCCCTGCGGGCGCGGCACGGGCCCGACCGGCCTCGGCAGGCTTTGCTGCCGGGAATCGGTCGCCCGGCACCACCGCGGGACCCCGGGATTATAAAGAGACGTCAGGGCTTGTCATCCGCAGGTCCCCCGGACGCAGGCCGGTGGCGACCAGCACGCCGACATAGGCGGCGAAGCCACCGGCAATGGTGGCGCTGAGCCACGCCACCCGCTGCCAGAGTCCGGCTTCCAGCCAGACCGTGACGGGTGCGGTGAAATAGCCCACCAGGGCCAGCATGACCGCGCTGGCCAGGACGACCTGCAGCAGCAAGCGTCTCCACCCGGGCCGCGGCCGGACCACACCGTCGCGCCGCAGCCCCCGCCACAGCAGCCCCGCGTTCAGGAAGGCCGCCAACGTCGTGGCCAGGGCAAGGCCGGCATGGGGCCCTGGCAGACCCGCCTGCACCCACGGCACCACGATCATCACGTTCAGGAACATGTTGACGACCAGTGCGATCACACCGATGCGCACCGGCGTGCGGGTGTCCTGGCGGGCAAAATAGCCGGGCGCGAGCACCTTGACCAGGATGAAGCCCGGCAGGCCAAGGGCGTACGCCACCAGGCTCAGGGTCGCCATCTGCACATCGGCCGCGCCGAACTGGCCGCCCGCAAAGATGGTCGTCAGGATGGGGCCGGCGAGAACTGCGAGCCCAGCGGCCGCCGGCAATGCAATCACAACCACCAGCCGCAGCGCCCAGTCCACCGTGGCAGCAAAGGCGGCGGGCGATTCGGCGGCATGCTGACGTGACAGGTTCGGCAGGATTACCGTGGCCAGCGCAATGCCAAACACACCGAGAGGAAACTCCATCAGCCGGTCGGAGTAGTACAGCCAGCTGATGCTGCCGGTGACGAGAAACGACGCAATCAACGTGTCGAACAGAATATTGATCTGCGCCACCGAGGCGCCAAAAATCACCGGCGCCATCAGCGTTATCACCCGCCGCACACGCGGATGATTCCAGCCCCACTTCGGCCGCGGCAGCAACCGCATGTGCAGCAGAAAAGGCAGCATGAACAGGAGCTGCACGGCGCCGGCCGTGAACACGCCGGCGGCCAGCACCAGGCCGGGCTGCGCCGCACCGGGTGCCAGCCAGGCAGCGAACACAATCAGCACGACGTTCAGCAGAACCGGGGCGAAGGCCGGGACACCAAACTGCCGATAGGTATTGAGCACCGCCCCGGCCAGCGCGGTGAGGGAGATGAACAACAGGTAGGGGAAGGTCAACCGCAACATCCCCACCGCCAGGTCATAGCGGCCGTTGTCGGTATCGCCCAGGAAGCCCGGCGCAAAAACCGCGATCAGCGCAGGCGCGGCGAGCACACCGACGGCGGTAAATATGAACAGCACAATGCCGAGGGTCCCGGCGGTCCGATCGATCAGTTCCCTGACCTCGTCGCGGCTACCCTGCTCGTCGACTTCCGCAAACACCGGCACGAAGGCCTGAGAGAACGCACCCTCGGCAAAAAAGCGCCGGAAGATGTTCGGAATCTTGAACGCCACGAAGAACGCGTCCATCACCATCCCGGCGCCGAAGAAGCGCGCGAATACGACATCGCGCACCAGCCCCAGGACCCGCGACAGCAGGGTCATCAGGCTCACGACGGAGGTGGATTTCAGGAGCCCGGGCGCCGGAGGCGCGGGCCGTGTCTCGGGCGCCGACATGCAGCGGGAGTCTAGCAGGCTTCGCCCGCCACCCGCCGCCGGTTAGCGCCGAAAATCAACGGCTTGCCGCCGCCTGCCTGTTGACATTGCCGGGGGCAAACGGAACAATACGCGGCCTTCACGCTCGCCGCCGGCGGGCGTTAAACCCTCACAGGACCGACCAGTGGCGAATATCAAGTCAGCGATCAAGCGCGCCAAACAGGGCGAGAAGCGGCGGCAGCACAACGCGCCCCTGCGTTCGCGTATGCGCACAGCCATCAAGAAAGTTATCACTGCCGTGCAGGCAGGCGAC
The DNA here is from genome assembly GCA_964613615.1 of uncultured Chromatiaceae bacterium. Classification (GTDB taxonomy): domain Bacteria; phylum Pseudomonadota; class Gammaproteobacteria; order Steroidobacterales; genus J054. The sequence goes on from CAZTIB010000249.1 coordinate 2,811, forward strand.
GCAGAAAAAGCGGCGGCGTGCTATCGCGAAGCGGTGCCCGAAATCGATGCGTCGGCCAACAAGGGCCTGATCCACCGCAATAAGGCGGCCCGGCACAAGAGTCGTCTGAATCGCGCCGTGCGCAATCTGCAGGCTTAGGCCGCAGGCTCCTCTGCCGCGGCCAGCGCTTCCAGCCGCCGCATCAGATCCATCGCCAGTTGCCGCGTGCCGGCGCCCGTCGCAGCACTGATGCGATAGGTGGGGCCACTCCAGTTCAGCTGGTTCACGAGCATTGCGGCTCGCGAGTCGGCCTCTTCAGCTGTCAGCAAATCGCATTTGTTCAGGACCAGCCAGCGTTCACGCTCGGCGAGGGCCGAATCGAATTCCGTGAGTTCGGCCAGGATGGCCGCCGCATCCGCCGCCGGATCGGACCCTTCGGCGGCGGGCGCCAGGTCGACGATGTGCAACAGTAACCGGGTGCGCGCCAGGTGCTTCAGGAAGCGGATCCCGAGGCCCGCACCACCGGCCGCACCTTCGATCAGGCCGGGAATGTCGGCCATCACGAAGCTCCGGTGCGCTTCGACAGCCACCACGCCCAGGTGCGGGTGCAGCGTAGTAAAGGGATAGTCCGCCACCTTTGGCCGCGCGGCCGAAACCGCCCGAATCAGCGTCGACTTGCCGGCATTCGGCAAGCCGAGAAGACCCACATCGGCCAGCAAACTCAATTCCAGGCGCAGCACACGGCGTTCGCCCGGGCTCCCGGGTGTCGACTGGCGCGGCGCGCGGTTGACGCTGCTCTTGAAACGCGTATTGCCACGCCCGCCTTCGCCACCGGCTGCCACCAGCAGCCGCTGACCATGCGCGGTCAGGTCACCGATCAGTTCGCCGGTGTCATCGGCATAGGCCAGCGTGCCGGCCGGCACCGGAATCTCAATGTCGTCGCCGCCGGCCCCGGTGCGATTCTTCCCGGCGCCCGGCTGGCCACTGGGGGCGCGGAAGCGCCGCTGAACGCGAAAGTCCGCCAGGGTATTGATACCTTCGTCTGCAACCAGCCAGACACTGGCCCCGTGGCCGCCATCGCCACCGTCGGGCCCGCCGCGCGGAATGTACTTCTCGCGCCGGAAGCTGACACAGCCGGCGCCGCCGTCACCGGCGACCACGTTGATCTTTGCTTCGTCGACGAATTTCATAGCCAACCATGTTGCCCGCTGTCCCCCGGCCCGACAATAAAAAGCCCCGCTGAAGCGGGGCTGGTCATGTTCACTCTCGCAGGAGAACTCAGGCGTTGCCTGGATCCACGCTCACGCAGGTACGCTGCTTCGGCCCGCGCTTGCGAAACTGCACGCGGCCATCAGACGTCGCAAACAAGGTGTGGTCGCGGCCTACGCCGACGTTCTCACCGGCCTGGTACAGGGTGCCACGCTGGCGTACCAGGATATTGCCGGCGCGCACTGCCTGGCCGCCGAATTTCTTCACGCCGAGGCGCTTGGATTCCGAATCGCGACCGTTGCGGGAACTGCCGCCTGCTTTTTTGTGTGCCATGTCTGTCTCCTGGTCGCGGTCAGGCCTTGCCGCCGCTGACGTCGGTAATCTCGATGAGCGTGTAGTGCTGGCGGTGGCCCTTGTTGCGCTTGTAGTTCTGCCGGCGGTGAAATTTCACGACTTCGACCTTGCGGTGCCGGTCCTGGCTCAGCACTTTCGCAGCCACCTTGCCGCCCGCCACCAGCGGCGTGCCCACCGTGACCGAGTCGCCCTCGCCCACCATCAGCACTTCTTCGAACTGGATACTCGCACCCTCGTCGGCTTCGAGTTTCTCTACTTTCAGGGTATCGCCCGCGCTGGCGCGGTATTGCTTGCCACCCGTCCGAAACACGGCGTACATCTTGAATCTCCGGATTGGCCCCGTCGGTCCGGGGCTGAAAGGACGCGGGATGATACTGGTTCTTCGACTATCAATCAACGGCTTAGGTCGCCCCGTGGGCGGCTGGCCGGGGCCCTGGCCGCGGCCCGGGCCGCGGCAGGCCGCGGCGTCAACCGGAGCCCGGTCCGACGACGCAGGCCTTCCCCGCCTCCACGATATCTGCGCCCAGGGCCCGCATCCGCGCTGCATCCGCCGCCGTGCCGTAGTGGTACACGCGGATCCGGGCCAGCAGTTCGGGCGGGTACTCACGCTGCAGATCGTCCCAGCCGCTGTGGCTGGGATTGCCGTCCGGACGGCAATCATGAAACACGAGTTCATCGCCGCCGGCATGGGCCGCGAGCAACTCCGGGATGGGCCGGGTGTCGCCCGTGTAGAAAAAGCGATCTTCCAGTCGCAGGCCAAAGGCAAAACCGGGCCGATGATGCCGGACCGGCAGCACGTCGAACCAGTGCTTGCGCCACCAGAAGCCCTGCGCCACCGGCACCAGGTGAAATGCATCCCAGAAATTCACCCCACCTTCGGCCAGCGGCGAGCGCTCGATCACGACGCGTTGCTGCACCAGCGGCACGACCTCGACCGGCACGAACAGCTGGACGGGCTCAGCCGTGGTGTCGTCGAACCAGGCAGAGAAGAACAGTGGCTCGAGGCCACTGACGTGATCCATGTGGGCGTGGGTGATGAACACCGCCGGCGGCAAGCGCCGATAAGTGTCCAGGAAACGTTGCGGCGTCTCCTGCCCACAGTCGATCAGCAATGCCGGCTCGCCCTGAATCTCCAGGACCGCAGACGCCGATCCCAGGTCCATGCCGGCAGAGCCGCCCACGCCGAGAAATCTCAAGCCCATGTCCACGTGTGTCATTGTATGTTGCACCCGGTCTGCGGCCGCGCCACGCCGGGCCCGGCCAACGTTCCGGACCCCGGCATTTGTATTGATCCCGCCATGCAGGGCATTATTCCTGCGCTATGCATCTTCTCCAAACCGGTTCCGAAGCCTTTGACCTCGAGGCAATTCGCAGCCAGCTCGACGACGACTGGCCGGCCGTCAACCGGGAAATTCGCCGGCAGCTGGCCAGCGACGTCGCATTGGTCAACAGTGTGGCCCAATACATTATCGGCAGCGGCGGCAAGCGCCTGCGCCCGCTGCTCGTGCTGCTGTCGGCGCGCGCCTGCGGCTACACCGGCGACAAACACATCACGGCGGCAGCCATCGTTGAATTCATTCATACCGCCACGCTGTTGCACGATGACGTTGTGGACAACTCTGACCTCCGCCGCGGGCAGGACACGGCGAACAGCGTGTTCGGTAACGAAGCGAGCGTGCTGGTCGGCGATTTCCTCTATTCGCGTTCCTTCCAGATGATGGTAGAGATCGGCCAGATGCGCATCATGGATGTACTGGCTGATGCGACCAACACGATTGCCGAAGGAGAAGTGCTGCAGTTAATGAACTGCAATGATCCGGACACGACCGAGGCGCAGTATCTCGAAGTCATCTACCGCAAGACCGCCAAGCTCTTCGAGGCGGCCGTACTGATCGGCGCCATCCTGGCGGCACAATCTCGCGCCGTGGAAGACGCATTCATCACTTATGGCTGTGAACTCGGCACTGCGTTTCAGCTGGTGGACGACACCCTCGACTACGACGCCACGCGCGAACAGCTCGGCAAGAACATCGGCGACGATCTGGCCGAAGGCAAACCGACCCTGCCACTGATTCACGCGTTGCAAAGAGGTTCGGCAAGGGAACAGGTCGTGATTCGGCGTGCGATTGAAAATGGTGAACGCGACGACATCGACCCTATCATCGCGGCGGTGAATCGCAGCGGCGCCCTCGCCTACACGATGCAACGTGCTCACGAAGCGTCCGCACGCGCCATAGCGGCCCTGGACCGGGTACCGGACTCCAGCTGCAAGACGGCGCTGTTACAGCTGGCCAGATTCGCGGTAGAAAGACGCTACTGACAGCCGGGCTTGCGATGCCCCGGACTGCCGCGTATAAAGGCGGCCCCGGCTCCCACCGGGGTTCCCAGTGACAATCGGGGTGTAGCTCAGCTTGGTAGAGCGCGTCGTTCGGGACGACGAGGTCGTTGGTTCGAATCCAGTCACCCCGACCATTTCCCTGCCCGCAGCCAGCGGCCCCGAGCGTCAGTCTGCGCCGAGATACCGGCGTTCCAGGCGCGGCCCGAGGTGCGTCAGGATCTCATAGCTGATGGTGCCGGCCAGCGTGGCAATCTCGTCGAGATTCACGTCGGCCCCGAGCAGCTGCACGAGCTGCCCGGTCTGGACCGCACCCTTCGGCAGCGTGGTCACGTCGATAACGATGGAATCCATGGACACGCGCCCGACCACGGGCACCCGGTGGCCTGCCACCATCGCATAACCGCGATTGCCCAGGCTGCGAGGATAGCCATCGGCGTAACCCAGCCCCAGCGTTGCCAGTTGCGCGGCATCCCGGACCCGGAATTCGGCGCCATAGCCCACCGTCGCACCCGCGGGCACTTCACGCACCTGCAGCACCCGCCCTTCCAGCGTCGCCACTGTGCGAAAGGGGTTGGGCACCCGGCCGGCCGGATTGCCGCCGTAAAGACCGATACCCGCACGCACCAGGTCACCCCGCGTGCTCTGGCCCAGCGCGATGCCGGCCGTGTTACCGACGCTGGTTGCCACGCCGGGGAAAAGCCCTCGCAGTTCATCGAAGCGCGCGAGCTGCGCAGGCGTGAGCTCATGCTGCGCTTCGTCAGCGCACGCGAGGTGGGTCAGCAGGTAGTCGATGCTGACGGCCCCCAGGCCTCGCGCCGCCAGTTGCTGCACGTCGGCCGAACTCAGTCCGAGCCGCGACATGCCGGTATCCAGGTGCAACGCGCAGGGCGCCGGAGCCGACAGGCTGGCCCACTGTTCGAACTGCGCCAGCGTATTGATGACCGGACGCAGTCGCGCGGTAACAAAATATTGTTCCTCGCCAGGCCACGGCCCCTCGAAGACATAGATGTCGGCGCCGGGCAGGGTCGCCCGCAGCTCCAGTGCCTCGGCAAGGCTGGCAACGAAGAAACAGTCGCAAGCTGCCCCGGCCAGGCGCTGCGCCACCGGCGCCATGCCCAGGCCGTAAGCGTCGGCCTTGACCACGGCCGCGCAACGCGCGGGTGCGGCCAGCGCGGCCAGTGCAGCAAAGTTGGCGGCCAGCGCATCGAGATCGACGGTCAGTCGCCCGCCACTGCGCACGCTGTCAGCCGGTCCGGGACTCCGTTGTGCAGCCAATGTGCCTCCCCGTCAGTGAATACGCCGCCAGCTGCGCGGCACCCCGGCCCGGGGTTTCCAGCCATGATACGGGTGCCGGGCCACCAGCTCCGGCTTGCGAAACAGGGGTATCAGCACGACACCGGCTATAAAGCCGCCGGCATGGGCCCAGAATGCCACGCCCCCGGTTGCGCTGTCCGCCGCCACGCCACTGATCAACTGCAGCAGGAACCAGTAGCCCAGCATCCAGATGGCCGGCACGGCGAAGGTCGTCACGATGAAACCGGCCAGAATAAGCAGGTGCACGTTCACGCGTGGATACAGAACTATGTAGGCACCCATTACGCCGCCGATGGCCCCCGACGCGCCAACGATGGGCGAGATGGAATCGGTGGCGCTGATGACCTGCGCCGCGGCTGCCAGCACACCGCACAACAGATAAAAAACTGCGAAGCGCCAGTGGCCCATCGAGTCTTCAACATTGTTGCCGAAAATCCACAGGAACCACATGTTAAACACGATGTGCAGCCAGCTGCCGTGCAGAAACATGTACGTCAACAAGTTTTGCCATGCGCCATCGGGCCCGATCACACAAACGGTCAGCGGGCCGATGGGAAAACTGCTGCCGGCGGGTGCCGCGCCGGTGAGTTCGCCGGGTATCAGGCCCAGCAGGCACACCGACCGGGGTAGCGACGGCTCGAACCCAAGACCCTGCACCAGCAGCCAGACGAGCACGTTGGCGATGATCAGGCCATAGGTGACATACGGCGTCAGGAAGTGCGGGTTGTCGTCGCGAAGCGGGAACAAGAAGGGCTCAGCCGCTCAGGGCTGCAGGGCCGCGTTGATGCCGGCATCGAATTCCTCAATGGACTTGCCACCCTGCAGCCGGAGCATGACCTCGCCGCTGCGTCCAATGGTGTAGGAAGTGGGCAGCACTTCGTTCCACGCCGGGTCGACGACGCTGACGATGGTATCCATCTCCGGCTCGGTGCTCAGCCATGAGCGAAAGCCGGGAAACCAGCGCGTCAGGAAAGGCGGGACAACGGCAGGTGCAGTTTCCGGTTCGTCGAGGGAGACAGGAATCAGAACGAACCCGGACCCGGCATAGCGATCGGCCAGGGTCCGCAGCGCAGGGATCTCCTTCAGGCAGGGCCGACACCAGGTGGCCCAGAAATTGAGCAACACGACCTGACCGTCATGGCGGCTCAACAGGTCGCGCAGCTCATCTGCGGATATGGCCGTCAGTGGCAGTGACTCGGCAGCCGGCGGCGCGGTAAACGCGGACTCACAGGCAACAGCTGCCAGGAGCAGCGCGATGACGGCGGCGGAGTGCGGCAATTTCATGGCAGCGCATGATAACGGCCCGTTTCAGCCAGACAAAAAAAGACCCGCGCAGGGCGGGTCGAGATGGGGGATTGGGTGAGAGTGCCGACGTTAGCCGCTTGTGTTGACCGGTGGGCCAGCCCGGCCACCGAGGCGTTGCACAGAGGCGTGGCGCCTGCTAGTAATCGCCCTGCTTGACCCCGGGGCCCTGCCAGAATGCGCACAATTGTCTGCCTGCTCCTTCTCGTCTGCGCCACGGCGCAGGCCGCCGCGGAAGCGGACAATGCGGCCGGGATGGACCGCACGCTGCAGCTGGTCCGCGCCTGGGTGCAGGGCGGCTACGACAACGGGGCGCAGGCGGCCGCGGACGTCGCCAACGGCGTACCGGACCAGCTCAAGCACCGGCAAATGTACCAGCTCTTCGTGCCGGTGGAGATGCCGGGTGTGCCCGGTCATACCGTGTACCAGCAGGCCTCCGTGGACGGCTCCACGGACCCGGACCGCATCTGGCGCAATGGCGTGCTGCAATTTGTCCCCGACACCGAGACGGGCACTATTCGCGAGCGCGAACTGAACTTTCGCGATCCGCCGCGCTTTCACAACGCGCACCTGGCGCCCGGGTCGCTGGCCGACCTGACCCTGGATGACTTTGAGTGGGACCCGGGCTGTGATTTTTTCCTGCGGGCGGCGGCCGACGGCAGCGAGGTGCGCGGCCCCGTTGGCGTCTGCCAGATTGAAATGGCCGGCCAGACGCTGACGGCAGACGATGAAGTCGTTATCCGCCCCGACGAATTCTGGTTTCTCGGTCGCTACAAGAATGCGGAGGGCAGGATCGTGTGGGGTAACGCGAGTGCCGAGCACACGAAGATGGTGCGCACCGCGTCCCTCGAAACCGTACTGAAGCGCACCGCTACTCCCGCAACTGAATAACCAGCTTCCCGTCCGTCACGCGCAGGTCTTCAACGCCGGCGGCCCACGCCTGCCAGAAACCGGGATCGCTGCTGAACTGGGCCACCAGGTCCGTGTTCTTGAACCCGCCGAGCCAGGCTGAAGGCAACGGCACCCCCATGATGCTGACCCCGCGCAGAATGGCCGACGGGCGGCCGTCGGCGTACTTCAGCTCCAGCCCGGCGGCAACCCGCAGTGTGCGCCCGCCGAGCACCGGCACGGCCGGATCCACGGGCACCAGGATGCGGGCGCTGGCCAGGTTGCTGGAAAGATCGATGGCCATTCGCCTTGCCAGCTGCGGATCGCGGGCCATCACCGCGTTCAGCTCGCGCTCGCTGAGCACGACCTGCCGTTCCGCGCCGGCTTCGCTGTAAGGTTCCGGTCGCAACCAGTCTTCATCGGTGTCATTGCCGGTGGGCAACACCAGCTCGGGGTTTATACGCCGCAGCTTGTCGTTCAGCTGCTCGCGCTCGACCGCAGAGAGTTCCACGGGCTTGAAAGGCTGGGGAAAAAAGTAGGTGCGGGCCAGCCACAGCGTCACGCCGACGGTCAACACGATGAACGCGAGCACGATCAGCGCGACCTGCGCGCCGCTGAATCCCGATTTCTGCTCCAGCGTCTGTTCTGCCGATGTCATAGCCTGGTCCCTTACTCATCCTGCCCGCGCAGCCTGCAATGATACCCGGCAAGGACCTGCGACAGCGGGCCCTGGTTGTAAGGCCAGCCAGATGGAGACCCAACATGCCGGCAACCCGGAACCGCCGCCAAAGGCTTCCTCAAGAAGCAGGACCGCTGGCTTTAGCCGAGCGAATGTGACCCAGTTCACAGCCGAGCCCCCCGCACACGCCGCCTGTGAACGGCTTCACCGCGCCCCGGGCCTTGGCAACGTAAGTTCAGACATCGCGCCGACCACACGGAGAGGGCCCCGCGATGTCCGCTGTAATACGGGTTGCCCGGGGCTTCACGCTGCCGGAACTGCTGACGGCCATGGCCGTGACCGGCGTGGCCCTGTCCCTGGCGGTGCCCAGCCTGAACAGCGCCATCACCGGGCAACGCAGCGCGACGGCGATTAACAGCCTCGTGGGCACGCTCTACCTGGCCCGGAGCACCGCAACCACCCGCAATCAGCCCGTCACCCTGTGCCCCAGCGACGACGGCCTGCGCTGCTCCGACTCCGCGTGGGCGCAGGGCTGGATCGTCTTCGTCGATCCGTCCCGACAGCGGCAGCCGGGCACCGAGGGGCTGCTGGCCACTGAAGCCGGCCTGCCGGGGTCCGTGCGACTGCAGTCCCCGGAGTTCCCGCGCTTCCTGACCTATCGCCCCAACGGCCAGGCCACCGGCGAGCAAAGCAATAATGCAGGCGGCGGGTTCTGGTTCTGCGAAGCAGGGAGCGATGGCGCCGCGCGTGGCCTCTGGATCAACGCGACTGGCAAACCGCAGCTGGTTGACCAACAGGCAAACGGCCGCCCATTCGAGTGCGCGGGCTGACAGCAATTACATCGCCAGCCGTTGGCCGCGGATCTCGATTACACCAACGATTGCCTGCGGAAAACCCGCTGGTCTTTCAATACCTTAAGCGGACATTGGCCACCATCGCCATAGCCTGAACACCAAGCCAGCCGTTATCCGCAGTCGGCCGCCGGCTCGTGCAACCGTTAACCCATTGGCTCACTGCTTGCTACTGCGCGATGCCCGCGCTAAGTTTAGCCGGCCGCGGATACGGTCGAGTCGTCCGCGATTAGGGGGGATGATCGGCCAGCACAGCCGTTATCTGTTCACCGTGACCGGACCC
>CAZTIB010000250.1:0-16342 GCA_964613615.1 uncultured Chromatiaceae bacterium
CACCTGCCGCGCTTTGCTATCGGGTTCAGCGGAATGCTCGGTCAGCCAGTCGTCAACTTTCTCCAGGAAGTCCTGACCGTGTGCTTCCAGGAAGTCTCGAAAGGCCGGCGCGTCGCTGGCCCTGATGTGTGAATTCATGGCGCGGCCGAGAAACTCCGAGGGCTGGTCCTCGCCGGCGTCCAGGTTGTAGCTGAGGTTGTTGCCCAGGTCCTGGAACACGTGAGCGGCACTCATGACCCACTGCGGGTCTGATTGCGCGGGCGTGTAACTGCGACTCGTGACCGTCAAGTTGCCGTTCCTCTCAACGATGGCCCCGACACGCCGGAGTTCTTTCAGCATTGCGACCGCGGGTATGTCGCCCGCGTAGCGCTCGCACAGAACAACGAAGGAGCCCGCGCCCTCGACGGCGCTCAGCACGCGGGGCTTGCCGTGCGCGTCCAGGAAATCCGGATCCTGGTGCCAACCCGACAGCACCGCAGTGGCGCCCGTGGCCTTGTCGGCGCGCTCGGGCGCCGACAAGGCCTCTTCCTCGCGCAGCTTCTTCACGTCCTTGCGGCCAATGCCGGTCAGGATTGCGACGCGCGAGATGTTCGTGGGACGACCACGCAAGCCGTACTCCCGGCTCGCGACTTCGACGAACACGGACTTGGAGATCGCGGCGAACTCGCGCCACGTCAGCCCGCATTTCAGCAGGAAGCTCACGACGGGTTTCAGCAGTGCACGGCATGCGGATTGGGTGACCTGTTTGTCGGGTTGCGTCATGGTCAGGCTGCCTTGACCGTCCATGGCCAGGCGGGGCCGGTATATCCTTGGAATTCTATATATGGGCTTATAATGCCCATATATAGTCATCGAGTCAAGTCCTTTGGACGTCCGGCAGCGGACCGCTAAGTCGCTGACAGGCTGGAGTTTTTCCCAATGGTGCCGCGCCGCTTGCCGGGCCAGCGGCAGCAGTGCGCGAGTTCTGGGCTTGGACGGTGGTTTTGAGCCCGTGCCCCGGAAGGCACTGCCAGATGGCGCGCAACCTCGCCCGCAAGGGGCCGGGCTCGTCAGGTATATACAATGCGCGTTCCTTGTCAGCGGAAGCAGTCGTATGGGTGAGTTCTCAAGGGCACGGCGCGACGCTTTGGCCGGCGCGCTGTCACTGGCGGCGACCAGCGTTGCGAGCGGGAGTGAAACGATGAATAACAATGCGAGCGAGCCGGGTCAGCCGTTCCAGGCTTTCGAGGTCGGTCCGCAGCAGGGACTGGGATCGCTGCGCCAGGTGACCCGGGAACCTGCGGACATACCTGCGGGCGAGGTCCTGGTGCGGGTTCGCGCGGCGGCCCTGAACCACCGCGACCTCAGCATCCTGAAGGGCCAGTACGGGGCGAAAAAACCGGAAGACCGGGTACCGGGCGGTGACGGCGCCGGCGAAGTGGTTGCGGTCGGTCCCGGTGTCACCGGCGTGGCAACGGGTGACCGTGTGACGGCGCCGCACTTCGTACTCTGGCTCGACGGCGAGTATGACCCCGCGGTCTTTGTTGCGGACCTCGGCAGTTCACGGGACGGCTGGCTCAGCGAATACATCCTGCTGCCCGCGGCCGCGCTGGTGAAGCTGCCCGAAGGCATGAGTTTTGCAGATGCCGCGGCGCTCGGTGCGGCCGGCATTACCGCGTGGACCGTGTTGCGGACGCTCGGGCAGATGAAGCCCGGCGATACGGTGCTGACCCTCGGCACCGGCGGCGTGTCGATACTCGCGCTGCAGCTTGCGAGTATGGCCGGCGCCCGGGTCGCGATCACGTCCTCCAGTGATGACAAGCTCGCGGTGGCCCGGGAACTGGGCGCCGACATCACGGTGAACTATCGCAAGGACCCGAACTGGGCCGACACTGTGCGTGCGGCCACCGGCGGACGCGGTGTAGACATCGTCGTGGAGACGGTGGGCCTTGCCACGCTGGAACAATCGCTGTCTGCCTGCGCGCCGAACGCGCGGGTGGGACTGTTGGGTGCGCTTGGCGGCAGGCCCGAGGACGGCGTGCAACTCGGCAGCCTGATACTCGGTAACGTGATTCTGAAAGGCATCACCTCGGGCAGCCGCCGGATGCTGGAAGATCTGCTGGTGGCTTTCGCCACCAATAATGTGCAGCCGAAGATCGACCGGGTGTTCCCGTTTGCTGAAACGCCCGCAGCGCTCGACTATCTGGCGAAAGCCCGCCACATTGGCAAGGTAGTCATCGCCGGTTGATCTGCCACGCGTTGAAAGTCGTGGCACACAGCACTCTTTGCCGCTGACCATCCAGGGAGACGTCGTAGTTGAGCAAGCCGACCATCGTCGTCACGAACGGTACCGCCACCGAAGGTTACTGGGCGGTCTATTACCTGCTGAAGACCGGGCTGTTCAACGTGCGCGCGACCGTTCGCAGGACCGACAGCGCTCTGGCCGAGCGCCTGCGACAGCTGGACATAGACGGCCGGCGTTGCGAGCTCGCGAAGGCATCCACCGAAGACGAGGCCGCGCTGCGCGAGGCTTTCGATGGTGCCGAGGGCATCTACGGTACCACCGTCTATAACATCTACGCGAAACAATACCGGCACGAGAACCCACAGGAGCTGGCCCAGGGACGTGCCGTGATTGCGGCGGCCAGATCCTGCAGCACGCTGAAGCACTTCATCTGGCAGACGATGACCCGTTTCGACGCGCAGCCGGAATCACTAGGCCTGGAAAGCCCGATTCATTTCCGCACCAAGTGGCAGCTCGAAGACGAAGTCAAGGCTGCGGGCCTGCCGTGGACATTTCTGCGCCAGCCCGCCTATATGCGGCAGATCAAATTTGGCATGCAGTGGAAGAACCGGCTGGTTTATCCCTATCCGCCAGATGCACGCCTGGCGTACGTGGCCGAGGAGGACTTGGGCAAGATTGTCGCGGCGGTCTTCGCCGATGCTGATGCGCACCTGGGTCAGGCGATCAACGGCGTGTCAGAGGTGCTGACACCCGTCGAACTGGCGCGCCGTGCCCACGAACTGATGCCGGCCTTCCGCCCGAAGTACCGCCAGGCAACCGCACTCGAAAATGCGTTCTTCGACTACATCATCGTCGGACTGAAACCCGCCTTTCGCTACCCGTCGCAAATCAACGAGAATTTGAAAGCCGGAAATTACTTTGCGATGACTGCCGCCGACCAGGCAGCCTGCCGGCAGTTGATCAGCCCCCTCGAGCTCACGACGCTGGAAGACTGGCTGCAGGCGGAAGTCGAGGCGGCCTGAGTAAGAAAAAGGGATCAGACCCCTTTTTCTTCTCAGGGACTGAGCGGCATCGCACCGATGGCGTTCATCCGGCCCGGCGGCATGATCACAGTGGTGTCGAACTCGAAGCAGTGTGCACCGGCGGGGTGCTGCCAGAACTCGATCGTGGTCATTGCCTCCGTTGGGCGGCTGAACTCCGCACATACGCTGAATTGCTTGTCCCCGGTCGCGTATTGGTAAGCTTGGCCGCTGTCAGGATCAACGGGCAGTTTGTTCAGTCGGCGCCCGTCGACGAGCTGCTGCAGTGTGGCCGGGAGTTCCCCCTGCTCCTGCCAGTAGCGCTGCGCCGCGTTGGCGATCTGGTTCAGGTCGCGGACGCGCCTTTCGTCCAGGCGCAGCAGGCGTTGCTCGGCCGGGGACCCGCTGAGGTAGAGGCCGGCCAGCCCGGCGATGATTACGACGACGGTGGCCGCGATTGCCACGAGTTGGTTCAGTGTCATTTCGCCAGCGCCTTGTCGTCGACGCGCATCGACCACAGGTAGTAGCCGAAAATGCCGCCTGCAATCACGCCTACCGTCAGCGCTTTCAGTACGAATCGCACCGTCAGTTCGCCGGACAGCAGGCCGTTCAGCAGAGTGATCAGGTCGCCGATGATGACGCATGCGGCCACGAACAGGGTCAGGTAGGTCAGCCATTTGCGCACGGCGGACGTGCGTTGCGCCGGATCCCGGGCGGCGCGCCGCACAATGCGGCTGGCGACAAACAGAAACACCGGGAAGGCTACCAGCAGCGCGGACGTCGCCCCCCGGATCTGGCGGCTGATGGATCCCTTCTGACCGGAGAGCGGGTCCAGCGGGTCCGGGAAGCCCAGGTTGATGAACTGGAACACCAGGTTACCGAACTGGAACGCGCTGACATACAGCATGCCGAACATGACCAGGTACATGAACGCGTCGCGCGCGGACAATTGTGGCCGCGGACGCGGTACCGGTACCGGGAAATCGACTTCGGCATAGGCTGCGAGCGCGTCGCGAATTTGTTCGTCTGACCAACCGGCTTTCGCCAGCGCACTTTCGGTATCGGCACGTGAAGCGCCGGCGCGCAAAGCGTCCTGGACGAAACGGCTTAGTTGCGTATCGGCCATCGCTGTTCTCCAGAGAAAACGGGGTCAGACATCGCGTAACTCTGGGATAACCCGCTCACCGATTATCTTCAACCCATCCATCGGGTCGGCGTGCAGGCGTAACGCAATCTCCGTCAGCCCCGCGCGGCCGAACTTCTTGAAGCGCTCGATTTCGCGGTCCAGGTCTTCCATTCCGCCAGTGGAGGTCAGGCCGGCAGCCAGCTTGTTGGAAATTTCCTTCGGCACGCCTTTCACGTCGTCGGAGTGCGTGAAGTAGGCGTCCACGTAGTTCTGGAAGTTGTCCGTAACGATTTTCACTTCGTCTTCGTCGAGGTACAGGCTGGTTAGCTCCGGATCCAGCTTGCGCGCCCGCCATGGCAGTTCACGCCGGGACTCGCGGAACGCCTGTTCGCGGTCGGCCTTGATGTGCCAGCCCCAGAAGGTGTTCACACGAAAATCTTCCGGCGGCTGTTCGCGACGCTCGATGCCGGTGCGCACCTGCTCCATCGCGGGTTCGACGATCTCGGGCGGGGTGCAGCCGACGAAACAGCCGTCGGCGATGCGGCCTTCCATGCGCATCATCATCGCGCGATAGGCCGTGCCATATACAAGAGGTGCGGGCGCGCTAAGCCAGTCATAGGCACACGGCAGGTTCACGTTGTAGATCTCGCCGTCGTAGCCGGTCTTCAGGCCACCGCGCCCGGCCGCCTGCACGATCTCGATGGCCTCACGAATCGCCAGCACCACCTTCTTCGGCTTCTTCAGGTCCATCGCATCGAGATTGCCCTCGCCGGCACCCACGGCCACCATCGCCCGGCCGCCGCTCATCTCGTTCAGCGTCAGCAGCGCGTTGGCAATTTTCAGCGGGTGCATCTCGAACGGGCTCACCGCCAGCCCGCCCATCAGCACCCGGTTCGTCGCCCGGGCCAGCGGCACCAGGCTCAGAAACGGGTCCCAGTGAGCGAAGTAATTGGACGTCCAGATGCCGCGGATGCCGTAGCCCTCGGCAGCCTGACCGAGTTCCGTGATCTGGTCGGGGGTCAGATCGGGTTCAAGAATCAGGTCGACTTCCACGCTGTTGTTCTCCTCGGCGGGCATTGGCCAGACGGCTACCGGGACCATTTTGCCGGAGATAGGCGCCCGGTGTCTTGAGCTCTAGAATAGCCAGCCCGCCAAAGCGCGCCGTTGATAAATCGCATTGACCTCCAGCGATTCTCCCGACCCCGTCGCTCAGCCGCTGCTCGATGCGGCCATGGCACTTCACCGGCAGGGTGACGGTGCCGAGGCGCAGGCCTTGTACACGCAGTTCCTCGAGCAGGTGCCCGGGCACGCACAGGCCTTGCGGCTGGCCGGCGCGCTCGCGCGGGAACTTGGGGAATTGCCGCGGTCCCGGGAGTTGCTGCACCGCGCATGTGCAGCGGCGACGGACGATGCGGCGCCTTTCAACGAACTGGCCCTGACCTGCCTGGCTGCGGGCGAATTGACTGCAGCTGAAACGGCCCTGCGCGATGCGTTGGCCCGCGACGCGGAGTCGGTGCGGGCCTGGGCCAATCTCGGCGCGCTGCTGCAATATCGCGGGCGGCTGCATGCCGCGGCGGACTGTCACCGGAAAGTGCTGGCCCTGCACCCGGAAGACCTCGAGGTCCGTTGCAACCTCGCCAACACGCTGCTCGACGCGGGCCGCAGCAACGAGGCGCTGGCCGAGTGCAATGAGGCGTTGGCGCGGGCGCCTGGTCACCCGTTGTTGCTCGCGGCTAAAGGCGCGGTGCTGGTGACGTTGGAACGCGCGCCGGAAGCGCTGGAATGTCTGCGCCTGGCAACCGGCAGGCATCCGGAAGACGACATGGCCTGGACCAACCTCGGCCAGGCCTGGCGCCTGCAGGGTGACACCCTGGCCGCCATTCGGGCCCTGGAGCAGGCCCGCGAACGCAATCCGGACAATGCGCGTGCGGTGGCCGATGTCGTCAATCTCTATTCGGCGGCCGGTGATGACGAACGCGCGTTGAGCCTCGCGGATGAGTTTTTGCAGCGCCACCCCGGCGAGCGGCTGATGCTTGCATCGCAGGCCATCGCATTGCGCGATGCCGGACAGACACCGGCCGCGGAGACGCTGGTGGATCTGCAACACATGATCCAGGTGAGCGACGAAGATCTGCCGGCGGGGTTCCCGGATCAGCCCACGTTTCTTGCCGCCCTTGCAGAGGCGATAAATGATGACGAATCCCTGCTGAGCGAGCCGGCCAGCAAGGCTACGCGGGGTGGTCGGCAGACCGGCGAACTGGACCTCGGCTCTGACCCGGCGCTGGCGGCGCTGAGCCAGATCTTCGACCAGGCCGTCGGCGATGCCGCTGCGGCGTTACGTGAGACCTGCGGCGCCGACCATCCCGCGCTGGCCTACGACTGCGGCCGCTGGTTGCTGCGCACGTGGGGTACGGTGCTGGACGCGGGCGGCTGCCAGGCCCCGCACCAGCACCCGCTGGGCTTCCTGAGTGGTGTGTTCTACGTGCAGTTACCTGCTGACATGACCGCGCAGGAGCCGCGGGCCGGGTGGCTGGAATTTGGTCAGCCGCCGGCGCGGCTGGCTTGCCGCAACGCGGTGCCGACCCGCTCCATTGAGCCGCGACCGGCCCGGCTCGTGGTGTTTCCGTCGTACTTCTGGCATCGGACGCTGCCGTTCGAATCGGCTGAAACCCGCATCAGCATTGCGTTTGACGCGGTGCCGGTGGCGCCGGACATTGCCTGAAACCGTCCCGGATGGTAACCTTCCACGGTTCAACACAATCCCTCGGCGGTAACTCGTGACCGCCCGCTGCATTGCAAAATCAAAAGGGCCCGGCGCCCTCAAAATACGTCAATCAGCTGACTTCAACGGCTTTCCGGCAACCGTAGGGATTCCGGTCCTGGCACCGCGCCAGCACGCCGGGTATGCAAGCGCCTCGCCTGAAGGAGAAGAGAATGGCCCGCCGCCCCGCCAAGATTGTCGATGCACCGGAACTGACGGAGCCCTACGAATTGTTGTCCGTGGACAAGACCGACGCGCCCGCGGAAGGTGATACCGGGGTGTGGTGCCGTTACCAGATCACGCAGGGCCACAACATTATTACCGGCTACAAGAAAGGCTCGCGTACCGCCGTGACCAAGGCTGCCAAGGTGATCGTCGCGGACCTGAATGAACGCCGCACCGGCCGGCGCGGTCGTGTGCACCTGACCAGCAGCAAGTCCAACTGAAGCCCGTCGTCAGGCGGCGCCGCGCGTCGCCGGTATTGCGGCGGCCGGATCGGCCGCAAACCTCGGCACCTCGTCGAACACCCAGCTTGCAGAGTTATCCCGGCGCCCCGGTGACGGGATGATGCGGTAGTCGCCGTCCTGTTCCAGGGCTTCGAGGCGCACACGGTCGATCTGCCAGCCCTTTCGCCGCATGTCGCGCATTGTTTGCCAGTAAGCCGCCATCACGCGGTCTTCCCGGTCGGCGCGCACCACGGGCCAGTCTTCCACGTCTGGCGCCCGCCGCGGCAGGATGGACTCGCCGTTCGCCTTGTCCTGGAAAATATTGCGCAAATTGCGCTTCAGGTGTTCCTGGTCGTTCTCCGGCTCCAGCATGAAGCTGCGGAAGAAGAACCAGCGCATCATCGTGTTCTCTTCGTCGATGGGCGTCGATATCTCGTAGAAGATGTTCTTGAAGCCGGAACCCATGCCGCCGATGTCCACCTCGCCGCGGAGCGTGAAGCCGGGCACCATGAATGCGAGCCGTGACACCACCTGCGTGCGCTCACTGCGCATTTCTTGCCACTTGCCCTTGGTGACGCTGGGCGTCGACACGATCTTGGTGCGAAAACCGTATTCCGTAGGCTCGACCTGGTGGTCGGGCGGGCGCACGGGATTCTCGCCGCCGAAGTTGATGCCGTGAACGATGGGCAGGTGCACGTGGTCCAGGTCGGTCATCTTCGACCAGTGCACGTTGCAGGCCCAGGTGTCGGCAAAGCGCACCTGCCGCCAGTCCGGATTCTCGAATTCCGGCATCGGGTAAATGGGGGTGGCGGCGGCCGGATCGTCGCCCAGAAATACCCAGACCAGGCCGTACTTCTCCTGCACCGGGTAGCTGTCGACCTGGGCCGCGGCCGGGATATCGCCGGTGGGATCGGCCTGGGACGGGATCTGCACGCAATGCCCGTCGCCGCTAAAACGCCAGCCGTGGAACGGGCAGGCCACGGTGCCGTCATCATGACAGCGGCCCCGGGCCAGCCGCGCGCCGCGATGCGGACACACCCCGCTCAGGCAGTGGGCCTGGCCTGCCGGGTCTCGAAACAGCACGAAATCGCGGCCCAGCATGCGCGCTGCCACCGGCTTCTCAGCCACGTTGTCACTGAATTCCGCCACATACCAGACGTTTGTGAAGAGCATCTTCCGGCACCTTCCAGGCTGGCCCTCGAGACTCCCAGAATATACACGAGCCCCGCCCACGCCGGCCGGCGGTGGGATCTGGCGTGTCACGATAAGTGCGTGAGCAATTATGTGGCATAGTGTGCGGCCCCGACGGCGGGGCCTTTTGCGTATCAGGAGCAACGGATGAGCGAGCAGCAGTGGGACAGCCCCCCGGAAATGAGTATCGATACGGACCGCACCTACCAGTGCACGATTGAAACGGACCGGGGTGCCGTCACCCTGGAACTCTATCCGGAGCACGCCCCGGTCACCGTCAATAATTTTTTGTTCCTCGCCCGTGAAAGTTTCTACGACGGCACGAGCTTTCACCGTGTGATTAACGACTTCATGGTGCAGGGTGGTGATCCCACCGGCACGGGTCGCGGTGGGCCGGGCTATCGCTTCCAGGACGAATTCGACAACAACCCGCTGCAGCACGAACGTGGCGTGATTTCCATGGCAAATGCCGGACCGGGTACCAACGGCAGCCAGTTTTTCATCACGCACAGTCCGCAGCCGCATCTCGACGGCCGGCACACGGTGTTTGGCAAAGTCGTATCCGGACTGGATGTGGTGGACGCTATCGAACAGGGTGACAGCGTGACCCGCATCACGATTACTGACTAATAAACAGGCCGTTTCGGCCCGTAGACAACGAGGGAGAAGACAACTATGCGCTCATTCATGATCGTATTGCTGATGCTCGGCCTGGCCAGTACTGTCCAGGCGGCACCGGATACACTGAAGCGAATTAAGGACAACGGCGAGATACGCATCGGCTATAGGGAAGCCACCGAGCCGTTTTCGTTCAAGGCGGACGACGGCCGTGCAGCCGGCTATTCCATCGACCTGTGCGGCCGCGTTGCAACCGCGGTTCAGACCAAGCTTGGCCTGAAGGAACTCAAGACCACCTATGTGCCCGTGACGGTGAAAGATCGCTTTGACGCGGTGGCCTCGGGCAAGATCGACATTCTGTGCGCAGCCACCACGATTACGCTCAGCCGTATGGAGCAGGTGGATTTCACGGTGATGACCTTCGTGACGGGTGGCGGCATCATGTCGCGCACCAGTGCGCCAATTCAGATGTCGACTGAGCTTACGGGCAAGAAAGTTGCCGTGGTGGCCGGTTCGACGTCGGAAAAGGCTTTCGCCGACTTCCTGGAGGCAAATTTCATCGAGGCGACTATCGTCAAGGCGGATAGCATCGAAGCTGGCCAGCGCATGCTCGATGCCGGCAAGGTGGACGCGGTTGCCGGCGACCAGATCGGGCTGATTGGCCAGATTGTGGTCAGTGAGGACCCGCGCGCCTACAAGGTTGCCGAAGACCTCTATTCCTATGAGCCTTACGGGCTGGTCGTCGCTCGGGGCGACACGGAGTTTCTGATGGTGGCCAATCGTGCCCTGGTCAGGACCTACCGGACGGGCCAGTTCAAGCAGATCTACGATCAGTGGCTCGGCCGCATTGGGCTGCGTCCCACCCCGGTTCTGCAGGCCATGTTCGTGCTCTTCTCCTTCCCGGAGTAAAGCTGCTCGATGCGCGGGCGGCTTAACTGTCGCCCGCGCCCGACTACCAGGGAGCTTGCCAGCCCGACCGAGTTAGCGCCGGTCGGCCAGACCCGCCAGGCTGCTGCGGAAATAACGATCCAGCAGGCGATTGAGTTCGCGGCGTGCGGCTTCCCCGTCCGCGTCGCCATAGGCTTCGTACAGGTCAACGGCGATGCCGTTGAAGCAGTCGAGCAGGGCGGGCTCGAAATGACTGCCACGCCCGCGGGACAGGGTGGCCAGGGTTTGCTGCAGCGGCAGGGGCTGCTTGTAGGGTCGCTCCGAACTCAGCGCGTCGAAAACATCGGCAATGGCGAATATTCTCGCCCCGATCGGGATATCTTCGCCCACCAGGCCCGCCGGGTAGCCGGCACCGTCAAACTTCTCGTGATGGCTGCCGACCACGTCACCCGCATCGCTCAACCACCGTGCCCGGCTGGTGATGTCGAGCCCGTGTTCCACGTGGCCCTTCATGGTTTCGAACTCGTCTTCCGTAAGCTTGCCGGGCTTCAGCAAGACATGGTCGCGGATGCCCAGCTTGCCGACGTCATGCAGCAGCGCCCCCTTGATCAGTGCCGGCATATCTTCTGCCGGCA
Organism: uncultured Chromatiaceae bacterium; assembly: GCA_964613615.1. Taxonomy (GTDB): domain Bacteria; phylum Pseudomonadota; class Gammaproteobacteria; order Steroidobacterales; genus J054. The sequence goes on from CAZTIB010000250.1 coordinate 10,909, forward strand.
GACCGGCGGCCTCACCCAGGCGCACGGCATACACGGCGACCCGATAATTGTGGGCGTCGGTGTCGCTGTCACGTTTCGCGATTGCGCTGCCGAGTACCTGGATGGTTTCCAGGTTGGCATCCAAAAGCTCGACGCTGGCTGTTGCGAGCCGGTTGACCAGGGTGCTGATGACGGGATACAGGGCGAGTGACGTTGCCAGGACAATGGCGATGACATAGAGCAGGGTCCGGCCAATATTGCCGCTTAGTTCAGCCATGGCCTGCGGTGATACCGCGAAGGCGCCGCCCACCCAGCCCCGGATGGTCTTGTCGGCATCGCGCAGTGCAACAGCGGTTGACACGTAGGTCTGGTCGCCCAGGCGGCGGGTCACGGCCCGATAGTCGGCGCTGGCGGGCGGGGCGAAATCCAGGTTGGCCGCAGCAGCGCGCAGTTCGTCGATGCCGGGAAATCCCGGGTCGTCCAGGGTCGCGAGTTCGCGTCCGCTTGCATCGTACACTTTCGCCAGCACGAAACGGCCACCGGTCAGTTCCGTTGCGGCACCTTCGCGTGCCAGGATCTCCAGGGCGCGCTGCCAGTCTGCCGGACTTGTGTCGGAGTCCGTGAGCAAAGGTAAGGCGATGCGGTTGAAGCGCGCCCCTTCCAGGCGCGCGAGTTCGGAGACGGCCCCCTCCAGGCGGGCATTGCCGTTCATCCATGCCACGGCGGCAAATACGGCGCACAGCGCGAGCGCTACGCCGCCCAGTCGCAACACCAGCGTTCGGCGCACCGCGCGTTTCAGCTTGCCCTCGCTCATCCTTCGTCAAGCCTACCCGCTGGGCCATTGCCTGTCTGCCGCCGCTGGTCAGATAGGTAATTTTCCGTATGTTGCCCGACCGGCCTGCCGGGTAGAAATCGGTCAGGACAGGAGACGCCGATGTACATCAATTTCTGGTATCCCATTATTCGCAGCGAAGACCTCGGGCCGGACGCGCCGCAGAAGGTCAGCCTGCTGGGCGTCAACGTGGTGGCATTTCGTGATGATGAAGGCACGGCGCATGTACTCAGTGATACCTGCGTCCACCGGGGCGGGTCCCTCGGCGGCGCGTGGTCCGGCCCGGAGAGGGCACCGCGCCTGATCAACGGCTGCATCGTTTGTCCGTATCACGGCTGGGAGTTCGGTGGCGACGGCGAGTGCAGGAATATTCCCTCTATAGGCTACGGCAAGAAGCCGCCGGCCCGGGCCAAGATCGACTCTTACCCGGCGCAGGAAAAATACGGCATCGTGTTCGCCTTCATGGGTGACCTGCCGGAAGAGGAACGGCCGCCGCTGTTCGACGTGGAGGAATATGGCCGGGAAGGCTGGCGCGCCAACTCGATCCTGTTGCTGGACGTAGACTACTACTACGAGCGGTCCATCGAGAACGCGCTGGATCCTGCCCACAACGAGTTTGTGCATCCCACCCACGGCTTCGCGGGCATCAATCGTGACACCTACAAGGTGAACGACTATGACGTCGAAGACCATGAGCAGGGCTACGGCATGTGGTTCATGCACAAGTTCAATGCGCCGCCGCTGAAGGGCAAGACCTGGGGTAAGGTGCGCGAGGACAGCGGCGACCTGTATGCCGGTGGTGGCACCTATGGCCCGAATACGGTGATCACCAACATCAATATTCAGCCCGGTGTTGGGTTTCGCCAGTACTTCTTTGAACAGCCGGTGAGTCCCACTCACACGCGTATTTTCTTTCTGAACATGCGTAACTTCATGATGGAGCCTGCACAAGACGGCCCCATTCACGCGCGGAACAAGGCCATCGCGAAACAGGACATCGATATCCTGATGGATCTGCATCCCACCGTGACGCCCGTCAGCAATACCAAGGAAGTGCTGATGCCGGCGGACAAAGCCATTGTTGCCTATCGCGACTGGCTGGCGCGCTTCGACCAGAGGGGCTGGCGGATCGACTGGGAAGCGTTCCAGGCCCGCAACGGCAAGACGACGGCCTTCGCGATTCCAAGCCCGGCCCGGCGCACAGCAGGTAACTGGGTGCTGGAGCCCATCCCGCTGCTGTCGAGCCGCGAGGCCCGCAAGCAGAGCAAGGATGATCAGCAAGCGGCCTGACAGCCGGGCGCACGTGCCAGCGATTGAGGGCGGTCCGCAGGCCGCCCTTGGTTTTTGCAGCCGGTATCATCACGGCCGGGACCCGAGCAGGAACGAACCTTGAGTAGACTTTTTACCGGTCTCGCTTGCGGGTTGCTGGCCCTGGCCCTTGCGGCGTGCGCCAGCCAGGGTGGTGGGCAGGGATCGGCGGCCGCCGCCAAGGGCCAGGACCAGGAGTTGATCCTGGTTGCCGGTGCGTCCGGCCGCGTCGGCCGTTACGTGATCGGCCATCTCAAGGACCAGGGCACGAGCTTCCGCTCCCTGACGCGCAGCCGGGCGACAGCCATAGAGCGCTGGGGTAAGGCCTACGCGGATATGAACTGGGTCGAAGGCGATGTCCGGGATGCGGCGCGCATGCAGGAGATCATGGTGGGCGCGACGGCCGTGATCAGCGTGATTGGCACGCGCGAAATCAGCGGGCCGAACAGCGCGGAGTTCGTGGACTATGGTGGCGTCGTGAACCTGGTCGATGCTGCCAAAGCTGTGGGGGTCGAGCACTTCGTGCTGCTCACGGCCATCGGCGTCACCGATCCGGAACATCCGTTCAACAAGGCGACCAAGGGCGCCCTGGAGTGGCGCCTTAAGGGCGAGGAGCACTTGCGCGACAGCGGCCTCATGTACACGATCGTCCGCCCGGCCGGGCTGGTGAACCGGCCCGCCGGCGAACAGGGCCTGCTGATCGAGCAGGGTGACAACTGGCGCCCGCTGGTGCGCAGCACGCTGTCGCGGGACGACCTCGCACAGGTGCTGATCGAGTCCTTGCAGAACCCCGGTGCACGCAATGCCACTTTTGAAATCGCCAATGACCCAACCCTGGCGCCCGGCGACTGGCGCGCCAAACTGACGGCCCTGGAACCGGATCAGCCCTGACCGGGTTGCGCCAGGCTGGCGCGCAGCTCCTCCAGTTCGGCCCAACGCTCTACCGCGGATTCCAGTTCGGCTTCCGCGCTGTTGACCTGGTCGAGCACGCTTCGAGTTTGTTCGTGCGCACCGGCATAGAAATCCGGTGCGTTGACCTGGGCCTGCAAGGCGGCGACCCGTGCCTCCAGGGTTTCGATCCGGCCCGGCAGCTGGTCGAGTTCCCGCTGGTCCTTGTAGCTGAGCTTGTTCCGGCGCTTTGCGGGCCGGGGCTTGCCGGCCTCGCCCTGGCAGGCAGCGCCGGCGGGATCATCCATTTCCGCCAATTGATGGCCGCGGCGCGCCCAGTCGCTGTAACTACCCACGTATTCGCGCAGCTGGCCGTTCGCCTCGAAGACCAGGATGCTGGTTACCACGTTGTCGAGGAACTCGCGGTCGTGACTGACCACGATCAGTGTGCCGTCGTATTCGGTGAGCCGGGCTTCCAGCGCCTCCAGGGTTTCGATATCGAGATCGTTGGTGGGTTCGTCCAGCACCAGCAGGTTGGTGGCGCGGGTGAACAGCTTGGCAAGGATCACGCGATTGCGTTCACCGCCGGACAGCGCGCTGACCGGCATCAGCGCGCGCTTGGCATCAAACAAGAAACCGCGCAGGTAGCCAATCACGTGGCGTTCCTTGCCGTTGAGGTAAATGTAGTCCCGGCCCTCGCCGACGTTCTCCGCCACGCTCTTGTCGAGATCCAGCGCGACGCGCAGCTGGTCGAAGTAGCCGATCTCCAGCCCGGTGCCGTGTTTGACCGTCCCGGTCTGCGGCTGCAGATCGCCCAGCAGTAACCGGAGCAGGGTGCTCTTGCCGACCCCGTTGTTGCCGATGAGTCCGATGCGGTCGCCGCGCATGATCTTCATGGAGAAGTCGCGGATCAGCACCTCGTCGCCGTAGCCATAGCTCACGTTGCGGGCCGTGATCACCTTGCGCCCGGAGCGTTCCGCTTCATCGATGTTGATGCGGGCCTGGTGAGGCTGGTCCAGCCGCGCGGCGCGGGTTTTGCGCATGGTCTGCAGGGCACGGACGCGGCCTTCGTTGCGCGTGCGGCGAGCCTTGATGCCTTCCCGGATCCAGGCTTCTTCGGTGGCCAGCTTCTTGTCGAATTCGCGATTCGCGCGCGCTTCAGCTTGCAGCGAACTGGCCCTGCGCTCCAGGTACTGGTGGTAAGTGCCCGGCCAGCTGCTCAGGTGGCCCCGGTCCAGTTCGACGATGCGGGTGGCCAGCCGCTGCAGAAAGGCCCGGTCATGCGTGACGAACAGCACGCTGCCGGACCAGCCGCGAATGCGGTTCTCCAGCCAGCCGATCGTCGCCAGGTCCAGGTGGTTGGTGGGTTCGTCCAGCAGCAGCAGGTCCGGCTTTGTCACCAGCGCGCGGGCGAGGCTCACCCGGCGGCGCCAGCCGCCGGACAACTCCCGGAGCGGTCGCTCGGCAGGCAGCCCGAGTTCGCTGAGTGTGGTGGCCACCCGCTGCTCGATCCGCCAGCCGTCGAGCGCGTCGATCTGTTGCTGCAATTCCTCGAGTTCCCGCAGTGCACGACCCTGTGGGTGTTCCGCCGCACGCTTCTCGTAGTCGGCCACCAGGGCCTGAACCGGCGCCATCGCCTCCGCCACGTACTGGCTCGCCGTGAATTCCAGCTGGGCGGGTAGTGTCTGTTCGAGCTGGCTGATCCGCAGGTCACCGCGGCATTCGATCTCGCCCTGATCCGGCGCAAGCCGCCCGGCGATCAGCTTCAGTAGCGTAGTTTTGCCAGCCCCGTTGCGGCCCACCAGGCAGACCCGCTCGCCGGGCTCCAGCACGAGATCGGCATCGCGCAGGATGACCTGGTCGCCGAAGTCGAGGCAGACGTCGCTGAGGCGCACTAGATGCATGGGGCTATGCTAATGCCATGTGCCTGCCGGGGCGCTAAACTCATCATTAGCTGATATATCCAGGGACGAAGAAGATGAACGATTCCATAGACCGCCGCCAGTTTCTCCGCGGAGCGTCCACGGTTGCTGCCGGCGCAGCACTCGGGGGCTGCGCAGAGCCGGGCTCCGATAATTTTGTGAACCCTCCGGGCGTCCCGCTGGGCCCCTTCGGGCCGAAGTCCACGGCCGAAGAAGTCACCGAGGGTGTTGATCTAACTGGGAAAACCGCGCTGGTCACCGGGGCCAACTCGGGTCTCGGCTACGAGACGATGCGTGTGCTGGCCATGCGCGGCGCGCAGGTGATTGGCACTGGCCGCACACTGGAGAAGGCCGAAATCGCCTGCGAGAGCATCGGCGGCGGCAGGGCCACGCCGGCCGTGCTCGAGTTGTCCGATCTCAACTCGGTGGCGTCCTGTGCGAGCCAGGTTCTTGCGATGGATACGCCCATCGACATGCTGATTCTGAACGCGGGCATCATGGCCCT
>CAZTIB010000251.1:0-8077 GCA_964613615.1 uncultured Chromatiaceae bacterium
GCGGCTGTTTCCGTTCGGCTTTCTCCACGTGTTGCGAGCCTTCAAGAAGCCGCGCACGGTGGATTTTCTGCTGGCCGGTGCCAAGCCCGGGGAGCCGTCACCGATCCTGGTTGCCCTTGGTCTTATCTCGATGTTCGACACACTGCGCGAACGCGGCGTCGGCTTCATCGAGACCAATCACGAGCTGGAAGAGAACACCACGGTGAACCAATTGTGGTCCAAGCTCGAGATCGTGAGTACGCGGCGCTCGCGGATCTATCGAATGGCGCTGAGCTGAAGCTGCACCAGGTCTATCACGGGCCCAGGCCAATGAATTCCAGCGGCTTGGTAGCCTCGACCCGGATTTCCGTGCCCGCCGGCGGCGTGAATATTTGCCCGTCCAGGGCGAAGCCTTCTGCCGCTGTCAGCGCCAGGCGCGTCACGTTGGCCGACAAATAACCGTTGGCCGGCGTCGCGCGCTGGTGCATCTTGCCGCGCAGTATGGATGGTATGACACGCAGAAAGTTCTGCGGACGGTGGCCGAGTGCAGTGAGGTGCACCGGCGCCTGCTCGTCGCCCCACCAGGGTTTCAGGCCTAGCAACAGGCGTTCCAGCGTGGTGGCCAGCACGAGGTTCTGGCGCCCGGCAAAATCCTGCCGATGTGCCACCTGCACCTCGGTGTGATGATCGGACCACGCATGTTCGCGGCCGGCAACGCCTGCCAGGCCGCGCAGCAGCGACAGGCCGGCGGCCAGTTCGTCGCGCAGTCCCCGCGAGCCTACGTGTTCGCGAAAGTGGCGCATGCCGGCGAGGATCGCACCGGCACCGAGGAAGAAACCGTATTCGACGGGTCGCCCGGTCCAGCTGATCGCCAGCAGCGGGCGCGTGACACGTTTGCGCTGTTTGGTCGGTGTTGCGTGTTGATTCATCAATGCCCGGAACGCGGCTTCGATGCCGAGCCGGCCGTTCAGATCGTGGGCTGTGAGGTTTGTCGTGCCACCCGGCAGGACCGTTATCTCCGGCCGTGGTCCGCCAGCCCTCTGCAGTTCGGTGATGACAGCTTGCGCCGTCCCGTCGCCGCCGTTGATGGCGATTAATTCCACGCCCGCGGCCAGCAGTCCCTGCGTCGCATCGATGATCGACGGCAGATCCCCGACTTCGCGCACGTCCGCATCGCAACGCGCGACAAGTTCGCGCAGCTGTGGCAGCCGCGCCCGAGTGCGCCCGGCCTGAACGTTGTTGATGATTCCGAGACGGCTCACGAGTGCCTGCGCCCCGTTGTTTTGACAAGCTTGCCGGGCAGCTGCGTCAGTTGCCGGCAGGTTTTGGCTGGAGCCGCTTCAATGCGAAGCGCACTTCGCCAAGAAACGGCACCGAACCGCGAATCTCCACCGGCACGCCGAGCCTGGTATCGATCAGCAGTACCACATCGCTGGAAAGTCCCAACAGATCGATATCTGTCGTGCCCGAACCGCCCGCGGCCAGGGCAATGACCCGCACTTCCAGCAGCTTGTGCTTGCCATCGACTTTCTTGCCGCCATGCTTATAGTCGACGCGCGTGAGGTTCCAGCGCACGGCCGTCGCGGTAATTTGAGCCAGCTGCCCATCCTCGACAACGAGAAACTCAAATTTCTCCTTGGGACCGCTCCATTCGCGGGTAGCAACCAGGAAAGGCAGGCTGGCGGTATCGGCCACGATCGTGCCGTCGTCCAGCTTCGGAAAGGCCCGGAACTGCTCACGTACCTGGCCCCATTCCGACGGTGGCTTGTCCGCTTCGCCACTGCGGGGCTCCGAGCGCGTCCGGGCAATGCCGGTGGTGGTATATCGCAGGTCCTTGAAATCCGGATTGTCGCTCCACTCGCGTTGCTGGCGACGCAGCGCTGCGTTGTTGGTCGGGTCGAGATAGAGCCGTGTTTCCTTCGCCTGGCCCGACCGCCTGGAGTGTAGTGCGACGACCGCCGCCTGTTCGCCCTGCATTTGCACGCCATTCCCTTGGAAAGGAATCGGGGTAGCCACCTCGACGGCAGCACCGGACAACAGCTGCTGGCTGATGTCCAGCCGGATGGTCATGAACAGTTTGCTCGCCTTGTACTCGGCCCGGGCCCACGGCAGCTCGATCGCCTGGACCGGCGCAGCGCCCAGGCTGAGCAGCAGCAAAATGATTAACCGGGAGCGCAAGCCTGATCTGCGGCGTCGATTACCTGGGCGGCTTGAAGATTCTCGGCGACGACCGCGTAGGCTGCGATGATCTGGTCGATATCTTCCGGCGTGTGGGCCGCGCTTACGCTGCAGCGGAGCAGGTTCAGGTTGGCCGCAGGCGGCACGACGAGATTCACGTACACGCCGTTGTCCAGCAGCGTGCGCCATGAATTCAGCGTCGCTTCGCGTGACTCCATCATCACGGCCACAATTGGCGATGCCTGGGGACCCACTTTGAGGCCCATGCCGCCGAGGGCGCTGTAGAGTCGGCGCGCATTGGCCCACAAGCGATCACGGCGCTCGGTTTCGTCGCGCAGCTTGCGCAGGGCCACACGGCTGGAGGCGATGTTCGCCGGCGAGGCCGAGGCCGTGAAGATGTAGGCCCGCATTGCATTGCGCAGCCAGGCCAGTTGCGGGTGCGGGCTCACGCAGAAGCCGCCCACCGTGCCGACAGACTTCGAGAAGGTGCCGGTAATGAAGTCCACCTGGTCGAGCAGGCCCAGTTCTTCGGCCAGGCCGCAGCCCCGGTGACCGAGCACGCCCAGGGAGTGGGCCTCGTCCACGAGCAGCGATGCGCCATGCTTCTTTGTAACCGCCAGGATGTCCGCCAGCGGCGCCTGGTCGCCGAGCATGCTGTAGATGCCTTCCACGACCACCAGGCATTGCTGTGCTTCGTCGCCCAGTCGGCCCAGGCGTTTGTCGAGGTTTTCCGCATCGTTGTGGCGAAAGCGGAAGACGCGCGCAGCCGACAGCTTCGCCGCATCATAGATACTGGCGTGTGAATCGGCGTCGATGAGCAATATGTCGTCGGGCCCGGCCAGCGTGGCGATGGTGCCCAGGTTTGCCTGGTAACCGGTCGTGAACACGATGGCCTGCGGCATGCCGTAAAGATCGGCAATTTCTCGCTCCAGGGCCAGGTGGCTGTCGTAAGTGCCGTTGGCCATGCGCGACCCGGTGGTGCCGGTGCCTTCGTTGTCCAGGGCCCGATGACCCGCTGCGATGCAGTCGGGGTCCATCGTCATGCCCAGGTAGTTGTTGGTGCCGGCGAGGATTACCTCGCGGCCGTCAACTTCGGCTCGGGTGGGGGACAATACCCGGCGCATGGGTACGCCCACGGGGCTGGTGCCGTGCTGGGCGAGTTCTGCGCCGACGGCGGCCAGCGCTTCAAATTTGGTGAACAGGCTCATGGAATCAACTGGTGCACACTGCTCGCAAGATCTCTCACGGTGCGCACGTCCTGCAGCTGGTTCAGCGGATAAGATATGTCGTAGGTGTCTTCAATCTGCACAATTAACTCCATGACCTTGAGCGACGGCAAACCCACTTCATGCACCAGGTCGGTTTCTGGCGCGATGGGAGCGGGTTTTTCCAGCAGCGGCTCGATGAATTCGATCAGCTGGGTTTCGATTTGTGCCTGGTCCATGGATTCGCCCATTAGAATCGCAGCTCATATTCACACGGTCCGGCGGTCAGGACAACCGGTTCGCCAAAGCCATGATTAGTGCGGCAAATGAAAGATAGTAAAGCCGTAAACACCATTGCGCCCAATGGCTTGCGCCGTGTTTGGGCGGTATTGTCTTACCGGTCGGGCGAGAACACGCAGATACTGGCGCTGGCCAGGGAACTCGAGGCGCGCGGCGGCTGGGCGCTGGAGATCAAGCAGCTGGATTACCGGCCGGCAGGTTTGTACAACCTGTTGCAGGGGGTAGGGCTGCACGGAATTCGACGGCAGTCTTCGCACCTCAACGCGCCGTGGCCGGATCTCGTGATTTCTGCAGGTTTGCGCAACGAACCGCCGTGCCGATGGATCCGCAAACAATCCGGTGGCCAGACCCGCATCGTATTTCTTGGCCGCAGCTGGGTCAGCCCGGCGCGCCTCGACCTCTTGGTGACCACCCCGCAGTATCGTGTGCCCGCGCACCCGCGGGTACTGCAGAACCGGTTGACGCTGCACCCGGTCTCGGAACCGATGCTCGCGGCGTCGGCTGACAGATGGCGGCAAGTCTTCGCCGACTATCCCGGGCCACGCACCGGTGTTCTTCTCGGCGGCAGTGTCGGCCCTTACGCACTTGGTGAAGTGGCCATTGAGCGCGTGGCGAAATTTGTTAACGACAGCGACTGCAGCAGCGCGTTGATCACTTCCAGTTCGCGTACCGCGCCCGGCCTGGCAAGAGGTCTCGCCGCACGACTTGATAAACCCGCCTTCGTGTACGACTGGCAGCCGGCAGATGACAGCAATCCCTACGCGGGCATCCTGGCGCTGGCCGATCACCTGATCGTCAGTGGCGACAGCATCGCGATGCTCAGCGAAGCGGTGGCGACTGGGAAGCCCGTGCGCATCATCGACCTGGGTGCGGGGCCGTGGTCGATGGGCTCAGTGGCCGGCCGCGCGAGCACCGTGGAAGACTTGAATTTCACCGCGCGCTGGTACCGGGGCCTGATGCGCTATGGACACCGGCGCTGGACGCGTGACATCACGCTCGTGCATAGCCTGGTCGTCAGCAGTGGGCAGGCGGCGTGGCTGGGTGAACCAATGCGGGGCGAAGGCCAGGTCCCGCAGAGCGATATGGATGCGGCTGTCGCCAGAATCGAGGCCTTGTGGCCGGCTCAGGACTCGGCAAGCCTGGGCGCGGAGACAGGTTCTTCGGCAAAGCGGCCAGCGACGACCCGGTACACGCGGTCGGACACGGCGGCCAGCGCAGACTGATGGGTGACGGCCAGGATCGTCACGTCTCCTTTCAACTCTGCCAGCGTGCTGCAAATGGCCGCTTCGGTTTCCGGATCCAGGGCGCTGGTAGCTTCGTCCAGGATCAGCAGGCGAGGGTGATGCACCAGCGCGCGGGCGAGCATGATGCGCTGCCGCTGGCCGCCGGAAAAGCGTGAGCCGCGCTCGCCGGCAACCGTGTCTACACCGTCTATAAGTCCTGATACGAATTCCCAGGCGCCGGCCGCGCGCAGCGCATATTCGATGTCATCGTCAGTGACGTCTTCTTCACCGAGGCTGATATTCTTTGCAATGGTGTCATGCAGCAGCAGGTTCTCCTGCGGCACATAGCCTACCTGCCTGCGCCATGCCCGTAGATCCACAGTCTCCATTGGCTGGCCGTCGATCAGCACCTGGCCGCTGTTGGGCCGGACCAGGCCTACCAGCAGATCGATGATGGTGGTCTTGCCGCTTCCTGACGGCCCGATCAACGTGGTCATCGAGCCAAAGGGCACATGCAGCGAAAGGCCATCCAACACTTTGTTGTCGCCGTAGGCGAAGCGAATGTCGCGCAGCTCGAGATCTGAAGAAAACTTCACGTAGTCGCCGGACGGTAGTTCTTCAGACAAGGCCGCCGCTTCATCGATGCGATGTCGCACTGACCAGTAGGCGGGTTCCCGCACTATCATTTTCTGGTACTGCTTTTGAATATTGCCAATCATGGTGGCCAGTTTGCCGGCCACCAGCGCCATCACCGTTACGGTCGATACCGCCATGTCGAACTGGACCAACGCGAGGTAAATGCCGAGGGAAATGAAGGCCGCAAAGAGCGGTTCCTGGGCCGAATCGAGGGCCGCTCGGCCCAGCACCTGTTTGCGCAGCGCCTTGTTGAGCAAATGCGTCTCGTGCTCGAGGAGGTTGTTGGAGACTTCCCCACGGTCCATGGCCTTGAAGGGTTTTACCGACTGCAGGGTATCCGTGAGCCGGCCCAGCAGAGAGTGGTACACCTTGGTCTGCTGCTGGCCGGCCTTCTTCGACATCCGCACCAGGCCTTGCGAAACGAAGACGATGAATGCACTGGCGACCAGGCAGAACACAGTGGCCTGCCAGGAAATACTGACTGCGACCAAGGCGTAGACCAGGGCCTGGACAACCGAGGCGAGCAGCCGCGTGCCGAAGATGAAGGCCTCGGTGACGCGCATGGTTTCGGCGGCCATCGCATTGGCCATCTGGCCAACGGACTGATTAATGAAATACGACCACTGCGACCGCATCACTGCGCGCAGCAGTTCTACGCGCAGGTCGGTTGTTATCTGCGCGGCGATATAGCCCACCTTGCGATTGGCATATAGCAACAGGCCGTTTTTCGCGACCAGGCCCATCACGATGATGATCAGCAGCAGGCCCAGGCTCGGAGTCAGGCCCAGGCCGCTCAGCGCATTTTCCGCCCACCGTCCGAGCGGCGTGCGTTCGCCGTCGGCCTCGCCGAGTATCAGGTTCAGTGTGGGCAGCAGCGCGGTCAGGCTCACGCCTTCCAGCGCCGTCGCGAATATCAGCGCCAGCACCAGGCCGATGCTCTGTGAACGGTAGATAGTGAGTAGGGTGCCGATCAGACGCATGGCAGGGAGTGAGCGGAGGTGGATCCTCGGCGCAGAGCATAGCCGGGATGGAGTTCGTCGGCCACAGTGCAGCCAGGCCGGGTTTTCACGTTAACGCTGGTGGTCTCGCCGCGTGCCGTGCGCCGCGCCGCGGGGCAGTTTATCCTGCGGCCACCTGAGACCGGACCGCCATCGATCAACATGCCACTCCGCGCCGATGCGCCGCTGCCCCGAGTCTGGACCTTGCTGGGGTACAAGGCTGGCGACAATACGCAGGTGCGCAGTCTTGCCGCGGCGCTGGCCTGGCCGTGGGAGCCGCGGCAGTTGCACTACCGCTCGACCGAGCTGCTCAGCAACCTGTTTCTCGGCCCGACACTGGCGGGGGTGAGGCGGCGTGAGTCCGATGCGCTGGAGCCGCCGTGGCCGGACCTGGTGATCACGTCGGGCCGGCGCAACGAACCGGTGGCACGATGGATTCGGGCCGCGTCGGGTCAGCGGACCAAACTGGTGCAGGTGGGCCGGCCATGGGCCCAGCCGTCGGCCTTCGACCTGGTGCTGACGACCCGGCAGTACCGGGTGCCTGCTGCTGCCAACGTGGTGGAATTGCAGTTGCCGCTGCACGGGATCACGGCGGCGCAGCTCGGGCAGGCGGCTCAGCAGTGGGCACCGCGCTTTGCGGCGCTGCCGAAGCCGCGCATCGTCGTTTTGGCGGGCGGCAACAGCGGCTCTTTCCTGCTCACTGCAGATCGGGTTCGCCAGTTGCGCGCGGTGGCCGAGAAACTGGCGAAGACGACCGGCGGGTCCCTCTGCATTTCTGACAGCGCTCGCACGCCGGCGGCCGCAGGCGAGGCGCTGTTCACTGATACGGAAGTGCCGCACCATTTCTTTCGCTGGGGCAGCGATGGGGGAGACAACCCGTATCTTGGCTATCTCGCGCTGGGTGATTGTTTTGTCGTGACCGGCGACAGCCTGTCGATGGTCGCGGAGGCCTGTGCAACCGGGAAACCGGTCTACCTCATGCACCCGCGGCAGCACCCGTTGCCGCTGGACAGTGAGTTTGCACCCGGACCTGACTGGCTCCGCCCGGGCTGGTATGGCTGGCGGCCAGTGTCGCACCGGCTCGCCCAGCGGCTCGGTCCGCGGCGTATGCGTCGGGATGTGCCGGCCCTGCTGCAGTCACTGGTAGACAGCGGGCGCGCGGCCTGGCTCGGCGGTGCCGAACCCGCTGCCCCAAAGGCGGGCAACCCGGATCTCGACCGGGCGGTGGCACGGATAAAAGCCCTGTTCTGACTCAGGCCGTCAGGGCCAGGGGCGGCTCGCCCGGCGGTGCCAGGGGCGATGTCCGGTCCAGGACGTCGAAGGCGTCGTGACGAATATGATTGCTGGCCATCTCGGCTTCGACCTCTGCCTTGGTCACGATGCCACGGTCGAGGCACTCGCTGAGCAGGCCGAAGAACAGGCGCTCCTGGTTGGTGTCCGGGTGGCGCCGGTAGTTGCCCATCAGGCCATACTCACCGAATAGTTTTCGGCGCGCGCGCATCAGCCAGGCCAGCGGCGGAAACAGCTTGAAGCGCTCTGCCGGGCGCCAGTCGATGGG
>CAZTIB010000252.1:0-16216 GCA_964613615.1 uncultured Chromatiaceae bacterium
GGCTTCAGCAGGGTTGGTTTTCCCGCACGGCGCGCCGCATGCTTCAGCGCTGTACACACGCTTGCGTAGAAGGAATACTGATGCAGTCCGTACTGATGTCTCAGCTCCTGATGAGCCGCCGCGCGGCGATGGGCCTCGCTGCCGGCGCTGCCGCTACCGCTGCGCTGCCTGCCGGTGCCACCGGGCACCGGCCACCACCGCCGAAAAATGCCCGGCTCGACTATGCGGATCCCGTCGACAATCTCTATGCTTTCGGCAAGATCTGGGCCGGTTATGACGAGCCCATGATCGGCGGTTTTCACGGCCTGATGTACGCGCGCATCGGTGACAACAGGATGGTGCCGGTATTTGGCTACACGGGCACCGGTGTGCTGCTGGCCAGGCAGGACGAAAACGGCGATCTCTGGGTCAAGTCGCGGGAGACCGGTTACTTTACCGACCTTGAGACCGGCGACATCCTGGAAACCTGGGACAATCCTTTCACCGGCAAGACCGTCGAGGTCTATCACTTCTACAACCCGAAGCTGGTGGGCAAGATCGGCAAGGAAATACCGAAGTTTTTCTTTGGTACCGAAGGGGATTCGCCAACCCTGATGAACGAAGGCACCGTGTTCCCGAACGCAGACGGCCGTTACCCGTTCATCTTGCCGTTCCAGTTTTACGGCGATGACATCATGCTGTCGTGGGACTACACCCACGAGTACACGAATCCGGTGACCCCGGCGGGCTGGCCGCGCTCTTCTACCGGCCCGCGAATCTCGCCGTCGGAACACTTCACGTTCCAGTGTTCACGCGAGCAGCTGGAGGATCGGGACGATCCCACCGTGCGCATGGTCGCGGGCTTCTCCCGCATTTCGCAGTTCTGGCCGTTCATGGAGATGGGCGGCACGCCCTACGCCGAAGGTTCGCTGTTCGGCCGCATGTTCAGCCACAAGGGCCTGCCAGGCACGGACGACGTGCCGCCGAAAGTGCTGGCCTATATAGAAAAGAATGCGCCGGAGTTCCTGGAGATTCCCGAGGGGTGGGAACCCAACAATGCCCGGGTGGAAACCTGGAAGGCTTACGCGCTGGATGTGCCCCCGGAGAACTCGGACTACGAGGGCTGGGAGCCGTCCTCGTTCAAGGTACCGACGGGGCGCGGCGCGCGGCGCTAACCCGTATCCGTCAGGGCCACCCAGGTCACGCTGTCCTTGTGCTCATAGCGGCCGTCGCCGTCAGCGTCCAGTTCCAGTTGCACTTCGCCGTCGGCAACGGTCAGTTGCAGGACTGCGCCGTCGGCGCCAAATACGTGGATCCGGCCCTGGGAGGGTGCCGCAGCGGATTGTCCGTTGGTGCGGAAAGGCAGCTGCGTCTGGAAACGAACTTCGCCCGCGAACAGTGAACTCGACAGGAAGCCGTCGTAGATCGTGTCGACGCTGTCTAGAACGTCCGGCGTCTCCAGCAATACGCCTTCACTAGCCAGGTCATAGTCGCGCAGGGTTGCCGACTCGCCGCCGGTGTCAATGCTGAGGCGCTGGCCCGAAAGCGCGGCGAATACCAGTGGGAAGCTCGTGGAACCGAAGAACATTTGCATGTCGCCATTCGCGACATAGCTCGTGGTGGCCCGGTCGACTCGCAGATGGCGCAAGGTCGACGAGTAAAGATATTCCATGCCGTTGCTGTCGCGCGTGCTGACAAAGCGATCCACCCGCACATCCAGCTGGCCCGAGAACCGCAGTTCTGCCGCCAGCCGGCAATCGGAAAAATTCAGGCTGAAGCTGTCGCCGGGTACCCGGCGGTTCTCCGATTGCAGCAGATCCGGGTTGCCCGAGGCCACACTGTCGCTGAGCCGAGCGGCCCGGCAGCGATCATGGCCAGACTCGTCCAGGGTTGCCGTCAGCCGGGCAGCCGTCGGCGGGCCTTTTGCCTGCATCGGGCCTGCAGGCGGTTTGCCCAGGCTGCCAAGCAGCTCGTCGACTGTCCCAATTTCCTCCGAGCTGGCCAGCGCCGACATCGTGGCTCTGGCCACGATCAACGCGTTGCCGGCATCGATCCCGGCAGCCGCCGGGCTGGTATTGATGCCGCCGCTGCCCCCGCTGGAACAGCCAGCGAGTACGTAGAGCGCTAGCCCCAGGGTGGGCGCGCTTATTATTTTCATTCTGATCTGCCCCGATCCCTGGGACAGAGTATAGGCTTGGGCCCTGCGCGTGCAAAGCCGTGCACGATTCAATTTAGTTCCGGAGTTGAGACAATGCTGCGTTTTCTGCTGGGCGCCTTCCTGGTCGCCGTCGTCAGCTGGGCCTGGAGCGTCGTGTTTTATGTGGTCAGCCCGGTGCCGTACTACACGGTGTCGGAGACCGGCGACGATATTGCCGCAGGCGCCGCGCTGCGGCAG
Organism: uncultured Chromatiaceae bacterium; assembly: GCA_964613615.1. Lineage (GTDB taxonomy): Bacteria > Pseudomonadota > Gammaproteobacteria > Steroidobacterales > J054. The sequence goes on from CAZTIB010000252.1 coordinate 2,375, forward strand.
CACTTCCCGGAGACGGGTACCTACATCCTGCCCGGCCGTGCCGCGGGTGACGAAGTCCGCGCGCAGATGCGCGCGGAGGGGCCCATCGCCACGGTGTACATCCGGCAGGAAGGCTCCCCGGAAGCCTCGCCGCTGAAGGTCTTCATCGGTACGTTCAATGGCATGGTGATTGGCGCGCTGATCGGTCTCGCGATGCTGTTACTGAATCGTTACACCACCGATTACTGGAGCCATGTCGCCATCGGGTCAACTTTCGGCATGGCTTATACCGCGTACCCGCGCTTTGCCGACATCGTCTGGTCGGACTTTCACTACGGCTACCAGCTGATGATGATTTTCTCCGACGGCTTCAGCTGGATCCTGATGGTGATGGTCATGGCCTGGTTTACCCGGCCTAGGCAACGCCCGGCGACGGTCGGGGGCTCCGGCGCGCGGGTGGCCTGAATGTGCGGCTGGGCAAGGTTCACCGCGACTGCACCCCCCTTGAGCCTTTTCGCGCCAATTTGGCGGTACGGGTGGGTAAATACCGTCAGGCTGGCCCCCGGCGATTGACCCGCACACGCGTGCCTGCTTTACTCACCCCCAGCATTAACAAGTAATTCGACGGTCTCCGGGGTAGCGACGGCCAGGGTTTCTCTGCTGGCCCAAACCGGGGCCGATAATTGGCGTCTCAACAGGGGAGAGACCAATGATGCACTGGCGCCTGGCCTTGATCGTGGCCATGGTTGGGTTGTTACCGTCGGCGAATGCGGCGGAACACGCGGCAGCCTATGGCTATCCCGTCCCGGAGCCCTTCACCGCGACCGTGGTGGGTGTCCCGGTGCCCGAATTGCGGGCCAAGACGTCGAACGTCAGGCTGAAGACCGGCTACCTGGCCAAGACGGTTGATCGCGAGATACCCAAAGCCCTCTGGTACAACTCGCGCATCGCTTTCCTGTATCGCCTGCAGCGCAAGCCAGCCCCGCTGGTGTTCGTGATTGCGGGTACCGGGGGCGCCCACAACACCGCGCACAACCAGACGCTGATGCGGGCGCTCTACGACGCCGGCCTGCACGTAGTCGGTCTCGCATCGCCCACCCATACCCGCTTCATCACCGCAGCCGGCAGTACCGGCGTGCCGGGCAACATGCCCGTCGACGCCAAAGATCTTTACGTCGTCATGAAGAAGGTGCGGGAGAAACTCAATGCCGACAAGAAGATTACGGCCTTCTACCTGACGGGCTATAGCCTGGGCGGCAGCAACGTTGCCTACGTCGCGCGGCTGGACAAGGACGAAGGGGCTTTCGGCTTTTCACGAGTCCTGATGATCAACCCGCCGCTGTCGCTGTACAACTCGGTGTCGCGACTGGATCGAATGATCCAGAGCGTGCCCGGTGGTATCGATAATTTCCCGCAGTTCTTCCGCGGTCTCGTTGACCAGGTCAGTGCGGCCTACCAGAAGTCGGACCAGGTAGCCTTCGACGAGACCCTGTTCTTCAATGTCTTTAAAGCCAACCCTCCCGGGCCCGACGAACTGGCGGGCCTCGTGGGCGCCGCGTTCAGGATTGCTGCGAGCAACCTGATGACCGCGTCGGACATGGTGACGAGTTTTGGTTTCGCGATCCCGGCCAATGCCACGGCGACGCGCACCAGTTCCCTGACGCCGTTCCTGCAGGTCACCACCCGCACCGGCTTCACGGACTTCTACCACGAGATGTATTTCCCGTTCTATCAGCGCGAGCAGCCATCGCTGACGCGCGAAGAGATGGCAGAACGGCAAAGCCTGAAGGCCATCCAGGGATTCCTGGGGGACGCTGAATACATCGGTGTCGTGCACAACCGCGACGACATCATCCTGGAACCCGGCGAAATCGATTTCTTTCCGGCCACCTTCGGTGACCGGGCGATTATCTATCCCACCGGCGGCCACCTTGGCAATCTGCCTTACTGGGAGAACGTGCAAAACGTTGTCAAGTTCTTCACGGAGGGCTGGCAATGATTACCAGGCACAACGACTCACAGGCCACGGCCAGGCGGTCGCACCGTGCCCTTTTGACCCTGCTGTTGCTGGCGCTGGCGATGCTGGGCGGGTGCAGCACCAAGCTGGTGTATGACGGCGAGCCGAAAGAGCCTCTCTTTATAGGAGAGCGGATCATCGATCCGGGCGTGCAGCCTCTGTCCGCGGCCAGTGACCCTTGGGAAGGACTGAACCGCAGGATCTATAACTTCAACTCGCACGTTGACAGGTGGGTCCTGCTGCCCGCGGTGCGCGGCTACCGGTTCATCTTCCCGTCACCGATTCGTACTGGCATACGGAACATATTCTCGACCTTCGAGGATGTGGTCACCTTCGCGAACCAGCTCCTGCAGTTCCGGCCGGTCCAGGCGTCCCAGACCACCTTGCGGGTGGCCACGAACCTGACTTTCGGCTTGTTGGGCACGATTGACGCTGCCACCGCGCTGGAAATTCCGAAACACCAGGAGGACTTCGGACAGACGCTCGGTGTCTGGGGTGTCGGCCAGGGGCCGTACCTGGTGCTGCCAATCGCCGGCCCCAGTAACCTGAGGGATGCAATCGGCGAGATTCCGGACTGGTTGCTGCGAAGCTACCTGTGGGACCAGTTGCTGAGCGACGACGACGGCTATACGGCTGAGCGTAACGCGGTACGTGTCGCACTCGAGGTGCTCGATGGTCGTGACCGGGTAGCGTTCCGCTATTTCGAAACCGGGTCGCCATATGAATACGAATTGGTGCGCCTGCTGATTTCAACCAAGCGCGAACTGGACGTGGAGAAGTAGTCATGCGTATGCGGATAACTGCCGGCATAGTTGTTTGCATGGCGCTGCTGCTGACAGCGCCTGCCGCAGCGCTTGCCCAGCAAGTGGCAAAGATCGGGGCGACCATGTCGCAGACCGGCAAGTATGCGGATTTCGGCATCGAGGCCCTGCAGGGGCTGGAGCTGTTCATTTCGGATGTGAATGGCCGCGGCGGTGCCAGTGGTGCGCGCGTGGAACTGGTCGTCTACGACGACCAGTCTGACCGCAACACAGCGGCTCGCCTCTACGAGAAGCTGATCGTGGAGGACAAAGTCGATTTCCTGGTCGGCCCCTATGGCACGCCGCTCACGCTCGCCGCGACGGAGGTCGCCGAGCGTTACGACATGCCCATCGTGGTCACGGGCAGCGGGCTCGATATCTTCGAACGCGGCATGAAGAACGTGTTCGGCCTGTACACGCCGGCGCCCGAAATTATGCGACCGGTTCTCGACCTGGCGAAAGAGAAGGGGCTCAGCCGCATTGCGATGGTCTACGCGGACAATGAAGCACCCACCAGCATGGCTGAGGGTGTGCGGTCGAAAGTGGCCGGCTACGGCATGGAACTGGTGCTCGACGAGTCCTACAACCGCAACGTGATGCAGGCCGACAAGTTGGCAGGACTAATTTCCCGACTGGCCGCCGCACAGCCGGACGTCGCGATCTTCGGCTCTTACATCGACGATTCCGTGGGGTTGCTGAAGGCAGCGAAAGCCGCCGGTTTTGCGCCCGACATCATGGTGTTCAGTTACGGGCCGGCGCTCTACGAATTTGGCGCGATGGTCGGGATCGAGAATGCCGAGGGCGTGATGGCCACCAGCCAATGGAAACGGGGCCAGCACATGCCGGGCGCCTTCGATTTCTCGTTCCGGTTCAAGAAGCTGACGGGGCGCAATGCGAGTTATCCCGCTGCCGGCGCGTATGCCAGCGGCCAGGTCATCGAAGCTGCCGCGCGGCTGGCAGGCGCCGCGGGCAAACGCCGCGACAAGGACGAGATACGCAATCAGTTGCGGACCATGAGCTTCACGTCGCTGCTGGGTCCATACCGTGTCGACGACACCGGCCTGCAGACCGGCAAGCCGATTTTCATTATTCAGTGGCAGGAGGGCCGCCGGCGCCTGGTGTACCCGGATGAGCTGGCTCGCTACGGCCTGATCTACCCGTTCCCCGACTGGGCCAGCCGCTAGACCCGGGCTGCTGCAGCGATCAGTTGTTTGCGAGGTAGCGCTCGCGGATGGCCTTGTGTTCACTGTAGCTAAATGAATTGACGGCCTTGTTCATGATCGTGAAGCCCCGGTAGTAATCGCGGCGTATGCCCACGCGAACCAGGTTCAGGTAGCGGGTGTCGCCGACGATCCGGAGATTCGTATAGCCCCCATCCGCGATCGCGGTCTCCATCAGGAACTTGGCGCCTACCACCCCGTCGACGTCGCCGTTGGCGAGCTTCGCCAGGCCGTCGCGCAGTGAACCGACGTAGACCCGGTTGATTCTCGGGTAGTCCAGCGCCAGCTTTTCGTCCAGGGAATACCCCTGCACCAGGGCGATACTCTTGCCCTGCAGGTCCGCCACGCCGTTGATGTCACTGCGACCTGTCTGAGTCACCAGGACTTTCGGTTCGTTGATGTATTCCTCGGTGAAGCTCAGGTACTCCTCGCGGTTACGGGTCCGGTTCAGGCCCGCGACGATATCGCACTTACCCGCCTCAACCAGCTGCCAGGACTCCTCCCACGTGTCTGCCTTGACGAGGTCGAATTGCAGCCCGGTGCGGGTCTGCAACTCCAGCGCGTATTCCGCGACCAGGCCTATGTGTCTCCCGTCAGCACTGAGGCCCTCATAGGGCAGCCAGTCCGGGTCCACGCACAGGATCAGCGTCGGGTTCGCCTTGATGAAGGCCTTTTCCGGCTCCGTCAGATTCAGGCCCGACCGGGCATCCTGGGCAATCGCGGGAGTTGTCGATGCCGATGCTGCAACGACCAGGCAGACAGTGCAGGCGAAACGCGCGAGCGTGATCCCGTTATTCATGGCAAAGCCTCTTTTCCAGAGTGTTGACAGATTATGCCTGTCGGTCTGACCGGGTGTCACCCGCGCCGGTAGCGCGCTACGGCGCGGCCGTTGGTGCCCAGTAGCCGTGGAAGCTGAGCGGTACGTAGTGGCGCAGATGAATTTTCGCCACTGGTCCCGCGGTGAAGTCCTGCCGGTCGAACAGCGCAAAATAGCTGCGCTTGTCTTCGCCGTTGTAGACCTGGGTCAGCAGGTAGCGCCCCGCGTCGCCCTGCAGCTCGTCGCAGATGACCGGTTCCGAGCAAAATTCGTGCGGCGCGAAATCATAGCGCCGGGCGGAGAGGCTGCGGCCGTCCAGCTCGCACAGGCTGTGGGCGAAGATCTCGCCGGGGCCGGCCTGGATCATGTAGGCCTGGCTGTATGTGCGGCCGCGCTCGGTGGCGGATACGCACGGCAGTTCGAAATTGCCGTCGGTGACCAGGTCCTGTTCTTCCGGCGTGTCACTGTCGGGCCGCACGCGTAGACGTCGCGGCCAGTTAACGGGTTCTTCGGGCATTTCGGGGTCCACGCCGCGCATCACGCGGAATAGCGGTGAATCGTCGGCACCGAGCCCCCCGCCGAGTTCGCCACCGATATAGTCCAGCACGAGGTCCCGGCCGTCCTCGAAGGCGTTGATGGCGTGCCACATCCAGACCGGGCGGGTGGGCAGGTTCCGCAATCCGTCCTCACCACGCCGGGCAATGGTCAGCACCGAACCCTGTTCCGGGCGCCACTCCACTGCACTGGCGAAGGTGTTCTTGCCGATCAGTATCTCCAGCATGCAGGGCATCGAGATAAACGCCGGGTGCAGCAGCAGGGCGAAATGTCCGTCGGTTACAAACCAGTCATGGATGTAGACGCTGCGGGGCAGGGGGATGGTCTGGCGTTCTGCCACCTGCCCGGCCGTGTCGAGACTCACGATCTGTGCCACCGGTTTCGGGCCCGGCACGATCGACAGCAGGTGCAGGCGCTGGTGCACCGCGTCCAGTTTCCAGTGCGCCCAGTAGCGCAGCGACGGTTGTTGGGTGTCGAGCACGCCTTCGCCGATTGTATCCAGCGCGCGGGTCAGCTCGTAGGGCTTCTGGCCTTCATCGAAGGCGTATAGCCGTCCGGCCCACTCGATCACTGTGGTATTGGCCTGGTTCACGATGTTCAGCCCCAGGTTGTAGTGCATGGGGCCGGAGCCGTGAGTCGAGAAAGTGGGGTACAGGAAGCGGTCTGCCCGTTCTTCGGCAAGGAACTTCGGTGTACGCACATAACGGTTGCGATAGTGCGCCCGGCCATTCCTGAGGTTGAGCGCCTGCACCATACCGTCGCCGTCCAGCATCATGCGTTTGCGGTCAGGGCCGCGGTCATAGAGTCCCGGACCCACCCGGTACAGCGTGCCGTTCAGCGACGGTAGCTGACCCTCCACCTCACAAACGTAGTCGTGTTCATCGGGGAGTGACGACAATAGGCCCGCGTACAACGCCGGGTTGCGTTCGGGGGGCAGCCAGTCGGCCGCCGGCAATGGCAATTTACGCCAGCTCATGGACCAGTGGGACTCCGGGTTGGTGATGAAGCGCCGATGTCGAAGCGGCACTTTAGCCTGTTGAACATAAGCCGGGAAAGCGGCATTTCGTGGCGCGCGTCGCGGCTACGGGAACCCGTAACGGGGAAGCTGTGCAGCGATTCATGGGGAATCGGTGTCAACGGGGCCCGGGGCAGCGCGTTGAGAGTTCCAAGGGCCGCCAAGGTGGCAGTCGTTCCAGGCCAGGGAAGCTGGCAGAGCAGGGAGTTTCAATCATGGACGGACGAATTCTTATCAGTTTCGGGCTTGCCGCCGCGATGACTGCTGCAGGGCTGGTGGTGTCGCCGACGCCGGCGGGCGCCGCGAACAGTGACAACATCGTGCTGGCAGCCAGGGAAGGCCGCCAGGGCGGGCAGCAGAGAAACCGCAGCGGCAACAGCCAGCGCAATGGCAACCAAAATGCCGGGCAGCAGCGTCGTGCCGATGCGCCTCGCCAGGGCGGCTACTCGCGGGAGAGCACCGCAACCGGACCCAACGGCAAACAGCGCACGCGCACCGAGCAGGGCAGCTGGGACAAGGATCAGGGTACCTGGCAGCGCAGCGGTGAGCGCACCGGCGCCAACGGGCGCACCGGCAGCTACGACGTGCAGGGTCAGCGTACGGACACCGGCTACGAGCGTCGTGCCACCCGGACCGGTCCCGACGGCAAGACCGCGACTCGCGATACCACGATGACCCGTGATCGAGAGGCCGGCACGCGCACGCGTGACAGCGTGACCACGCTGCCCGATGGGCGTGAAGCCACGTCTTCCACGGTGCGCCAGCGCACCGACGACGGGTTCACGCGCAACAGCACGCGCACCGGCCCGAACGGGCAGACGATGACGAAGGACACCACGGTCTCGCGTGACCCGGAAAGCGGCACCCGCAGCCGGGACTCGGTGACCACGCTGCCGGATGGGCGTACCGCGACTTCCTCGTCAACGACGCAGCGCACCGACGACGGCTTTACGCGCAGTTCTGCGCGCACCGGGCCGAACGGGCAAACGATTGCGAAGGACACGACCGTGTCTCGCGATCCCGAAAGCGGCACCCGCACACGGGACAGCGTGATGACTTTGCCCGACGGGCGCACTGCGTCAACGACGGCCACGACCGGGCGCACGGATGATGGCTTTGCCCGCAGCGTGAGCCGCACCGGGCCTGAGGGCAATACGGTGACGACGGACACGGTGGCCAGCCGCGACCGCGACGCGGGCATCTACACGCGTGATAGCGTTACGACGCTGCCTGACGGGCGGACCGCGACCACGTCGGTGGTCAAGGAGCACACGGAAGACGGCGTGACCCGGACCGTAACGCGCACTGGTCCCGATGGCCAGGAGGCTTCCAGAACGACGGCGACCGCGTTCGATTTGGATAATGACGACGATTGATAGGAAGCTCAGTGCGATACCTGGAAGGCCCGGCATTGCCGGGCCTTTTCTCTTGCATCGAGCCGATAACAGTGACGAGACAAGCTAAGGCGTCGGGTCCTCGGCCGCAGCCGGCGAGTGATGCGTCCCGGTCCGCATTTCTACGAGGCGCCAGCCCAACGAGCTGATCAGAACCAGTAAATTGACTGCCGCGACAGCGACGAACGGCGCATTCGGGCCGACCGTATCGAACAGTCGGCCGCCGCCAGCGGAAATTACCAGGATGCCCAGGGCGCCGAAAAATGCCTGCACTCCGAAGGTCGAACCGCGCAGACGGACCGGCGATTCGTCGGCCAGCAGCACCGTGGACGCGAGCTGAGCGCTGGACAGGCCTATGCCGACCAGCACTAGCGCCGGAATCGCCGATAACGCGAGGATATCGTCCAGCAGCGCCACCCAACCGTAACCCACCGTGGCAACCGCGAAGGCCGCTATCTGCAGGTTCAGCCGGTCAACCCGGTCCGCCATGACACCGACGAAGGGCGCCGAGAACACCGCGGCAATTTGCGAGATGCCAATGATCATGCCGGCCCGCGCGGTAGCTTCGGTGGTAGTGGCGCCTTCGCCCGTTGCAGCCTGAATCACCCACAGGAACAGGAGCAGGGTCACGATGATCATGTTCATCCGGGCCGCGAAGGAACTGAGGTAGGACAGCGCGATTCGCACATTCCTGGCCGCCGTCACGCCCTCCGCCAGCAGAGTGAGTATCGGTGTCTTGACCGCCGTTTCATCCGGCCGCCCGGGCTTGAGGCCGAGCATGACCAGCGCCGCGAGCAACGCGACACCTGCGACGACGAGGTAGGCGTAGCGTCCGGCCCAGAGTTCCGTGATGCCTTGGCCCGCAAAGACGTCCGGTAGCCGTGTCAGGCCCATGATGAAAATCACCGAGCCGACGCCGTTCAGGAAAAACGCGATTCCCGTCAGCGTGCCGCGGGATTTTTCTTCCGCATAGTCCGCCAGTATCGCGGACAGGCAGGTGGTGGTGGCCGCGACACCGAGGGCGAAGATCAGCCGGTACGCAATCAGTTCCGGTGGCGTCGTCGCAAAAGCGTACAGCGCGTAGGCCGCAAACAGAATCAGGAAGCCGAGTGCGTAGACCACCCGGCGGCCAAACCGGTCTGACATTGCGCCCCACAAACCAAGACTAGCCAGCAGTGCGACCTCCTGCCAGAACTGCAGGTCGCCGGCGATGCGGCCGTGCTCAGCTTCCGGCAGGCCCAGGTTTACGGTCAGCACGTAAGGGGTCAGGGCCACGAGGTAGGTGTAGAGGCCGATGCTGACGAAGGCCGCGAACAGGTAGCACAGTACGTGCCGTGGGAGTACGCCGGGCGCGAGCTTGACCGGGCCAAACTTGTGCGTGTTGGTTGTCATGCCTGGCGGAGCATGCGCAGGCCGTTCAGCGTGACCAGCAGCGTGGCGCCGACGTCGGCAACAACGGCCATCCACAGGGTGGCAATACCCGGTACGGCCAAGGCCAGGAAGGCGAGTTTCAGACCGAGACTCAAGGCGATGTTCTCCTTGATGATGCGCCGCGACTTGCGCGCCACGCGCAGCGCCATGGGCACGTGGGACAAATTGTCCTGCATCAATACCACATCTGCGGTCTCCATGGCTTGCGCCGTGCCGCCGCCGCCCATCGCGATACCGACATCGGCACGCGCCAGGGCCGGGGCATCGTTGATGCCGTCACCGACCATCGCCGTCGTGCCCGAGTGGTCGCGCAATTCCTCGATGGCTTTCAGCTTCTCGCCGGGCAGCAGTCCCGCGCGCAGCTCGTCGATACCACCGACTCGGCCGGCCACCCGTTCCGCCGCCTGTGCGTGGTCGCCGGTCAGCATCACGCGCCGAATCGGCGGATCGAAATTGCCCAGCTCTTCCAGCGCACCGCGGCTCGCATCGCGAATCGCGTCCTGTACGCCGATGTAACCCACGACCTTATCGTCGCGGGCGACGTACATTACCGTTTCGCCGGACTCCCGCGCCTCATCCGCGCGCGGCCTTACTTCGTCCCAGCCGGCCATCCCGGTGTCGAACATGTCACCGCTACCCACGGCGATCTTCATGCCGTTACCGACTTCACCGCTGACGCCCCGGCCTGGATGCGCGACGACATTTTGCGCCGTGTCGAAACGGTGGGCCACGTCGCGTTGGCCGGCCGCCTGGACGATCGCGTGGGCAACCGGATGTTCGGAGCCGCGTTCCACGGCCGCGGCCGTAGCAACCACGTCGTCACAGCTCACGCAGTCGCCGTTCTGCTCGGCAGGATGTGCACAGTTGTTGGCGCGCACGCCGGTGACCTGCGGTTCGCCCAGAGTCAGCGTGCCGGTCTTGTCGAAGGCCACGACCTGCACGTCGGCCAGCCGATCCAGCTGTGCGCCACCCTTCACCAGCACGCCGAGATTGGCCAGGCGGGTCAGGCCGCTGACCACGGTGACCGGGATACTGATCACCAGCGCGCACGGGCACGCGATGATCAGCAGCGTCAGGCCGCGATACAGCCAGCCGTGTTCGCCGTCCATTGAATCGAGCAAGGGCTGCCCGAAAGCCAGCACCGGGATAGCGACCACCAGTGCGGCCAGCAACACCACGCCGGGCGTATACCAGCGCGCAAAGCGGTCGATGAAACGCTCCTGCGGGCTGCGCTGGGCCTGTGCCTGTTCCACCAGCCGGGCGATGCGGGCAATGGTGCCGTCGGCAGCCTCGCGGGTGACACGCACTTCCAGCGCGGCCTCACCGTTGACGGTACCGGCCATGACTTCATTGAGCGGGGTCTTCAGCACCGGCATGCTCTCGCCGGTGACCGGCGCTTCGTTGACCGACGAGGTGCCCTTGATGATTTCGCCGTCTACGGGAATGCGTTGTCCGGGCCGCACCAGCACACGGTCGCCGATCTTGACCTGCTCCACCGGCAGCACGACCTGGTGATCGTGGGCTTCTTCGCCATGCTCATGTTCACGGTGATCGCCATGGTCGTCTTGGTCATGGCCTTGATCGTGTTCATGACTGCTGTCATGCGCGCGCAGCACGGTGGCTTCCTGGGGCTGCAGCGCCATCAGGCTGCGCAGCGAGTCACGGGCGCGCTCGGCACTGTAGGCTTCCAGCGCTTCGCCGAGCATGAACAACAGGATGACCGTCACCGCTTCGCCGGTCTCGCCGATACCGACAGCGCCGACACAGGCCACCGCCATCAGCAGGTCGATGGTGATCCGGCGGCCGAAGGCCAGCGCACGGATCCCTTTAACAAACACCGGTGCGCCGGCCACCAGCACCGCGGTGCCGAACAGCCAGGTTAGCGGTTCGATTCCCGCCACCGGGGGCAGCCCGCGCAGGAACAACAAGCCCAGGATTACCGCGCCCGTGACAAACAGCGCCCGGCGCAGTGGTCCCTGGCTCCACAGGAAACGGATAAAGCCCATGGCGCCACGCGCTTCAACGGGCGCCGGTGCCGCGGCCGGCTCGTCCACCGCCAGGCGATAGCCGAGAGACTTCAGCCGCTTCGCGATGTCCTCGAGGCTGACGTCACCGTCTACCTCCATGCTTTCCGTCGTAAAACTGACGGTGGCCGACTGCACGCCGGGCAGCTGGCGCATGCTGTTCTCGATGGTCATCGCACAGCTGCCGCAGTCCATGCCGGCGATCTTCACTTTCAACGGTGGCTCGGTCGACGGCTGCTCAGTGCTGCTAATAGCTTGACTCATTCCTGCAGTCCTCACGCCCACGGGCGGATGGGTATGCAGTGGACCATGGGCCTTGAAGCCCGGTTTAAGGTCAAGCTCCGGTCACCGGATCCGGGGGCTGCGTCGCCGTCAGGCTTCGGCGGTTTCAAGCGCCAGGAACAGCTGGGCGAACAGGAACGCGTTCGGGCCGCGGGCGCGGAACACCAGGCCGCCGTCTTCCGCCGAGATCTCGGGTTCCAGGTGGGCTTCGCAGCCGGATTCCGCGGCGGCGAGCCGGGCCAGGGCCGCTTTCAGGGGCTCGTCCGGATCCGCAAAGCGCACGGAGTAGCCATCCTCGTCACGCCAGATATGCAGGTGCCGGCCCCGCAGGTCGGCGAACAGTGTCGCCCACTCGGCCGACGCCAGGTTGCAGCCCAGCCGCTGGGTCAGTTTCTGCAGCGACGAGGCCGGGCTGGAGCCGTGATCGTGGCCGCAGGCCTGCTCAAGCAGTTCCCGGTATTGCTCCCCGGAGGCCTCGCCCACGGAGCGGTCCAGGTGCGTCGCCACGTCGTCCAGGAACAGTTCCAGCTCGTGACGCAGCACCAGCATTTCCGTGACCCGCTGCTCGATGTCGATAAAGCGTTGTTCCGCCAGGTTGCGAAGATCGGTCTTGTCGCCGCTCCCACCGAGGATCAGCTTGATGTCATTCAGGGAGAATCCGTAACGCTGGGCGCTACGGATAAACCGCAATGTTCGTTCGGCAGCCGGGGCGTATAGTCGATAGCCAGCAGGGGTGCGGCCCGCAGGTTGAAGAAGATTTTCGCGCTCGTAGTACCGCAACAGCGATGTCGAGACATTCGCACGCTTGGCCAGGTCACCGATGGTGAGCAGCTGGGCTGTGTGGATTTCTGCGCTGGAGGGTGCTGAGGCCATCCTGGGGTCGGGGGACAATTCTGCGGGTTGACCTTAAACCTTGCTTGAGGCTTCAGGATTCTGCAAATCCGGGATTTGCCCGTTCGGTGGCGGTTGGTTGGGCCGGCCCCAGCTCAAGTGGCTATTGACCTGTCACGGCGTGGAATCCTAGGATAGCGACACAGCGTCTACAAACCTAAGCTGTTGATGTAAAACAGCTGTCGATCAAAAAATACGGAGCAGGCCCATGCTGGGAGTCGACGACAGGCTGATCACGCCGGACACCATGAAATGGGTCAAGGTGGGGTTGATCGCCGGAATCGCGACGATTCCGACCACCATTATTCTGTACTACGTCCTCGGCCTGACGGTCGATGCCGCCGTTGATGGCAGCGACCTGGTGCAACAGTGGTTCTGGATTTTCGCCGCCCTCATCGTTGTCAAGGCCGTCATGGCGTGGCTGTTTCGAACCGGCCAGTTCCGTGCCTCCAGCGAAGCGAAGCTGAACGTTCGCGACCAGATCTACAAGCAGGTCGTGAAACTCGGGCCGGGCCTGCTTGGCAAGCGGCGCACCGGCGAGATCGCGAACACGGCGACGGAAGGTGTGGAGTACCTCGACTACTACTTCAGCGTGTACTTCGTGCAGATCTGGGTTGCGATCGCGACCCCGTTGTTACTCGTCGCCGCCATCTTCTGGATCGACTGGGTGGTTGGCCTGTTCATGCTGGCCAGTGTGCCGGCGACGCCGCTGTTCGTCGGTTCCTCCGCGCGCGGCTTCCGGCGCATCAGTGCCAAGAACGAGGTCGTGAAGAACCGCAACAGCGCGCAGTACCTGGACTCCATCCAGGGTATGTCGACCTTGAAGATGTTCAACCAGGCGATTCGCCGCGGCCAACAGATCAAGGCGGACACCGAAGAGCAGCGCCAGGTCACGATGAAATTATTGCTGGTTGCGCAATTGCAATTCATTCCGCTGGAACTGGGTTTCGCGCTGCTGGGCACCGCGATGGCCATGGGCGTGTCCCTGTATCGTTTCAGCGGTGGCTTCATGACTCCGGGCGAGTGCGTGGCGGTGGTCCTGCTGAGCCTGGAGTTCAGTCGCACGCTGCTACTGGTCGGCGAGTTCTTCTTTGCCGGGGCCCTGGGTCGCGAAGTTGCGTCTCACGTCATCCAGTTCCTGGACGAGAAGCCACCGGTCGAACACACCGAGAGCCGGCGCCACGGCAAGACCGATGGCCAGAGCATCAGCATCGAGTTCAAGGACGTCACCTTCAGTTACCCGGGCGTGGCAGAGCCGACTATCAAGAATCTCACCATGTCCCTGGAGCCGAACGAGACGGTCGCAATGATTGGCAAGAGCGGTTCCGGCAAGACTACGATCGTGAACCTGATGCTCAGGACCCTGGACCCGGATTCGGGCGAGATCATGTTTGATGGTGTCCTCGAGCAGGATTTG
>CAZTIB010000253.1:0-11247 GCA_964613615.1 uncultured Chromatiaceae bacterium
GGCCGAGTTCGTCACGGAGCACCCAGAGCAACGGCATTTCGTCAGAAACGGTCAGCTCTATAGATTCGCCGTTGACGAGCAGTTGCAACACTAAAGGCCTCCAGTAATGGGTGTCGGGCAGCGGGAACGGCGCGAAGTCTATCACGCAGGTCCGTTGGCTCGTTATGTTAAGTCACCACCGGTCGCTGCGGCGGGGCGCCCACTGCCAGGCAAAGCAGATTACATAACCCCTGCATCTGTTGAAATCGATGTCAAAAACATCGCGTATGTGAAAGTTTTTCGGTGAGTTTGTTACAGCGCTGAAATCGACATGTCGTGTCGTTGCAATACCTCCTGAATAGACTTACGCTAAACATAGTTAAGCGCTACATGGATCGACGCGTTTGACAGATAGAACTTACGCCAGCCGCCACAAGAGCAACAAAAAACTTCGCCCAATGGCGGGCAGCGTCCGAAACTCAAGATATAACAAGACGGCGCTGACCAAAACAAAACTCAATGCGTCGTCGGGCACAGGTGGCAGTTAAGCGCTGCAACCAGTTCCGGGAACAAGAATATACAGACTAAAAGTTCCCCAAGGGGAAGGCGGCTGGCAGCTCGCGAAACCAATAGCGTCATCGGGCGTGGGTTGCCGGCCGCCAATTTCCTGGGAAGAGGGAAATAGAAGAACGGGTAACGACTGCAATAACTACAGGAAGCGGGCGGAAAACCTACTGGCAACCACAAAGCCTGGAGCACAGTCTCTGGTCGGCCAAGCCCACTTCACCAGGTCGGCCCATTCGCAGACGAACTTACTGGCAGAGAAACTCATCGAGATTAGGCAATGGCCGGCAACTCGCGAAACCAAATGCGTCATCGGGCGCGGGTTGCCGGTCAGCGCTTAATCCACCATCTCAGGGCATCGGCATCGGCGCCGGCTCGTTCTCCGCCATGTAAACGCTGAAGCTCGAGTCGTTCTGCTGCCCCCAGGTATCCGGCGGCGGCGCCACGAAATACTCCTCACCGAGCTTGTCGGCCACCTGCTGCAGCAACTTGTCGGGCATCCGGTCCAGCGTGCCGGGGCGAGTCATAAACGTGCGGTACAAAATGTGCCCTTCGGCCTGTCCTTGGAGCATCCACGGCAGCCACGGCCCAATGCGCGTCCAGACCCCGTCGTAGTTGGCGCTGGTGGCATTCTCGTCCTGCAGTTCGCTGAGGCGGATGCTGCGGTGGAACATTTCGCTGATCCGGTTGATTGGGCCGGCGGACTCACGCGGCCACTCTTCCACCGACAGCGGGCTCGGCGCCACGATGTGCACCTCGAACATGCTCATCGCGGTGTCGATCTTTTCCTGCACCCACCACGGGGGCGTGAACGGCATTTCTTTCACAACGCCGTCGAAATCCATCTTGAAGATCGGCGCGATCTCGGCATTCACCACCAGGTTGTGAATGGGTGACACCTTCACCTCTTCCCCGGTGTACGGGTTCTGCCAGGTATCCATGTACTGGCCCGTAATCGGGTGGGTGTAGAACGCGCACTCGCGGTTAAAAATCCGGTAGGTGCCGTCTTCCTGCGGCTCCGTGCGCAGCACACCCATGCCCTCCACGCCGAACATTTTCTGCAGCGGCTTGTCCGGGCTGGTGACGGCGAAGATATCGCCACCAAACCAACCGACGGTCTCGACGCTGGGATCGAGATTGCCCATTGCCTTGATAAAACTGCGCAGGTTCTGCACCGGGTCCTGGAAGTCGATGGTGAGCTTGACGCCCTCGCGGGGCCCTGCCGACGGGGCGGGTGGCGGCCCACTGGCAGCCGGTGCGCCGGCTGCCGGCTGGCCGCTGTCCGGTGCGCAGGCGCTCAGCACGGGCATCGCCGCGGCCGCGCCGCCCATTGTGAATAGCGTCTTCAAGGTATCGCGGCGTGAGCTCACGGCGTTCAGCAACGTGGAATTCAGCATCTCGGGCTCCTGTCTGGGCTTCGGTTTCCGTGTGGTCGACAGCAATGCATGGGCAGCAACGCTGCACATCACACTCTCGATCAGTCGTACGTGGGTTTCATCCACTTGTCGCGGGCAACGGGGTCCGCGGTCATATATTGCGGATATTCAGTCTCGGCGCGGCGCCGGTACTCCGTCGGCAGCTGGTCTATCGATTCGAGCTTGGCGCCCGATGCGTGCCAGACGACGTGCCCCGGCCGATTGCCCATATTCATCCACTTGAGCCACGGCATGAAAACCGTCGAGCTGAATACCGTCGGCAGGTTCCTGACCTGCCGGTCATTGAACTGGGCCAGCGGCACGAACATGGTCTGGCGCTGGGCGCGCGGCGGCGGCATGCCGGGCGGATACTGTGTCTGGTTGTGCAGCCAGACCATATCGCGGACGAAACTCCAGTCCAGGATCAGCGGGTACTCCGGCATGCTTGCCATGAACGGTGTCGGCCGGATACCGCGCACCGAGTAGTTGAAGCCGCGGCCGGGGCCGCCGCCCTGCACCGCCGGCTTCACGGCGTTCTCTTCGCCGGTGTACGGGTTCTTGAACACGTCGAGCATTTTTCCGGTCTCCACGTCGCGGAAAAAGGTGACCGTGTTGCCGATCAGCTCGAACTCGCCGTTTTCCAGGTGCCGAACCCAGTACAGCTCCATGCCCTCGAACTTCACCAGCGGGCGTGGCTGCTGTTCGCCGACGATGCCGAAGATGGTGCCGTCGTACCACCACGGTACGTCTTCCTCTACCAGGCTGCCGGTGACCCGCAGCACTGCATCGAGGTTTTCTTTCGGCTGGCTCAGGTCCGGTGCGCCGGCCGGCAGATCGCCGCCTACGCGCGGCAACGCATCACCCGCTGCCAGCAGTGTCGCGGCACCCGCCAGGAAACCACGCCGGGACAGACCTCCCCCCATCGCAATCACTCCCCGGTATGAATCGTTATCGGGCGCGCCTGCTCCGGCGCAGACCGGCTCAAAGCCCCAGCGCGCCGGGGTTCATGAGCCCCTGCGGATCGACCGCCGCCTTGATTTCGCGCAGCAGTCGCTCGGCCTCTGCCTGCCGGCCGCGCATATAGGGATAGGCCTTACCGACTTGCATATGGGTGGCGCCCACCGCGCTGAACACGTCCTGTATCGCGCCCTTCATCTCCCTGACCAGGGCCCGGCCCTCGGGGTTCGCGGGGTACTCCGGCAGCATGTCCAGGTACTCCTGCGGCAGGTAGCGCTTGTGGAACACGGTGCGGTCGTCCTCCCAGTAGAACACCGGCTCGTACAGGAAGCCGTTGGTGCTGATGGTAGTGAACATCGCGGCCTTCTCCACCTTGTGCTGCTGCATGCGCTCGGCGTATTCGTCGTAGACCTTCGCCAGCCGGTCGTGGAAATCGCGCAGCTTGGAAAACGGCAGAATCCCGTGCATCGGCACCCAGCGCTGGCCGCGCGGGCCAAGAATGGGGTACAGCGGGATAAACGGCATCGCGCGCAGCACCGTCGGAATCGTATTCGCGATCTCTGTGCCGTTGCCGCCCACCGCCGCGCGCACCTGTGCGAGCTTCGCGTTCACCTCGGCGCGCGTGGTGCCTTCCACCACGTAGTGCGCCGAGTAGTCGAAGCCGCTTAGAAAGCGCTTGCCGGCCGCCGCCATCTTGATGACCCGTGTCAGCCCGTCGATGGGATTGGTCGAAGTCTTCAACACGGCCCACACGGCCTGCATCGCATCCTTGGTGCTGGTACTGCCCAGCTGGCCCTGCTGCAATTTCGGGTCGAGCCCAAAGCTGTCGGCGACCACGCCCGTGCGGGCGGCGGCACTCATGCCGGCCGCCATGGCGTAATAGTCTTCGAAACCGAAGGAAGCGGTGGCGGAATGCGTCGGCACCGGAATCAGTCGCAGGGTAATCCGCGCCTTGACGCCGAGCGCGCCGGCATCGCCGGTAAAGAGTCCGGTGAGGTCCGGCCCGTACCAGCGGAAGAACGGTGATGCGGTATCGATGGCGGCGGAACCGGTGCGCAGCAATGCACCGCTCGGCAGCACGATGTCGAAGGACAGGGCCGTTTCGGCCGAGCAGCCAAAGTTGCCGGAGCCGAGGCTCACGGCGTTCTGCGACATGGACCCGCCCACCGTGGCCTTCAGGCCAGAGAACGGCCCCCAAAAGGCGGTGCGCAGACCCTGCTCGGCGAGCTTCGCCGTCAGCTCGGCCCAGGTGATACCCGGTTCCACCGAGACATACATGTCCTGGGCATTGACCTCGAGCACCCGGTTCATTCGTCCGGTATCCACCATGACCGAGCGTCCCGTCGTCGGCAGGTAGCCGTCCGTGTAGGAGGCGCCGCCGCCGCGCGGCACCAGGGCTACCCCGGCCGCCGACGCAATCCGGGCCACGGCCTGCAGGTCCTCGATGCTCCCCGGCTTGGCCACGGCCATGGGCAACTCGCGGAAGTTGTAGACATCCATCGCGTAGAACTCGCGATCTGCGGTATCCAGCAACACGTGCTCGGCGCCCAGCGCGTCGATCAATTTATCCGTAAATTCCGGTAAATTCTGTGGGTTAGCAGCCATTCGTCATACTCATTCTAGTATTGATTCAGCGCGGCGCGCCCGGTCCCCGGCACCCCGCCCCAGGCAAGTGTCAAGGCTACCAGTTTCGCCGGGCTTCGGCTTAAGCGGGTTCAGCCGACGACCTGCTTTGCGCCGGGCATCGGCCAGTCTTTCCAGACCTGGATCTTGCCGTCCTGGATCAGGAAGTGGCCGGCGACATGAAAGCGCATGCTCGGCGCACTGGAGCCCTCCGGTGCATTGAAATGGTCGATGCGCTCGTTCAGCACCAGGGGGCCGATTACATGAGACCGCAGGATCTCCCAGCGGATGCTTTCCATGCGTTTCATGAAGGGTCCCATCTGGGTGCGGAACTGCTCGAAGCTCTCGATCAACGGCTGGCCGGGGGCGATCTGGTAAGTCAGGTCGTCGGCCAGGAACTGCGCCAGCGCGTCGGCATCGCGCAGGGACCAGTCGCGACAGAAGTTGTTCACGAGGGTTTCGTTGGCCGTCTCAACCTGGCTGAAATCCATGAGTGTGGCTCCCGGTTTCCCCGCTACAGGGCAGGCTTTGATTCCGCTCGCGCGGGCTGGAAGCTAAAGATACGACCCGGCGGCGGCGGCTGGCACCGGGGCGGTTGACAACGACCATTCGGCGGCAGGCCCGGGGGCGACGAGGTTCACGCGCGCGCCCGCGACCATGGCCGCCACCGGCACGCCGCCCTGGTACCAGACACGGTGCCCGTTCCTGGCCGGCACCCGCCGACCGGGGGTCACGATGCCGGTGAGGTTCAGCGGATCTACGCCGGCTACGACCACTTCGAGCTCCTGGTCTGCCTGACGCGCCTCGCGCAGACCCGCCACCGCACCCGGCCACGCAAACTGTTCACCGCCGATGCCGGCCACGAACCGGCCGCCCCGCAACTCTCCCCGCGCTTCCAGGCGCCGCAGTGCGCGCACCAGGTCGCGCCAGGGTGGCAGGTGCGCAGACTCGCGCTTCAGCAGTGCCCGGAAGACGACGCCATAACGGTCCAGCAACGCGCGGGCCACAACTTCCACTGCGGCCGCGGAGTCCGGGCACTGCGCCACGCCGAGCAGGGACCAGCGCCCTGCGTGGGCCATCGCTGCCGGCATCCGGCGGCGCAGGCGCACGGGCGCCATCAGTGCGCGGAGGCCGGTGAAACCGTCGCAGGTAGCCAGTCCCTGTGCCACCAGTTCGCCCAGACCAGCTTCAATCTGCGAAGGCTGCAGCCCGCTGGCGCTGACCAGGTCGGCAAAGAACATGGCCCCCCCCGCATCCAGCGCGCAGCAAATTTGCCGTGCTTCGGCACTGAGTGCATCGGCCCCTGCTGGTGCCGGACCCAGCAGGTTTCGCCAGAAAAGCAATTCGCCGCGCGGGACGATGGCAATGGGGGTATTGCGCACGGTAGTCGCTGCACCGTTGCCGGCGTGCGCCGGACGGAACCACGCGAACTGCCCGCTGGCCAACAGGCCGTCGAGCATGGCCGGCTCGTAACCGGCGCTGCGAGCCGGCAGCAGCTGCCGCTCCCACGCCCTGGCCGGCAGCGCGCAGCCGCGGAGCTGCTCTACAGCCGTGGCCGCGGCGGCCACGCCGTCACCGCGCTCACCGCACAAGCCGTGGCGGCGAAACAGGAAGCGCATGAAGACGGCCGGGGACACGGGCTCCACCTGTTTGCGCAGGCTCTTCAGCGTGCGCCGGTGGATGCGCGCCAGCAGGCGACGTTCGCACCACTCCAGCTCGCCCGTCGGCTGATTTTCGAAATAACCTCGGATTACAAACCCTTCTATTTCAAGTGTTTGCAAAGCTAAGTTAATGCGGTCTTCCGATCCCGATATCGGCTCGCCCAGGGCGCGGACGGTGACCGGCCCGACGGTCTCCAGGCGCCGGCGCAACAGTTCCACCAGGGCTTCGGCGGCACCCGCCTGGTCCGCCAGCACGGCTTCAAGCAGCGGCACCTGTTCCGTCGCGGCCCAGAGCGCTACTCCGCCGGGCGAGCTGAGTTGTCGGGCGCGGCCCTGCTGCACCAGCTCGGCCAATGGTTCTTGCCACGCGGCCTCGCATTCGTTGGCAGCGAGGAAACCGCTCAGCACCAACGCATCGTGCATGTCGTCCGGGTCGCGCACCAAGGGCCAGGCTTCGGCACGGACCTCGGCGATGGCAGCCGAGTCCGGCCGCGCGAGTTCCGCCGCGTCGGCCGGCGTCATCACGTGGCGGTTGCGAATGGCGCGCGTGCGCCGCTCTTCAGCCGGCGCATCGTCGAGGAATGCGTAGGCCCGGGCATTGATAACCTCCTGGGCCAGGGGCGATGCTGCGGCCAGGTCTTTTGTCACCAGCTCCACATCGCCATCGCGCAGTGCCTGCAACAGCAGCTCGAGACCGCGCACGTCCATCAGCTCGTGCAGACAGTCGTTGATCGCCTGGCCGACGAGGGGATGGTCGGGGACCTCGCGGGCACCGGCCAGGTTCTCCGCGCAGGCGAGCTGGTCGGGAAAAATGACTGCGAGCAGGTCTTCGGCATCGCTGCGCTGGAACTGCGGCGGCACTTTCTTCCCGTTGCGGTTTCGCCTGACCGCCAGGGCCGTGGTGGCCACCCAGCGCCAGCGGTTCGGAAACACCGGGGCCGTGAGCAAGGCCTGCGTCAGCACCTCGCGCACGGTGTCCGGATTCAGGTAGTTGGCCACCTCGGCCAGCGGGAAACTGTGGGTGGGCCCCAGGGACAGCACGATGCTGTCTTCCAGCGCAGCGGCCTGCAGCTCGAAGTTGAACTTGCGGCAGAAGCGCTTGCGCAAGGCCAGGCCCCACGCGCGGTTGAGTCGCGAGCCGAAGGACGAGTGAATCACCAGGTGCATGTCGCCGAGTTCATCGAAGAAACGCTCGAACACGATGCGGCGATTCGTGGGCAAGCCGCCGAGGGCCGCATGGCTTGCGCCCAGGTAATCCACGAGTTGCAGCGCCGCAGCGGCGGGCACCCCGGCCTCGGCTTCTAGCCAGCGACGCAGCACATCATCACCTCGGTCCAGGCAGTTGGCTGCTTGCTGGCGCAATTCGGACACGGCCGCCGACAGCTCGACCGTGCGGCCCGGGGCTTCGCCAAACCAGAACGGGATGCCGGGCGGTGCGCCGTGGGCGTCTTCCACGTAGACCGTCCCGGTCGTGACCTGCAGGACCCGGTATGACACGTTGCCCAGCTGGAAGATGTCGCCCGGCGAACTGTCGAAGGCGAAATCTTCGTTCAGCGTGCCGACGGGCAGGTCGGCGGGCATCAGCCGCACTTCGTAGTCGAACTGGTCCGGAATCGCACCGCCGTTGGTCATCGCCACCAGGCGCGCACCGCGCCGACCACGCAACCGCCCGTTCACTGCGTCCAGGTGCAGGAACCGGCCCTGGCGGCCTCGCCGGGTGCTGTAGCCTTCGGCCAGCATCGCGATGACCGTGTCGAAATCGGTGCGCTCGAGCGCCCGGTAGGGCCAGGCACGGCGGCAGCAAGTGTAGAGTTCGTCGGCCCGCCATTCCTGCGCAGCCGTCTCCGCCACCACGTGCTGCGCCAGCACGTCGATGGCGGGCCCGCAGATTTCCAGCGTGTCCAGTTCGCCGGCCCGCACCGCGCGCAGCAGGGCCGTGCACTGCACCAGGTCGTCGCGCGACAGCGGAAACAGCCGGCCTTTCGGCAGCGCGTCCACGCCGTGCCCCGACCGGCCCACCCGCTGCAGCAAGGTGGCGATGGCGTAGGGGGAACCGAGTTGGCAGACGAGGTCGACGTCACCGATATCGATACCCAGTTCCAGCGACGCAGTGGCCACCATCACTGTGAGCTCACCGGCCTTCAGGCGCTGTTCTGCGCGCAGCCGATGTTCTTTAGCCAGGCTGCCGTGATGGGCGGCGACCGCCTCCTCCCCGAGCCGCTCGGCCAGGTGCCGGGCCACCCGCTCGGCGAGCCGCCGGGTATTCACAAATACCAGCGTCGTGCGGTGCTCGCCGGCCAGCTCAGCCAGCCGGTCGTAGACTTCGCCCCAGACTTCCATGGCCATCACCGGTTGCAGCGGCGACGCGGGCAACTCCAGCGCCAGGTCCCGCTCGCGGACATGGCCGGTATCGATGACCTCGCACGGCTCATCACGATTGCCCAGCAGGAAGCGGGCCATTGCCTGCATGGGCTTTTGCGTGGCGGAGATCCCCACCCGGTTCGGCCGCCGTTCGCACAAGGCTTCCAGGCGTTCCAGGGACAGGCTCAGGTGGGCGCCCCGCTTGTTGCCCGCGACGGCGTGCAGTTCGTCCAGGATGACCGTGCGCACCTTGCGCAGCATCTCGCGCCCCGACCCAGAGGTCAGCAGGATGTACAGGGACTCCGGGGTCGTGACCAGGATGTGGGGCGGCTGGCGGCGCATCCGCGCACGCTCTGTGGCCGGCGTGTCCCCTGTCCGCACCGCGCTGCGTATCACCAGCGGGCTGAACACGCCCAGCGCCGCCTGGATCGCCGCGAGCGGTTCTTCTAAATTAACTTGAATATCATTCGATAAAGCCTTGATTGGACTTATATAAAGGACCCTGGTTTCGTCGGGCAGCCCGAAGACTTCGCCTTCGCGGACCAGCTGATCGATGACGGCCAGGAAGGCCGCCAGGGTCTTGCCCGAGCCGGTGGGCGCGGCCATCAGCGCGTGGCGACCGGCGTGGATCACGGGCCAGGCAAGCGCCTGCACGGGGGTGGGTGCCGGAAAGTGTGTGTCGAACCAGCGGGCAACGGCCGGATGAAACAGGCTGGCGCTCACTACCCGACGGTAGCAATGCGCGGGCTCATGACATGAGCCTGATCAGCCGCCGATGTAGTACATCTCCACTTTTTCTTCGCCGCCTTTGCCGCTGGCCCGCAGCTCACTGTAGCGGTCACCGCGGCGCTGCCAGACGCTCCGAATGACTTCCAGCAGACCCTCGTCGTCGGCGCCGGCCCGCATCGGACCGAGCAGGTCGGTACCCCGCGACGCGAACAGGCAGGTGAACAGCTGCCCGTCCGAGGACAGCCGGGCCCGGGTGCAGGAGCCGCAGAAGGGCGAACTCACCGACGAGATGAAGCCCAGCTCCCCTGCCCCGTCGCGGAAACGATGGCGGCGCGCCACTTCGCCGTGATAGCTCGGCTCCAGCGGCTCAACAGGCCAGCGCGCGTGGATGCGTTCCACGAGTTCCGCCGACGGCACCGTGTCACTCACCTGCCAGTGATTGATGGTGCCCACGTCCATGTACTCGATAAAGCGCACGATCACGCCGGTACCGCGGAACTGGTCCAGCAGATCCAGCACGGCGCGATCGTTCACGCCCCGCTTGACGACGGTATTGATCTTGATGGGGACCAGCCCGGCATCGAGCGCCTCGTGGATGCTGTCGAGCACTTTCTCCGGACTGCCCCGACCGCCGCTCATGGCCGCAAAGATCTCCGGGTCGAGGGCGTCCAGGCTGACCGTGACCCGGTCCAGCCCCGCCGCCTTCAGTGCCGCGGCCTGTTGCCCCAGCAGGATACCGTTGGTGGTCAGCGCCACATCGTCGATGCCGTCGATCTGGTGCAGGTCACTGATCAGTTCCGGCAGTTCCGGGCGCAGCAGCGGCTCGCCACCGGTGATGCGCAGCTTGCGCACCCCCAGCCCGGCGAACAACTCGGCGAGGCGAGTAATTTCATCGAAGGACATCCGCTCGTGGCTCTGCAGAAAGCGGAAGTCCTTGTGATACTTGTCTTCCGGCATGCAGTATGGGCAACGAAAATTGCACCGGTCCATGACCGAAATGCGCAGATCCTGCAGCGGCCGCTCCAGGCGATCCAGCACGGGCGCCCGGGCACCAGGCATGGGTATTATTTCAAATTCAGGCATTGAAACCGCCGGCTAGTGTCTACGCCACCGACGCTAACACAGGCAAAAACCGGGAAGATCAGCAATTTGGGCTTGGTATGATGCATTCGACGCAGCCTCGACAACAACAGCGATATCAGACCTGCACAGCTCCCCGGGCGGATGCGCGGAGCGGCAATCAGCCGTCCCGGCCCGGAGGTGTCCGGCACCGTGGTGAACACCGGCCACTGAGGCCTGCGTGAGTCTGCTCAGCACCATTAGCGCCTTCGACGAATGGCGGTGGGCCGGCCGGCAACTCGCCCTGGTGACCGTGGTCGAAACCCAGGGCTCCACGTACACCAAGGCAGGCCACCGCATGGTGGTGGCAGACCAGGGCGACTATCACGGCCTGGTCAGCGGCGGTTGCCTGGAAGGCGACCTGGCGGCGCACGCCAGCGAAGTGATCACCAGCGGCGAACCGAAACTGCTCACCTACGACCTGCGCGACGACGCCGACGAGATCTGGGGCCTGGGCATTGGTTGCAACGGCCTGCTGCGGCTGCTGGTGCAGCGTCTCGACCCGGAACATCACTACCAACCCTACCTGGACATCGCGGAATGTCACCGCAGCTTTGCCGGGGGCGAACTCGGCATCGTGATCCAAAGTTCAACGGCCGCCATCCCCCTGGGCGCAACCTGGTTGCAGTCGGCGGCCGGCATCAGCCACGCCAATCTCGACGACGCCGTGGTGGCGGCGGTCGGCCAGGCGCTGGCCGCCGACAGCCGTCCCGGCATCCGCGCAGTGTCGGCGGCCGGCGAAAGCCTGGAGGTGCTGCACACCAGGGTGGCGCCGGTGCCGCGACTGCTGGTTATTGGCGCCGGGCCGGACGCGGTACCCCTGGTCCGCCTGGCCGCCG
>CAZTIB010000254.1:0-16272 GCA_964613615.1 uncultured Chromatiaceae bacterium
CGCCAGCCAGCACGACCAGTGCGGCCATGCCACTCAGGAGCGCCTCGTTCGCGGCGATCCAGCGCCCGATTTCGCCGATGTACGTCACGTGGCTGGATCCTCGTGGCAATTCAAGCGATCGTGGATGCTACTTCTTCCACGGTACTGCACGAAACCCGTTTTGTCTGCGGCCAGCATTGTGCGCCGGGGACGGTTTACCTATTTCCCGTGCTGTGCCTGGATGACCAGGCCCTAATCCTAAAGAAAATAAACCCGGCGCCTTGATCGGGGGATTCTGCTCAATGCAGCTATTTCAATTTTCCGATGGCTGTGACGATCTCGTCGACGCCATCGGGAGAGACCTGGCCCTTGAAGGTCTGTAACGGCTTAGCGTCGCTCGTAGTGATGACGATCGTCGGCTGCCCGTCCACTGCAAGACCAGCCGAATTGGCAAACGCTGCCAAGTCCTTTATGAACAGAACGCTCACCTGGCTAAAGGGAACCTTGCCTTTATAAGACTTTTTCATCTTCCCGGTGATTGCGCCCTTGACAAAAGACGGGGCGCCCGCGACCACCGGAAAATGATAGGGCATGACCTGTTCGTTAAAAACGCCGCGTTTCTCGAGCGCCACGTGCCAGTCGATCAGCTCCCCTACCTGAGCTTCCTCGCTGGAACGACCGGTGGCCATGTCGAGAAACATGACATTGAGTTGCGAGCCGCGCACGTCGTCCGGGAAGGTGAACTTCTCCTTGTCCAGAGTCTTGGCTTTGACTTGCTGAAAAGTGCCGGCACCGGATTCCTGGGCAATAGCAGAAACACCGAGCGCGGAAAGCGCGAACAGCAACGTAAGCAACAGATTTCGCATGGCAACAACCCCTTTTATTGATAGTGGGTTCCGAACGCCCCTGATTCTTGATGCCGGAACCCCGAAGGTCAATCTGAACGGGGCGGAAACCGGCGGAATCCCGCCAATCGGGCCAAATCGGGCGAATCGGGCCAATCCAGACGGTCCCTGCCAGAACAAGGTGCCGGGTTAATTTGTGGTTCGGAAATTTAAACCAGGCTCCTTTTGAGGCTCTTTTTTCTATCTTGGCCTCGAAGTATCCGTATAATCAGACCGCCTTTCATATCGCTTCTATTGAGTCTGCCGGCATCGTGCCTTCATCCTCTTGAGCGGTCATCGTACCTTTAGGAGGTCATCATGGGCAGAAAACTATACGTCGGCAACTTGCCGTATTCAGCCAGTCAGGACTCTTTGCAAGAAACATTCAGCCAGTGCGGCACGGTCGAATCGGTCAATGTGATCACGGATCGTGATACGGGGCAGAGCAAGGGCTTTGGTTTCATCGAGATGTCAAGCGACAGCGAAGCGCAAAAGGCTATTCAGGAACTGAACGGCAAAGAAATTGATGGCCGTGAAATCAAGGTCAATGAAGCCAAGCCAAAAGCTCCGCGTGGCGGGGGTGGCGGTGGCGGTGGCAATCGTTGGTAGCGATCATTAATTGGGTGCGCGACATCGCCTGATAATGGCACTGGAACCGCATCGCAGATGCGAAATGAAACACCCGGCCTCGCGCCGGGTTTTTCTTGCCTCGCGAACGGCTGTTTCTGGCCAGGAGCAGCAGCGCAGTCGGCTCGCGCGGCGGGTCAAACAGTGGCCTTCGATCCCCCGCAAATACGAGCCTGAGTACGCATCTTCCGCAGTATAGAAGCAAACAAACGACCCAATATCCTTGTTGGGCGGTGTGGAATTAGCGGCAGGTGGGGTATGGCGAAATCCAATGCTTGCTTGTCATGCAGCGATAAAATCTGCTCTCCGTTGACCCACTGACCGGTGATCGTAGTGTGTTCTCAGGCGCGGGAAGAGCATTCTGATGGGTGATCCGCGAGCAACCAGTTAACTTAATTACCGGCAGCGGCATATTTAGTTACCACGGCCACATGGGCACCTGCACAATGGGCTATAAGGTCAGAACGGCACCGATAACAAGAGGCGGCACCCACGCCCATGCCCACAACGCACCGCGACGTTTCGCTGAGCGCCGACGAGATCCAGGAGTTCTTCGAGGTTGGCTGGATCACCCGACGGGCGCTGTTCAACGCTGGGGAAGTCTCCCGGATGCGGGCCTGCTTCGACGAACTTGAGGCCATCGCGAGACAATTGACCGAGACTGGCCTGCACCGGGGCGCGTGCTTCGTACTCGGCGAAAAGAACGGCGGGCAGGTGATCAAGCGCGTCGTCTGGGCCGGCGGGTGCAAGCGCTATTTGCTGGCAATCGGCAATGACCCCCGCCTGACCGCGCCCTGCGCGCAGCTGCTGCACAGTGACGCAATGGATCATTTGCTGAACCAGGCCCACTTCAAGCGCCCCCGCGACGGCGTCGTGTTCGACTGGCACCAGGACATTCAGCATCGTGACAAGGGCAATGGCACCTGGACCGATGTGAACGGTCGCGGCAGTTTCGTGCAGACGTTGATCGTGCTCGACGAGATGGTGCCCGACAGTGGCCCGCTGCTGTTCATGCCGGGGAGTTCCAAATGGGGCCGAGTTGGCTTCGGTGCCAATGATGACTACGGCCCCTGCCGGGCAACCCAGAAGCCGGCGCAGTGCCGCACCGAAGCTGCCGTGACGATTGCCGCGCAACCCGGTGACACCCTGTTCTTCGGCCCGTACACGGCACACGCGAGCTTCGAGAATACGTCGGACCAGTATCGGCGTGTGCTGATCAACGGTTACGCCAGCCCCGGTGCAAACCGGCGTGACTATCCCGGCTCTGGTATCGGGCGCAGATTGCTGGCGCCGGCCGGATCTTCCTGCCCGCGGTAAGAATCAAAGAAATAAAAGAAATAGGGGTCGAACCGGCTAGTTTCCGTAGAAAAATGAACCGGGCACCCTATTTAGCGCCGCGAAGACGCCGCGATTAACACCGTGGCCAGCGCCGCCATCGCCGCGGCCAGCAGGATGGGCGCGGCATCCTGGCCGGTCAGGTCGTAGAGCCAGCCCGCCACGGCCGGCGCGGTGGAATACAGCAGTGCAGCCACCGAGGCCATCGCGCCGATCACGGTACCGAGATGCGCATTATCAGCATAGCGCTGGCCGAGTATCAGCGACGACAGGAACAGGAAGCCGCCGTAGCACAAGCCGAACAACACGGCGTAGAGGCCCGGTACCACGCTGATGTCGGGAATCAGCAGCATCAGGATCAACGCGGTCATCGCGATGCCCTGCAGGGTGCCGACACGCGCCGGGGCGTAGCGATCGTACAGCGGGCCGAACACGAAACGCCCGGCAATCCCGACCCCGTAATAGATGGTCAGCAGCAACGCGGCCTCCCCGGCCGGCATGCCTCGCCCGGTCTGCATCAGCACCCAGTGCTGGGCGACCGAGATCACCGCATAGAGCATCGCCGCGAAGGCCAGGGTCGGTAACCAGAACTCCCTGGAGCGCAGAATCTTGCCTAAGGGCGGGCCGGCTGCCGACGCAACCGGCGCCGCTTGCCGAGGCTCGCGCAACTGCCACCAGACCAGCGGCAGGATGATCAGCGCGAAGCCAGCGTATACCAGGTAGGCCCCGCGCCACGACGCCTGCTCCGCCAGGGTATTCGTGAGCAGCGGCCCCAGCACCCCACCCACGTTCAAGCCCACTGTCGCCAGGCCCATCGCCAGGCCGCGCCGGATCTGAAAGCGGCGCGAGATCACCACCTGCGCGGGCACGAAGCCGGTGCCCGGCTGGGCAATGGCGAGGCACAGCGCGAAGGCGTACAACAGCATCAGGCTTTGCGCGTTGGCGGCGAGTGCGCAGCCAGCCGCCACCGCCAGCGTGCCGACAATCACCACACTGCGTGTACCGAAACGATCGACCGCCAGGCCGGCCAGCAGGCCAAGCACGCCCGACACGAACAGCATGACTGAGCCAATTGAACCGAGTGCTGCCCGCGACCAGCCGAAATCGATTTCCAGGTAGCGGTACAGCACGCTGAGGCTGCCCTGGCTGGCGGCCAGGAACACCGACACATTCGCGACCGCGATAGTCGCCACCGCGCCCCAGGCTGTGGCGGTGCGTTGCTCAGGCATTCGGCAGTACGATGACCTTGCCGTCGCGCGCCGCGCCGGTCAGCATTTCGTGTTCGAGGGCTTGCTTAATGTCGCGCAGCGGGTAGGTGGCCGCGATCTTGGCGTGCAGCTCGCCGTCGGCCACCCAACCGGCCAGGCGCTGCAGCATCGCGATCTTGTCTGCGGGCGTCAGGTGGGTTTCGTAGTGCGGCGTCAAAAAGCCCTGCAGACGCAGGTTGTGCAGGAACAGGAGATCCGCCGGAATCGTGCAGGGCTGACCAGACAGCAGCCCGTAGTTCGCAATGACGCCACCGTGGGTGAGACCGTGCGCCAGCCGGGTGACTGCGTCGCCGGCCACCGCATCGATGGCGTAGCGGATGGCGGCACCATCGGTCGCCGCGCGCACTCGCTCGGCAAGGTCTTCACCGTCGAGCAACACCACGTCGCCGCCGAGTTCCGTGAGTTCGTCGATCAATTCCTCGCGCCGCACCACGTTCACGCTGCGCAGCCCCAGCCGTTTGGCAATTTGGATATTGAAGCGTCCGCACGATGAGTTGGCTGCGTTCTGGATAAACCATTCGCCCGGTTCCAGTTGCACAACGCCGGTGAGCAACAGGTAGGACGTAGCTACATTGATCGGCACCAGCGACAGCTGCACCGGGTCACCGTGGTCGGCGATCGGTGTGAGTGTGTCCGCGCTGAGCCGCAGCTGCTGGGTGAAGGTGCCGCAGCGCCGAGGCAACAACACGCGCTGGCCAGGTTCCAGGCCGGTGACGCCAGCCCCGGTGGCGACCACCCGCCCGACACCCTCGATGCCGGCAATGGCCGGCGGCGGCGGCGCAAGTTCCAGGCGGCCCTCTATATACAAGAGGTCGGCAATGTGTACCGGCGCGGCCTCCACCGCCACCAGCACCTCCCCCGCCCCGGACACCCCGGGCTCGATCTCGACCAGTTCAATCGTTTCGACCGGAGGACCGTTACGTCGATAGGAAGCCGCAAGCATGCAAGCAGTCTAGCAGCCCACAAAACTCGTGACTTACGTCCGAATAGCACCGTGCGATAGCACCACATCGGCATGAACACTCACGTGCAACGGGAAGTGGGTAAACTACCCCGTATCGTGGCGCGGCGGTCTTTGCAGGTATGGGTATGTTGTCGATCGGCTTTCTCCTGATTGCGGTGGCGGACTTCGGCGTCCTGCTCTGGGCGCTATGGCTCAACCGGCGATACCCGAGCACAGCGCTGAAGCTGGCCACCGTGCCGCTGCTCCTGCTGTGGTACGACAACGTGGTGATCGGCACTGGCAGCACCCTGGGCGAGGGTGATTTGCTGATCGGGCTGAACAACGTGCGCTTCGTGGCTCATTACATCTGCCTGCCGTTCACGTTCATTGCGATCGGCTCGATGGCAAAACAAGCCGGTTTCAGGTGGGCGCAGCCGAAGTTCGTCACGGGCGGGTTCTGCGTGCTGGCCACCTACTTCATCCTGGACGACCTGTGGCTGTTCTATAACGCGACCCTTTATCCATCGTGTTTTGCCGACACGCTGCGCTATACCACCCGCATCGCGGACTACACCGCCTGCAGCCCTGATGCTGCGGTCGGCATCGGCAAGGCGATTCCGCCGATCCCGGCCATCACGCTTAGCAACATGATGATGCTGTTCGGCGTGTACCTGTGGTGGAAGGTGGGCTACAAGTGGCTGTTCCTGGGCTCAGTGGGTGCACTGGTGTTCTTCGCCATCCCGTACAGCAAGACCGGCGGCATCTTCAGCAACATGGGCGAGCCGATTATCAGTTCCGTGATCCTGCTGGCGGCGGTGCATATCACGAGGCACCGGGACAGCTGGCAGCACAAGCTGCGACCACGCGCAGAACGCGCCAGGGAATTGGAGTCAGGCCCCAGGCAGGCCTGATCCCCGGAAAATTGCAGGGCTCACTAACCCGAAAGAAACAGACCCGGCGCCTTTGTCCTAAAACAGGATCCGCGAAAAGTCCGTATAAAACTGGTCGGTCGTCAATTTGCTGATCGTGGGTGGCTGCTGGTTCCCTGGCAATCCAACCAGGAAGAGCGGCTCTATCCGCGCGCCTAATGCAAATGCGCCAGGTACCTGCGTTGCTGCCGGGTTGCGCGCCATGACCTGCGATACCACGATGAAGTCGCCATCCTGCGGGATGTCCAGGGCATCGCGTGCCTCGGGCGTCATGCCCAAGTCGATCAGCAGATGCCTGAGTTGCGACCCACTGTTATTGATCTGCATGAATAACGCCACATCCCTGTCGTTTTCCAGCAAGCTCCGGATCGGCGCCGTCGCCAACACCGATGCCGTCGTCGCGTTGATCTCTGCATCGCTCATGGTGCGGAAGGCCAATGCGGTGACGTCAGGCGATTGCCGTTGCACGACGTAGAGCTGTGATACGGCGAGAGCACGCAAGCCGAAAGCCGTTACCAGGCAGGCCGCCACGATCACGAGCCACACGGCGAGCACCCGGGCACGCGGTGCCGGCGTATGCTGCCGCGGGCCGCTGAACGGATTGAACATCGGCACTCGCGCCAGGTAGTCGTGCGTGGTGCTGCCGTAGCGCTCCTTGAGCGTCTCTTCTTCGTGCCGGGCGAGCATATAGTACAGGCCCAGCATCATCAGGTAGGTGGCCAGGATAAAAAACCGGGGCCACAACAGTAAAAAGCCGGCACCACCGATCATCAATAACAGGTACTGCGGGTGACGAATCCGTCCGTAGAGGCCGCCGCTCACCAACTGTTTCTTGATGAATTTGCCGTAGTACAGCTGCACGGCGCAGGCGAAAAAGCCGACGATGCCAACCAGGGCGAGAATTGCGCCGAGCCAGTTGATCCCCCGAAACAGTGCGAGCCTCGTATGCGCCAGGTGCGGCAGGAAGAACTGCGGCAGCCAGGCTGTCGCTGCACTTTGTTCGAGGCCATGGAACAGCGGCGTGTACACACTGTAGAAATACGCCGCGAACGGAGTGACCATGATGATCATCTCCAGGGTGCTGGCTGCATAGAGCAGTATCGGGGCGATCCAGGGCCAGCGGCGGGCAGCAGTCATCGTAAACTCCGGCTTTGTGCAGCAGTAACCGGTGCGTCGTCGGCATCGGCGCATTCAAAGAAATATGGTACCGGGTTTATTTTCACGGTACGGAATTTAAGCCCGACGCCATCTTCTTTGGTATTCAGGTCAACCCTGGAGCCGCTGGCCCATTTTTCGCATGAAATTGGCCATTATCAGCATGGCAATACCCATCGCAATGAGGGCGACCGCCAAGAGCCATGCGAGTATTTGCGGCTCGATCAGTACCGCCACCCCTAACATGATGAATACCAATCCGGGGACCATGAGCATCAAGCCGGACCGCGGTTTTTCCATCATTCCCTTGCAGGTCGCTGCCATCGGGCACATCGTCATTGGAGCCGTGTCTGCCATGTCTGCCTCCGTTTACTCAATGATCTCGCTCAGATCAGTCTTCAATCGCCGTTTCGCCGAGAAGTTGACGGGCTTTCTTGCGTATTGCGTTCTCCGCCCCGCGGTTCACCATTAAGCCGACCCGCACTGCCGCAGTGACTTCGTCCCGATCAATTCCTAACTCGTCACATTTTGCCAAGTGGTAGTCCATACAGGGATGGCAATTGGCGGCCGCTGCGGCACCCATGGCCACAAGCTCTTTTGTGCGATTATCCATTCTTGGTCTCCCAACATCGCGGTTACACGAGGGAATCACATGTACCGGCTGATATCCGACCGGCACGATTGCTTTTCTACCCCGCGGCAGGCTGGCGCACAATTGGGGAATCCCGATACTTGCGGAGCGCTTCAGATCATTGCCCGGCACCTTTATCGGGCAGAATAATGGCGCGTTGCAGCAGCGGTATCGGGCGTGGCCGACAGCACTGGAGATGGCGCTGGGACACAGACTTTTTTGCAGTGAATAGCCGTCAGGCCTGATCATGTTGATCCACCGGATGACTGGGGAGGCACCGTGACAGCGCTGATTTTTCGCCAGTTGCATGACCTGGCCTCGGGAACTTACAGCTACCTGCTCGGCGATCCTGCGACCGGCGAAGCAGTACTCATTGATCCCGTATTCGAGCAGGCGCGGCGTGACTCAGCGCTGCTGCGCGAGCTTGGCCTGAAGCTGGTCTGGACGATCGACACGCATGTGCACGCCGATCACGTCACCGGCGCGTGGATGCTGAAGACGCTTGCCGGCAGCCGGATTGCCGTCGCCGCGGCTGCGCAGGCCGAGGGCACTGGCCTGCCGCTGCATCACGGTGACCACGTGCACTTCGGTTCGCGCTGTCTGCAAGCGCGGGCCACGCCGGGGCATACCGATGGCTGCATGAGCTTCGTGCTCGACGATCACAGCATGATATTTACCGGCGATGCGTTGTTGATTCGTGGCGCGGGCCGCACCGACTTCCAGCAGGGCAATGCGCATACCTTGTATCGCTCGATTCACGAACAGATATTCACGCTGCCGGACGATTGCCTGATCTACCCTGCACACGACTACCGCGGCCTCACCTGCAGCAGCGTCGCCGAAGAAAAGGCCTTCAATCCGCGCATTGGCGCCGGGCGCAGCGAGCGCGACTTCGTCGGCTACATGGAGAACCTCGGGCTGTCGCATCCCAAGCAGATCGCCGTCGCGGTGCCGGCCAACCTGAAGTGTGGACACACCAGGCTCGCAGACCAGGCGCAGGCCCCGGAGTGGGCGCCGCTGCGTTACACCTACGCGGGGATCAACGAGGTCGACCCGTTATGGGTCGCCGACCATGCCGGTGAACTGCAGCTCATCGACGTTCGCGACAGCAGCGAGTACACGGGTGTGCTCGGGCATATCCCTTCTGCCACCCTGATCCCGCTGGAACAGTTGAGCCAGCAGCTCGAGACCCTCGACAAAGAGACGCCGACCGTTGCCGTTTGCCGCTCAGGCGGCCGCTCGGCCCGGGCCGTCACCATGCTGGAGAAAGCGGGATTCAGCCAGGTTGCCAATCTCGCCGGCGGCATGATCAACTGGAACAATCACGGGCTGCCGGTTGTTAACCAGGCATGACCGAATCTCCGGTGCCGTCTACAACGAGGAAAAACGCCATGCACCTGAAACTAACGGCCGACCAGTTGCTCACGACCACACGTGCGGTGCGCAAGCGCCTGGACCTGGAAAAGCCGGTAGAACCAGAGGTGATCCGCGACTGCATCGACATTGCCTTGCAAGGACCCAGCGGCGGCAATACCCAGGGCTGGCGGTTCGTAGTGGTTTTCGACGCGGACAAACGCGCGGCGCTCGCCGACCTGTACCGCAAGGGCTGGGCGCAGTACAAAAAGGCACCCGGCTCGGTCTTCGATCTGCGCGACCGCGAGTCACCCGGACCAGGCCGCCAGCAGATGGTGCGCGTGGCGCGCTCCGCCGACTATCTTGCCGACCACCTTGAACGCGTGCCGGTACATGTGATCCCCTGCATCAAGGGGCGCGTTGAAGGCATGTCGGGGCCTGCCGCCAACGTTGGCCTCGCCAGCATCTATGGCTCGATCCTGCCGGCCACGTGGAGTTTCATGCTGGCCGCCCGCAACCGTGGCCTGGGCACCTGCTGGACCACGGTGCACCTGATGTACGAAGAAATAGCAGCTGACCTGCTGGGCATTCCCTACGCGGAAGTCACCCAGGTGGCCCTGATTCCCACGGCCTATTCCATCGGCACCGAATTCCAGCCGGCGCAGCGCAGACCGCTCGACGATGTGCTGCACATTGACGGTTGGTAGTGTAGAAAAGGCGCCGGTTTTATTTTTTCCGAAGGAAATTGATCCCGGCGCCTCGATCGCTCACTCCATATTCTCTTTTCGGTGGGAGCGCCTTCAGCCGCGACTGGCATGCCGAAGGCACTGCTCTCTAATTGTCGATTGTCGCGGCTGAAGCCGCTCCCACCGGGGAAATAACGGAGCCATAGCCTGGGTTTTACCAGCCGCCCCCTCCGCCGCCGCCACCGCCGCCACCCGACGAGCCGCCGCCCCCACTGCCGGAGGAAGAGCCGGGCGCGGTGGACGACGAGCTGATGGCCGAGGTCAGTGAATTGCTGACCGCCGTGGTGAAGCCGCTGAAGCTGCGAATCGGCCGCTGCCCGGCGTACCAGCCCGGCCGGTAGCCGGTGCCCTGTTCGGCAGACAGGCGCATGAACAGGCGCTCGAACTGCTCCGCCCAGGGTTGTTCCACGTCCAGCGCCACCGCGTAGGGCAGGTAGCGCTCGAACAGTTCCGGGGTTTTTGCCGGGCTAGGCCCCGCGATGCCTTCGATGCGCTGGAGGTCGTCGGCCTCGGCCACGGTGAGATACATCTTGAACCCGTCGAGCTGGTCCATGACCTTCCGGCCCGGCACGGTGGGCGCTTTCATCAGGTAGCTGAACCAGAAAAGCAGCGGCACCGCGAGCACCAACACGACAATCGCCAGCGGCGTGAATTCCGCCAGCACGGCAACCAGCAGCACGGTCAGCGCGGCAATCAGCAGCGCCGGCAGCAAGAGGCCGCCGTTGGTGAAGAAATAGATGCGCTGGTAGTACTTTTTCAGCGCGGCCGCATGGGCCTTGATTGCGCCGCGCACGGTCTCGTGATTCTTGTTGGTCAGCACCAGGTATTCGCCCGACACAAACAGTTTCTTCAGCAATGCCTCTTCGCCCGGCCCCAGCGCGGGCAGGCCCGTTGCAGCGGCATTTTTCTGCAGCACGAAAGTGTCGTTGGCGGCGGCTTCCATGGCCTTCTCGGCCAGCTCCAGCAACGGGCCCAGGAGTTTTTTCTGCGTCGGCGACAGCTGGTCTATGGCCTGGTCGTACAATGAACCGCCGGTGGCTGCCCGCAACGCCTCGGTCAGGCCTTCGTGAATCGTGACATAGCCCTTCACTGCCAGGTTCAACACCGCGGCGGAAAAGGCCTGGTGGTCGTGGGACATCTCCTTTATATAGCGACACGCGCCGGGGGACAGCTGCGGCGGTGGGTCGTAGTGCGGAAACACCGGGCCGGCCTCGGGGTCCCGGCCATAGCGCGCCCACGCGAAGTACAAGTAGCCCGCCATCAGCGCCAGGCCGCAGAGCGCAATCAAGAGCCCGCCGTTGTCTGCCAGCAGGAAGCCCAGGCGATCCATCGCAGATGGTTCCGCCACCACGCCCTTGGGCCAGCTCAACGCCACCGTCAGCCCTTCGTTCGGCCGCAGCGGCCTGGTGGTCGCGATGAAGGCTTCACCGTCGATGCCAACATTCGCCGTATAGTCCTGGCCCTTGGCGCCGAAGGCCCCGGTGTAGCCCTCGATGGCCATGGCCGCCGGCGCCACACCGGCCGGCAGCCGGATGGTCGCGCTGGCCGCCTGGATCGGAAAACCCCAGCCGTTGCCGGTCACGTTCCAGTACAGCTCGTCGTAATCGTCGAAATATCCCAGCTGCCGATTGGTGCGATAGGTAATCGCGTATTCGTAGTCACCGGGCGGAATGAACCGGTCGGCACTCCCGGCATACACCCGCACGCCGTTGGCACGTTTTTCGGTAAAGAACGGTTCGCTTCGCCGGTCCCGCGTAACCTCGAGCACCTGGAAATCCAGCTTGATCTGGTTGTTCAGGCGGTCCCGGTAATCCGTGGGGAAATCACGATAGATGCCGCGCCGGATCTGGTCGCCTTCGGCCCGCACGCGAATGGTTTCCGTCACCACCATGGAGCTGTCGGCCCGCACCTCGATGTCGCTGTGATATTTGAGAATTTCCTCGCGCGCGTGGGCGGCCGGCAGTACCAACAAGCAGGCAGCAAGCGCCGGCACTAAACTGCGCAGCCGGAACATCACAGGCTGACCTGCGGCGCGGCGCGGTTGTCGGTGGCGAAAAACTCGGCGGGCTGAAACCGCAACAACCTCGCCACCGCGACATCCGGCACCGTCTCGATACGGGTGTTCAGTATCCGCACCGCACCGTTGTAGAAGCGGCGTGCATATTGCAGGTGGTCTTCGATCTCGACGAGCTCCGCCTGGAGCTCGAGGAAATTCTGGTTGGCTTTCAGATCGGGGTAAGCCTCGGCCAGCAGTATCAGCTTGTGCACCCCGGCCTCGAGTTGCTCTTC
Source organism: uncultured Chromatiaceae bacterium (assembly GCA_964613615.1). Lineage (GTDB taxonomy): Bacteria > Pseudomonadota > Gammaproteobacteria > Steroidobacterales > J054. The sequence goes on from CAZTIB010000254.1 coordinate 12,140, forward strand.
GAAGCCGGCCTTGTCAGCCAGGCGCCGGGCCGCCGTCGATTGGTTGCGCAGCTCCGTGACCGCCGCCAGGGTGGCCCGCTCGTGCGAAGCATAGGCTTTCACGGCCTCCACGAGGCGCGGCACCAGGTCATGCCGGCGGGTGAGCTGCACGTCGATGTCACTCCAGGCCGCGCGCACGCGGTTACGGTCTCGAACCAGGCGGTTGAACAGGAAGATGCCCCAAACGATCAGGGCCAGGCCAACGATCAGTGCGACACCGGACATGAGAGCGGACCCGCAACACGCAACAGCGACAAACTAGCAAAAACGGCAAGTCGCGGCTGCACACTCGCCCACAGGCGAAGACGCAGGCAAGCGAACGGCCCCCTGTACGACCCGCCTCAGCCACCGCTCTTAGACGCTCGATATCAGCACCGGAAAGGACCATCTAAGGCCGAAAACGAGCGTCAGCATGGGTCAATCGGCATATAGATCAAGCAGTTGGCGTGGTCCGACCCCTTTATTCCTTTCGCGAGGGTAATACGGGTGCTACCTTGGGCCGGGTCCAGGTCCAGTAAGAAAAAGAAGAGGCAATTTCAATGAGACACGCCGGCATTACGATCCTTTTAGCGCTGCTCTGCACCGCGTGTGGCGACGGTGGAATCGATTCTTTCGAAGACGGTGTAGAGGCGCAGGCGGAGGTTATGCGAGAGATGGTCAGCGTGCTGGAAGGCGTCGACGACCAGGCTTCCGCTGATAAGGCTGCGGGCGAGATCGAGGCCCTGGGGACACGCCTGATGGACATTTCTGTTCAGCTCAGCGAGATGCCCCGGCCTTCAGCAGAAGAAATGCAGGCCATGGCGCAGAAGCAGTCGCAAGCGCAGCGCAAGTTTCAGCAAGAAGCGGCCGCGCAAATGATGAAGCTGGCGGAGTATGAATCGCTGGCGGACGCCTGGACCCGGGCCATGTCGAACATGAGGTGAGCCAACCCGGCGCTATGGGTGCAATCCGCTACGCACTCCCCAACCTGCTCACGGCCACCAGCTTTCTGCTGGCCCTCGCTTCCATTGTCAGTGCCGAACTCGGGCACCTGGAGCAAGCGGGCTGGTTCATTGTCTGGTGCATCCTGCTGGATGTGGCTGACGGCATTGCTGCGCGACTGTTAAAGGCCACGTCGAGCTTCGGAGCGGAGTTCGACTCTTTTGCCGACCTGGTAGCGTTCGGGCTTGCCCCGGCATCATTGGTGCTGCACTACGTCTGGCAGACCTACGACGGCGTTGCGACCGTGTGGATTGCGGCGAGCTGCGCCATCTACGCGTTACTGGCAGCGTTGCGGCTGGCGCGTTTTAACTCGGTGGCGCCGGTGCAGGCCGGCTGGTTCCGCGGCGTGCCGACCACCGTGTGTGGCGCGCTGATTTCTACCGGCATCATTGTGCTGGTGCGCCACGAAGACCTGGCCACGCTCAACTGGCCGGTCTATCTGTCGGTGGCGATGGCCGTGCTCGGCATCGGCATGATTTCTAATCTGCGGTTTCCGAAGCTGGCCCTCAGCTCCAACCGGCTGCTGAATATTCCGCACGTGGCGAACGTTCTCGGCCTGTATATCTGCGGCTCACTGCGGATCTGGCCGGAGTACCAGTTTGTTGCCGCGGTGCTCATTCTGTCGGGCGGGCTGCTGATCGGCGGCTTGCGCCCCCGGGTGCCAATGGAACCCACCCGGTAGGAGCGGCTTCAGCCGCGATCGCGATGCAAGGAAACGCCGATGGCCTGGGAAAGCCGTCGCGGCTGAAGCCGCTCCTACGGTATGGGGGTCGAGTTCAATCTCACGATAGCTGTGCACGGCCTGGAGAATGCAGGTCTGCGGCACACCCGCGTCATCGCAGCGTACCTCCGTGACCAGCCAGTGTTTCTCGCGGTTACGCGGTTCGGCGGCGGTCCACTTGCTTTGCAGCAGCTTCTTCGGATTGACGCGATTCATTTACCGAGCGTAGCAGCTGAAAGAAAGCTGATGTCCGCTGCCCCTGTGCTGCTATTCTCCCCGGCGTGACCTCCCCCGCCCACGAAATCCTCCGCGACGTTTTCGGCTACCACGAATTCCGCGGCCAGCAGGAAGCGGCCATCGGGCGGGCCCTGGCCGGGCAGGATTCCCTGGTGCTGATGCCCACCGGCGGCGGCAAGTCCGTGTGCTACCAGGTACCGGCGCTGCTGGGCCGCGGCACCGCGCTTGTGATCTCGCCACTGATCGCGCTGATGCAGGACCAGGTCAGCGCACTGCATGAGCTGGGCGTGGCGGCAGCCTTCTTGAATTCTTCCCTGTCGTGGGAGGAACAGGAAGCCATCATCGGGCAGCTGCACCGCGGGGAGCTGAAACTTCTGTATATAGCACCGGAACGGCTGGTGCAGCCGCAGACCCGGGCGTGGCTGAGCGAGCTGCCCATTTCGCTGATCGCCATTGACGAGGCCCACTGCGTGTCGCAATGGGGCCACGATTTCCGGCAGGACTACCTGAGTCTCAATGAACTGCGCCATGTCTTCCCCGGCGTGCCGCGCATAGCCCTTACGGCCACGGCCACGGCCCTGACCCGCGCGGAGATTATCGAACGGCTGGAGCTGGACGACCCGGCGGTGCTGGTCTCAGGCTTCGACCGGCCGAACATCCGTTACCAGGTGCAGCCGAAGACCGATGCGCGTACCCAGCTCGCGCGCTTCCTGGAAGCCCATCGCGGCGAGGCCGGCATCGTGTACTGCCTGTCGCGCAAGAAGACCGAGAGCATTGCCGAGTGGCTGAATACCCAGGGTTACAAGGCCCTGCCCTACCACGCGGGGTTGTCTGCACACGACCGCGCGAAACATCAGCGGCGCTTTGTCACCGAAGACGGGCTGATCATCGTCGCCACTATCGCGTTCGGGATGGGCATCGACAAACCCGACGTGCGCTTCGTGGCCCACCTGGACCTGCCCAAGAGCCTGGAGGCCTACTACCAGGAAACCGGCCGTGCCGGGCGCGACGGGCTGCCCGCCGAGGCCTGGATGGTCTACGGCCTGCAGGACGTGGTGCGCCTGCGCCAGATGGCCGACGAAAGTGTCGCCGACGAAGAATACAAGCGCCACGAACGCCAGAAACTCGACGCCCTGCTCGGCTGGTGCGAGGTTACCGGCTGCCGGCGCCGGCCGCTGCTGGAGTATTTCGGTGAGACCCTGGCCGCCGACTGCGGCAACTGCGACAACTGCCTGCACCCGCCGGCCACTCGCGACGGCACGGTCGATGCGCAGATGCTGTTGAGTGCCGTGTATCGCACCGGCCAGATGTTCGGCGCCGCACACGTCGTGGACGTGCTGATGGGCAAGAGCACGGAGAAAACGCAGCAGCACGGGCACGATGCGCTGAGTGTATTTGGCGTGGGTGCGGACCGGCCAGCTACGGCATGGCGGTCGGTGGTGCGGCAGCTGGTGGTACGGGGTTACTTGCGGGCGGACCCGGAACGCTTTGGGGGCCTGGTACTGACAGAATCCAGCCGCTCGGTGTTAAAGGGTTCCGAGGCGGTGGAGCTGCGGGAAGATCCACTCGTACCGAAGAAGGCCCGGAGTAAGCGCAAGGCAAAAAGTGCTGGTGCAGGCCTCGGTACGGGCGGCGCAGACGACGAAATCGCGATCACCGACATGCACCTGTGGGAAGCACTGCGAATGCGCCGGCAGGAACTGGCAAAACAACATGAGGTGCCGCCCTACGTAATCTTCCACGACTCGACGCTCCGGCAGATGGTGCACGACAAGCCCACCGATGAAGATGGACTGCTAGCCATAAGCGGGGTTGGCCAGGCAAAGTTGGAGCGGTACGGGGAGGATTTTCTAGCGGTCATCCGCCGCGAGTTGTGAGGCGCCACATCCCGACGGTAGGAGCGGCTTTAGCCGCGAAGGGTCCGGCACATCGATGCTGTCGCGGCTAAAGCCGCTCCTACCAGGGGGGTAAGGATTGGTGTCTGATACGATTTAGGACACCACTTGGCCGACGCATGAGCAAACGCAAGAACGAGCGCGTCCTGGGCCTCCTGTATAGACGGGCGAAGACGCCGGAAGATCTGCCCTGGTACCGCGCCGAGCCGCCGGCCTTGCTCGTGAAAGCACTGGAGCAACGCACCTCGCCCGGGCGGGCA
>CAZTIB010000255.1:0-25941 GCA_964613615.1 uncultured Chromatiaceae bacterium
CCCAGGCCATCTTCTGGCTGGATGAGGAACGTGCCCACGACAGAAACCTGATTACGAAGGTCGAGGCCTATCTTCAGGACCATGACACCGCGGGCCTGGATATCGAGATCATGCCGCCGGTGGAAGCCATGCGCGCGACCCTGAAACGCGTGCGTGCCGGTCAGGACACCATTTCGGTGACCGGCAACGTGCTGCGGGACTACCTGACCGACCTGTTCCCGATCCTGGAACTGGGCACCAGCGCCAAGATGCTGTCCATCGTGCCCCTGCTGGCCGGCGGCGGGTTGTACGAGACCGGTGCCGGCGGCTCTGCGCCCAAGCACGTGCAGCAATTCCTGAAAGAAGGCCACCTGCGCTGGGATTCGCTGGGCGAATTCCTCGCCCTCGCAGTTTCCCTGGAAGACCTGGCGGAAAAAACCGCCAATGCGAAGGCAAAAACCCTCGCCGTCGCGCTGGACCAGGCCACGGGAAAATTCCTCGTATTCAACCGCTCCCCGTCACGCAAAGTCGGCGAAATGGGTAACCGCGGCAGTCATGTCTACCTGGCACTGTACTGGGCGCAGGCCCTTGCCGGGCAGGATACGGATGCGGAGCTGAAAAGCCGGTTTGCCCCGGTTGCAAAACAGCTGGCACTGCACGAAGACACCATTATCCAGGAACTGAACACGGTCCAGGGCCAGGCGATGGATATCGGCGGCTATTACCATCCCGATCCCGAGCTGACCGCCCGCGCCATGCGCCCCTGTGAGACCCTGAACACCATCATCGACGGCATCGAGCGGCGTAAGCAGCACATCGAGCGGCGCAAGCAGCAATAGCCTGTAACGGGAGTGACGGACGGCGGCAACAGGGGCAGGAGCGATACTGCCTCCTGTAGACTGAGTACAGACCATCAGCTCCCTGGTATATACCATCAAGACCGCCAGCCTTGAGCCTGGCGAGAAACGGGCGAATTACGATGAGTCCCGTAAATCCGCAACAAAATGCGCTGTCCCACGAGGTTTGGGCCGCCAAGTACCGTTACAGAGGCGAGACTTCCATAGCGGATACCTGGCGGCGGGTCGCGGCTGCGGTCGCTGCGACTGAAAGTCGCGACCAGCAGAGGTGGACCGAGGCCTTTCACCGCTTGATGGCAGACTTCAGGTTCCTGCCAGGTGGGCGCATCCTCGCCGGCGCTGGCACCGATCGCGACGTCACACTGTTCAACTGCTTTGTGATGGGCCCGATCAATGATTCCCTCGAGGGCATCTTCGATTCACTGAAAGCGGGCGCGGTCACCATGCAAAAGGGCGGCGGCATCGGCTACGACTTCTCCACGTTACGGCCGGCCGGCACGCCCGTGCGCGGCACGGACAGCATCGCTTCCGGCCCGTTGTCATTCATGCGTATCTGGGACGCCATGTGCGCAACCATGATGTCTACGGGGGCAAGGCGCGGCGCGATGATGGCAACACTGCGCTGCGATCACCCGGACATCGAGACCTTCATCAACGCCAAGCGCGATCCGTCGGCGTTGCGCAACTTCAACCTGTCGGTCCAGGTCACGGACGACTTCATAGCGGCCGTGCAGGCTGACCGTGACTGGTCCCTGGTGTTCCCGGTCGCGGATGACGAGCCGGACGGACCGGTCGTCCAGCGGTGCTGGTCAGACACCCGGGGCATGGTGGCGTGCCGAGTGGCTCGAGTCATACCGGCCCGGGCCCTTTGGGAGCAGCTGCAACGCGCGGCCTACGAGGTCGCCGAACCGGGCGTGCTGTTCATCGATCGCATCAATCGCGAGAACAACCTGTGGTACCGGGAGCAGATAACAGCCACGAATCCCTGTGGCGAGATCCCTCTGCCCCCTTACGGGGCCTGCAATCTCGGCTCGCTTAACCTGGCCCGCTTTATTGACAAGGCATTCACACCGTCAGCCAGGATCGATATGGAAAGCCTGGAGACCACCGCCCGCGTGGCCGTCCGCTTTCTCGACAACGTGATCGAGATCTCGCGCTATCCGCTGCCGCAGCAGGCAATGGCCGCCCTGGAGACACGGCGGCTGGGACTGGGGATCACGGGCCTTGCCGACGCACTGACGATGCTGGGACACCGTTACGACAGCTCAAATGCCCGGGAGGCCGCCGGGCGGATCATGCAGACCATTTGCTACGCCGCCTACCGAGCGTCTGTGGAACTGGCCGAAGAACGCGGCCCCTTCCCCCAGTTCGATGCAAACCCGTATCTGCAAGGGCCGTTTCTGCAGCGACTGCCAGCCGATATCCGCGCCGGAATCGCCCGGTCCGGCATCCGCAACAGTCACCTCCTGGCCATCGCCCCGGCCGGCACGATCAGTCTGCTGGCGAATAACGTGTCCAGTGGTATCGAACCTGTATTTGCGATGGAGTTCGACCGCCGGGTGCTTGGACCTGACGGTCAGCACCACACCTACCGGATCCGTGACGCGGCCTGGGACAGCTGGCAACAGGAACACCCCGGGGCAGCTCCGCCCGCCGAGTTCGTCGCTGCATCGGGCGTCAGCCCCCGGGCCCAGCTGGCCATGCAGGCCGCGCTGCAACCATGGGTGGACAATGCGATTTCCAAGACTGTGAGCGTCCCCGCGTCGTGTGACTTTGAGACTTTCTCGGGCCTTTACGACGAGTCCTACAAACTGGCGCTTAAGGGTTGCACAGTGTTCCGACCCAACCCGGTGACCGACTCGGTTCTCAGCCAGCCACCTGCCCACTGTTGTGACATCGACCGTGAGGCGGACTAAAGGCGCGCGAAGGTGAGTGGCGGCGTCTACTTCGCGTTCATTGGCGTGTCCACCGCGGTGATCGTAATTCCCGGGCCCAGTATCCTGTTGATTGTTGCGAACGCCTTGAAGTGCGGCAGCCGCGCTGGTTTGATTACCGTGGCGGGGACCAGCACTGCGATGGCCATCCAGCTCACCATCGCGGTAGCCGGACTGACGTCGCTGATCACGCAATTAGCCATCGCCCAGCGCCTGGTCCGGTGGGTCGGCATTGCCTACCTTGCCTGGCTGGGCATTCAGCGCTGGCGAAGTGCCGGCATGGCGGCTGCACCCGGCATCACGACAACGCCCCACCAGGGCTCCGCCTTCGGTGCAGGCTTCCTGGTCTCGCTGACCAACCCCACAACCATGCTGTTTTTCGTGGCATTCTTTCCCCAGTTCCTGACTGGCACAGTATCGCCGCAGACCGAACTGGCCCTGATGGCAGTCACTTTCTGGATCCTCGCGCTGGGTTTCGACTGCGCTTACGCGGCCCTCGCTGGGTCGATCGGCAGAGCGCTGCACGACCCGCGCTGGGGTGTAATCCGGGATCGAGCGGCCGGCGTGATCCTGCTCGTAGCCGCATTGGCACTGGCTCTGGCTCGTATCACCGACGCGGCGATAAACTAGACGCTCAAGCCGCCCACAAGCGCGGTGCCATGAAGCTCGCTGCATTTGGAGGTCACGATGCCCGGTCAGGACAAGCCTGCCCCAGGTTCGCCCCACGCTCTGTCGGCCGCGGCGGTCATTCAGCGCTGTGAACCCGAGGCTCTCGGCTTCGCAACAACCGCCGAGGTCAAGGCCGATGTCACACTGGTGGGCCAGGAGCGTGCGCTGAGCGCCCTGGAGTTCGGCGCGCGCATTCCCCACGAGGGCTTCAACCTTTACGTGCTCGGCGATCCGGGCAGCAGCCGCCATGAAGTTACCCTCGAAATGCTGCGCCGGGAGGCACGGCGCAAGGAACCGGCCACCGACTGGTGCTATGTCAACAATTTCGATGTCCCACAGAAACCCAGGGGACTGCCACTACCTGCGGGCGTAGGGCTGCAACTCAAACAGGATGTGGCGAGGTTGGTCGAAGAGCTGCGGGCCTCAATTCCCGCGGCTTTCGAGAGCGAGAATTACCGCAACCGCCGCGCCGAAATCGACCAGGAGTTCGAAGATCGCAATCAACAGGGGATGGAAGCCATCCAGGAAGAGGCCGAGCAGGCTCACCTGGGTTTGCTGCCCACCCCGCACGGATTCGCGCTGGCGCCTATCCGCGACGGGTCCGTAATCGCGGAAAAGTCCTTCGACGAACTGCCCGCTGAAGAGAAAAAACACATTGAGACAGACATCGAGCGCCTGACAGATCGGTTACGTCAGCATTTCGAGAACGTGCCGGGCTGGCAAAAGGAGAAACGCGAGCAGATTCGGGATCTCGACGCCACCGTGACGAATCTGGCAGTGGGCTCGCTGATTTCATCTCTGCGCGAAGGCTATAAGCATCTGCCCGCAGTGGTCGAGTTCCTGGATGCTCTGAAGGCAGACGTAATCGACAGAGCCCGCGAATTTCGACTGCCGGAAGACCAGGACAACCTGCCGCCGGGCATGCGCATTGATACCTCCCGACTGTTCCAGCGCTACGAGATCAACGTGCTTGTCTCTGCCCCGCCCACTGACGAAGTCGCGGTGGTGTACGAAAGCAATCCGACGCACCAAAACCTCGTGGGACATATCGAGCATACGCAACAATTCGGTAACCTCATTACCGATTTCACGATGATTCGGGCAGGGGCTCTGCACAGATCCGGCGCCGGTTACCTGGTACTTGATGCCGACAAGGTCCTTATGCAGCCATTTGCGTGGGACGCATTAAAGCGCGCACTCAAGAACCGTGAAGTCCGGATCGAATCCGTTGCCCAGCTGCTGAGCCTGGTTTCCGCCGAGAGCCTGGAACCCGATCCGATGCCCCTCAACGTGAAGGTCGCACTGGTCGGTAACCGGCTGCTCTACTACCTGCTGTGCCAGCTCGATCCGGACTTCCCCCAGTTGTTCAAGGTAGCAGCGGATTTCGAAGACCGCATTCCACGCAGTGCTGAGAATGTACCGCTGTATGGCCGGATGCTGGCTTCCATCGTGCAGCGCAAGGAGCTACTGCCATTCTCCGCGGGAGCCATCGCGCGCGTCATCGAGGAGAGTTCCCGGAATGCGGGCGACTCGGACAAGCTGTCGGCCGGCGTGGAACGGATCACGGACCTGCTCAGCGAAGCGGACTTTCTCACCCGGGAGCGAGGGGCAGCGCAGGCCGATGTGCAAGACGTAGACCTGGCCGTGCAGCGGCGGACCCACCGCCTGGACCGCTTGCGGACCGAAACCTTCGAGGCCATCGAACGCAATACGATTCATGTTCGGACCCAGGGTGAGCGAACCGGCCAGGTCAACGGATTATCCGTGATCCAGCTGGGCGAGTTCGCCTTCGGTCAGCCCGCGCGGATTACCGCAACGGTCCGGTTGGGCGAAGGCCGTGTCATCGACATCGAGCGTGAATCGAAACTGGGCGGTTCGATACACAGCAAGGGCGTGCTGATCCTGTCATCACTGCTCGGCGCAAGGTATTCCCGGGACCTGCCATTGTCCCTGTCAGCCAGCCTGGTATTTGAACAGAGCTACGGGGGCGTGGACGGCGACAGCGCGTCGGTGGCCGAATACGTTGCCCTCGTCTCAGCGATCGCCGAGATACCGGTCAAACAGAGCCTGGCGGTCACGGGATCCGTCGATCAGCACGGCCGGGTGCAGGCGATCGGCGGCGTGAACCAGAAGATCGAGGGCTTTTTCGACGTGTGCAACGGGCGAGGCCTGACCGGCGACCAGGGCGCACTGATTCCGGCGGACAACGTACAGCACCTGATGCTGCGCGAAGACGTAGTCAGCGAGATCGCTAAAGGGCACTTTCATATCTATCCGTTACAGAGCGTCGATGAAGCCGTCACTCTGCTCACCGGGCGCGAGGCAGGTGAGCGCGATGAGACCGGTGCGTTTCCGGTCAACAGCGTGAACCGGAGCGTCGAAAATGCGTTGCGGTCCATGGCCGATCGACGCCGGAAGTTCGCGGCCAGGCCTGCGAAGAGCAAACGCCGCAAGCCCAAAGAGAGTGAATGAGCATGGTGCCGAAGCGCCGAATACTGGTCTCCATCAGCTTGTCGGCAACGCCGCGCAGCGTCGAGTACGCGCTCACGAGCCTGTGGACACGCGAGTCTGCCGAGATCACCGGCCTGTTCATCGAGGATCTCGAAGTCCTCAACCTGAGCCGCCTGCCAGTGTCCCGGGAGGTGCGTTACGAGGACGCGAGCTCCCGGGTGCCGGATGCTGCCGACATGGAACGGCAGATCCGCGCGCACGGGCGCCGCGTCCGGGCAGCCTTCGAAAATCGTGCGCGTGCGATGAACGTCACGTCTTCTTTCCGGGTAACACGCGGCCCCCTGACGCGTTGCCTGCTCGAGGCCTGCGCAGGATTCGACGTGCTCGTGGTCGCCAGTGCGCGGGACCGGATGGGCCAGCGGCTGTCACTGCGCATGCAGATTCCCGAACTATTGGCCAGTGGTCCGCGGACCCTGGTCATCGTCCAGGAACCACCAGAGAGCGCCGGCTGCGTCGCCGTGGTGTACCAGGACTCCGCGGGTGGCCGTGCGGCCCTGCAGATGGCCGCAGACATCGCCCGGGCCGATGCCCTGGCGCTGGCCGTGCTACTGCCAGCGGCGGACGAGGCGCAACAGGCCAGTTTGCGTGCCCAGGCGGCAGAAATCGTCGGCGATTATCCGGCGGCCAGCTACCACCGACTCGGCGGGCCTGGCAGCGCCACGGACATTGCCGCCGCAACGGCACGGGCGGCCGCACGCCTGCTGTTGTTGCCGCGCGACGACGCAGACCCGGGCCGGCAACTCGCGCTGGATGTCATCGGGCGAATCGACTGCTCCGTGATCCTGACCGGCTGACGCGCAGGGTCATACGGTGCGTTCAGTCGGATCGCACAGCGGCGCAGATCTCGGCGGCCAGGCGGTCGCCGTCCAGCGCCTGCTCCGTATCTACCGTCAGCAGCCACCCCTGCTCCTCGGTTGACAGCGGCTGCCAGTGTGCAAGCTGGCGTTCCAGGACCGCGAGATCGGCGTCGGACGCGCCCCTCGGCCGGCTGGTGATGCGTTCACGCAGCGTTTCGGGAGCAGCCGAAAACTCCAGGATGACAAACGGCAGACCCTTATTGGCCGCCAGCAGTTCGAATGGCGACCTCTGCTCAGCCTCGGCGAATACCGCATCGACGATCACCGGGTAGCCCGCGTCAAGCACGCTTTCGGCCAGCTCGAGCAACTTCGCGTAGGTCTTGCGACCTGCTTCGGCGGTGTAGATCCCCTGCCCCGGTTCCGCCCCCGCACTTTGCTCTGCCGGCAGTCCGAACAGTCGCTTGCGCTCCACGTCAGAGCGGATCCGGATTGCACCAAGCTGCTCCACCAGGCCTTCGCTGAGCGTGGTCTTGCCGGATCCCGACAGGCCCCGGGTAATCAGCAGCCACGGCGTCCCGGGTTTGCCGAAATCGCGGCCGAGGTCCAGGTAGCGGGCGCATTCGGCCTCGATCTGCTCCTTCTCACCGGTAGAGACATCCGTTTGCTGAAGCCGTATCGCATCCACCTTCGCGCGCACCAGCGCACGGTAGACCTGGTAGAAGGGCAGCAAATCAAGGCCGGCGTAATCGCCAGTGTGTTCCAGGTAGCCGTTCAGGAATCGAGCGGCCAGCGGTCCCTGCTCGCGCGCGTGCAGATCCATGACCAGGAAGGCGATCTCGCTCATCACGTCGATCCATCGCAGCGCGGGATCGAATTCGATGCAGTCGAAGGCCAGCGGCCGATCTTTTACCCACGCGAGGTTGCGCAGGTGCAAATCGCCGTGGCACTCACGCACGAAACCCTCGCGCTTGCGCACCGCCAGCAAGTCACGCAGCGCGAGGAAGTGGCCCATTCCCCGCGCCTCCAGCACATTGAGCTGCTCCAGTGCATCACGTGATTCCAGTGCGCCGCGCAGCGCGTGAAAGTTTTCCTCTACAGGCTGGTATACCGTCACCGGTTCGCCAAAAGGCGTGTCGGCATCCGCGATCGCCGCAGTGCTATGAAAATCTGCAATTAATTTGGCAAAGGCATCCAGTTGACTGGCCCGCAGCTCGCCAGCGGCCAGCATCCGATCCAGCTGTGCCTGCTGCGGGAACCGGCGCATGCGCACCGCGTACTCGATGGCCACACCACGGTCCCACCTGGGCTGCCCTGAGGTACCGCCGATGGGTACGACATCAAGGTAGAGGTCCGGCGCGAGGCGCTGATTCAGCCGGACTTCCTCTTCGCAAAAGAAACGCCGCTTTTCCAGCGCTGAGAAATCGAGAAACCCCAAGTCCACTGGCTTCTTAATCTTGTAGGCAAATTCACCTGCCAGTAGCACCCAGGAAATGTGGGTCTCGATCAGTTCCACGGCCGTCGCCGGGTGGGGGTACAGGTGCGGATCCAGGAGACCCTGGATCAGGGGCGGCAGCAGTGGGTTCGGGTCTGGCATCGCCTTGCAATGCTAACCGGGACGGTGACCTGCGCGCTGTATCTCTGTACTCGGCCGCCCGGGGCGGCAAGGAGGTCTGCCCCAAGGTAGACTGCGGGCAGCAAACACGCAGGGGGGCTCCATGCGCATCGACGCCATTGAGATTGGCCACAATCCACCCGAAGACATCAACGTCATCATCGAAGTCCCGGTGGGTGGCCAGCCCATCAAGTACGAGATGGACAAGGAAGCGGGCCTGCTGGTAGTAGATCGCTTTCTCTACACGCCCATGGCCTACCCGGGCAACTACGGTTTCGTGCCGCATACCCTGTCGGAGGACGGTGACCCCATCGACGTGCTGGTCTGTAACACGCGCGCGCTCGTGCCCGGCTGCCTGATCAACGCGCGGCCCATCGGCGTGCTGATCATGGAAGACAATGCCGGACAGGACGAAAAGATCGTCGCGGTGCCGTCACACCAGCTGACCAAACGCTACGACCACGTCAACACCTATTCAGACCTGCCCGACATCACCTTGCAGCAAATCGAGCACTTCTTCGAGCACTACAAGGATCTCGAGCCTGGCAAGTGGGTAAAGATCGGCGATTGGCACGATGCAGAAGTCGCACGCCGCCTTATCACAGAGGCGATCGAGCGCGCTAAGCCACTCACTTAGTCCGCCGAGAATTGATCCGACGCGACGACCGCCGCGCGACGCCTATTTTGAATCGGCTGGATATGTGAATGGTTCCAGCATCTCCCCGCCCTGTTTGGCGATGCCACCACTTTTCATCACAAAGTCGATATTCCGCAGTCTCGATATATCTTTCAGCGGATCCCCGGCGACCGCTACCAGGTCGGCCAGTTTACCGGGCTCCAGCGTGCCGGCATCAGCTGAGATGCCAAACAACTCTGCAGTTGCAACCGTAGCGGCATGAATTGCATCCATCTCCGACATTCCGAATTGAACCATGAACTCGAACTCTTTCGCGTTCGTACCATGGGCGAAAGTGCCCGCGTCCGTGCCAAAGGCAATTTTCACGCCGGCCTGATAGGCGCGCTCAAAGGCCTCGTATTCGTTGCGGAGCCTCACTGATGGCGGATCCGGAATGTTGAAAATCGGTGGTGGATAGCTTGCTGAAATCGTTGGCACGAGAAAAACGCCGGCCGCCTTCATCATTTTGATTGCCTCATCATCGAGCAGGAACCCATGCTCGATGGAATCTACCCCGGCACGAACTGCATCCTTGACGGCCGCCGCGGAGTACGCGTGGACCGTCACTTTCATCCCGAGCAGGTGAGCGGTGCCAACGATCGCATCGATTTCGTCGGCGAAGAGTTGCGGCTCCAGCGCCGTGTTCGAGCCAAAGCCGCCGGTGGCGGTGAATTTGATCAGGTCAGCTCCAAGCTTGAACTGGTAGCGAACCGCCCGGCGGCACTCAACCGGCCCGTCGCAGGTCCCATCGGCCAGACGATCTGACGGATTGCCGGTCCGCTCCATCGGAATCGAGTCGCCGTGTCCCCCGGTCACGGCCAGAGCTGACCCGGACACGAGGATTCGCGGCCCGACCATGCGCCCGGCGTTGATCGCGTCGCGCACCGCGAACACGCTCTGCTCGTCTGAGCCCACGTCGCGCACCGTTGTAAAACCGGCCGCGAGGTTGCGGCGAGAGTACAACACCGCGTTGAAGGCCATTTGCGCCGGCGTGAGATCAGCCCGATCGCCGCGTTGCCTGCGCCGGCTACCCCTGCCTGGCTCGCGGCTCAGATGCACATGGGCGTCCATGAGCCCGGGCAGAACGAAGTGCTGCGATAGATCCACAACTGCAACCGTGGCACCGGGCGACGCTTCGAATTGTGCGGATGTCAAAAACCCCGGCTCGACACCAGCAATTCGATCATTGCGTACCACGACCGTCGCGCTCTGCCGTGGCTTGCCGCCAGGCACAGCCAGCAGCGTCCCGGCGTGCACAAGAACGTAGCGGTCTGCCTTCGCCGGCTGGGACTGGTGGGCGCCACCGTCTGCTGCCTGTCCGCTCAAAAGCAACAGCCAGCCGACCACCAGGAATGCGGTTGATCCCCAATTCATCCTTACCCCCTTATCATTGTCCTATTGTCGCTGTCGCCCCCAGGCTCGCGTGCGGCGCCACCTATAACGCCGGCATCACGCGTTCGCCGATCAACCGGATCGCGTCGGCGGGATCATCATGTACGCGCAAGGCGATCTCCGTCAGGCCCGCACTCGCAAAAGCCCGCAGAGTCTCCACCGCGCTGTCGATGGCATCCAGCCCGCCCACGAAAGAAATGTTGTCGATCATTTTGCGGACCAGCGCGTCGGGCACATTCTCAATCACACCGCTCCGATTCATGAATGCGTCCATGAATTCCTTGAAGTGTTGGCGCATCAGCTTGACTTCGTCCGGGTCCAGGAAGGGCTCAAAGTATTGCTCACCCAGGTAACCGCGCAGGATCAGTTCGCGCCGCGCCTCCCGGTAAGACTCATCGACATCTGCCTTGATGTGCCAGGCCCAAAAGTTGCTGATCCGAAAGTCTTCCGGTGAGCGGCCGAACTCGTGCAAGTCCTCATGGGTGGCCTCGATGAAGCTCTTCATCAGCGGCACGCAGAAGTCACTGGTAATCAGGCCATCGGCGAGTTCGGCAGACATGTGCCGGCTCTGTGGGTGGTTGGACCCGAAATAGATCAATGGTGGCGTGTCGGTTGCCCATTCCGGCCGGTAACCGTAGACCTTGTGAATCTTGCCTTTGAAGTTCAGCGTCTCGTGCGGCGACGCTGCCTTGAGAATCTCCAGACATTCGCGCGCCGAGCCGATCATATGCTCACGCTCCATGCCCAAGGCCTGCAACACGGCACCACCGCCGCCCACCATGATCATCGCTCGGCCGTGGCTGAGTTCGTTCAGCGAAAACAGCAGGTTCGCCATCTTCAGGGGGTGCAGTTCGGCGGGACTGACGGCCATCGGCCCCATTCGGATCCGCGACGAGCGGTCGGCCAGCAAAGACAGCGTAAAGAAAGCGTCGCGCGACCAGCCGTAGTTGCTCGACCAGACGCCCCGCATTCCGTAGCTCTCCGCGAGCAGACCAAGTTCCGCCGCCTCTGACGGCGACGCAAACTCGTTCAGAATGATATCGATCTCCATAGCACTGCTCCGTCACGCGCCCGGAACATCGTCAGCAATCGCAGCCGCCAGCGCAAGGCCAGGAGCGGCCGCGACGCGCACGGCGGTTGGATTGAGCCGCCACCGCCAGAACACATGCCCTATTCTGGCCCGGCAAATCTCACAGCGCGCTCGCGCTTTGACAGCGGCGACCGGGACACCATGACTACACGCACAGCTGGCAGGCCGCATGGCCGCTGAAGGAAAGGCCGGCGGATCCACGGCGGCGGCCGACACCCGCGAGCCGCCCACGCGCTGGCGGGACATCCTGCGCTACCTGGGCCCGGGAATGATCGTTGCCGCGGGCCTGGTCGGGTCCGGTGAACTCATCGCCACTACCAAAACCGGCGCCCAGGCCGGCATTAGCCTGCTCTGGATCATCGTGCTGGGTTGTGTGATCAAGGTATTTACCCAGATCGAGCTGGGCCGCTACACCGTCAGCAGCAACGAAACCACGCTGGCGGCGCTGAACCGTGTTCCGGGGCCACGGCTGCGGGCCAACTGGATCATCTGGCTGTGGCTCGTGATGATGGTCGCGACCTACGGCCTGCTGGGCGGCATCCTGGGTGGGGTGGGTCAGTCCCTGGCAATGACGATTCCCATTACCGGCGACTACGCGCTGGCCATCCAGGCGCCCGAGAGTACTGCCACTGCACTGGAAGCCGCTGCCATAGACCACCGCCTGTGGGCAACGATGGTGGCATTCGCAACCGCGCTGCTGCTGTATTTCGGCCGTTATTCGTTGCTGGAGACCATCTGCGTCGGCCTGGTGTTCTGCTTCACGCTGATCACCGTCGGTAACGTTGTCGCCCTGCAGACCACAGAGTTCGCGATTCCGCTGGAAGGGATTCTCGATGGCCTGATGTTCGGTCTGCCCGAGCGCCCGGAGGCCTGGCTCACGGCGCTGGCGGCGTTCGGCATTATCGGTATCGGCGGCACCGACATGGTGGTGTATCCCTACTGGTGCCTGGAACGGGGCTACGGCCGCTTCATTGGCAGCCCGGCGGCGGGGGCCCACTGGGTATCGCGCGCCCAGGGCTGGATCCGCGTGATGAAAATCGACGCCTTCGCCTCCCTGTGCGTGTACACGCTAGCCACCGTGGCCTTCTATTACATCGGCGCCGCGGTGCTACACCGGCAGGGCAGCGATCCCGACGGCATGCGCATGGTCAGCAGCCTCGCCAGCGCCTACGTACCGGTGTTCGGCATCTACGCAAAATTCCTGTTCCTGGCCGGCGCCCTCGCCGTGCTCTACTCGTCGTTCCTCGTCGCGAATGCCGGCGCCGCGCGGCTGTTTGCCGACTGCCTGATCGTGCTGAAATTCCTCGACGATGAGCCCGCGGTCCGGCAGCGCTGCGTGGCGGTTCTGTCCGTCACGCTGCCCCTGCTCTGCCTGCTGATCTTCCTGACGGGCTGGAACCCGGTGCGCCTCGTGGTCGTCGGCGGCCTCGTACAGTCGCTGGTACTGCCGGCACTTGGCTTCAGCGCGCTGTACCTGCGCTACCGTCTGACCGACGCGCGCTTGCAGCCGGGCCGCCTGTGGGACGCCGCCCTGCTATTGTCGTGCCTGAGCCTGCTGACAGTGGGCATTTTCAGTCTCACACAGATCCTGGGCGGCTGATCGCGGCCGCCGGAGCAAAACCTGGAGCCGCAATGCCAGACGACCCACAACTCGCCGCCGACAAAGCTGCAGTCGCCGACCTCGTAACACGCATTTTCGCGTCCTATCAGCAGTTCGATCCGGCACTCGTGGAACAATGCGATGCGCCCGAGTGCACGATCTGGGATCTTTTCGAGCCGCAACTTGTCCACGGTGGCAGCGCGGCAAGGGCGAAATTTCGCAAGAAAGATATGTCTGATTCAGAGCGACGCGGGCCCTTGAGCATCGATATCGAGGCGCCCATCGTCGACGTCTGGGGCGATTTCGCCGTGGCGCGGTATTACCTCGACTACGAATTCCAGCCACCGGGGGCCCTCAGCGGCCGGGTGCGCATCACCACCGTGGCGCGCCGCATTGACGGCGAATGGCGGCGCGTGCATCACCACGAAGGCATCGTGCCCACTGGTCGTCCGCCGCTGACGGCAGACTGAGGGCAACCGCCCCGGCCTTCAGCTGTGTTCCTGCAGCGTATCGCGATTCGCGGCCATGAACTCGTCCACGGCCCGGCCGTAATCGTCAAGACACCGCTTGCAGACCGGGTGGCTCTGCATGGCTTGCCACCAGTCCGCCAACCGGCCGGGCGCTGCGGTCGGGTCGGCAATGCTGTCGAAAGCCGGAAACACGACGTTTTTCAGCAGCTGCATGTAGGTGCCGAGGGCACAGTCGCCCAGTGTCGGCACGCTGCCGGCACAGAACGGCCCTGGCCCCATGAAGTGCTCGAGAGACGTGAAGGCCTGGGCGAGGCCGGCGCCGATTTCGTCCACCGCGGTCTGCTCACGGCGCGCAGGATCCAGGTGCGGGAGCAGCGGCTGGAAACGAGGCGAGATGTACAGGTCCGTAATTCGGGCCACCAGCCGGCTGGTCATCCGGTCCAGCGGCTCGGCGGGCAGCCCGGGTGGATCCGGGTAAGCGTCTTCCAGGTACTCGCAGATCACGTCGGACTCCGGAATCAGCCGCCCGTCGTCCAGCTCCAGGCCAGGGACTTTGCCGATGGGGTTAAGCGCGTGATACTCGACACTGCGCGGGTTGTCCCCAGGCACGGGCGGGCGCTGCAGCGGAATGTTCTTGAGCCTGGCGAACAGAATCACTCGCGTGACGTAGGGTGACGCGAGAGCGCCGTACAGTTGCATGCTGGTCTCCACTGGTTCCGGGCTATGTGGCTCCAATTATCCGCCTGGCGGATCGGCGGCGTCATCCGCCGGACATGCCCTGGACCGATCCTACGCGCTCCTGATTTTGATGCGAAACTAACCCCAACGGCTCGCCAGTGCGGCGCGCGCCCTTAATCCTTGGATTTGAATCACGAGATCGGGAGTTTCCAGAATGAACAGAGTCTTACTGACCATGGCCGCTATGGCGGTCTGCACGATGCTCACCGCGCCGGTTTTTGGCGGTGCGCACTATGGCCCCGACGGTCTGAAACCCGACAAGTTCGGCAATCGAAGCGGCTTCAAAGGCCACGAACAGGCTTTGGGCACCGCGGTGGTCGTGGCCATCAAAGAAGCCAGTCCGGCCCCGGGCGATCCGCGCCACGATTTCTCCGGTCGGGAAATGGAAGTGGGGTTGGCAGTCGAGCCACTGATCAAGGCGCTGAACAATCGCAAGCCCTATCAGCACGAGCAGAACGATGCGCTGATCAAGATGACGCTGACCGCGATGCAATTCGCGAAAGACAATGACCTGATGGATGAGTGGATAAATGCCCAGGTTATGACGCAGATGCCGATGATCAGCCGGGTTGGCAAACTGATCGACCAGAGCGGCGACATCCAGCTGGGCATGCTGGCACTGACCGAACGCACGGCCTGTTTCTACCAGCTGGTTATAGACTACGAAAGCGAAGGTGCCGAGATGCGCTGGCGCTCACCTTACTGGAACGTACTTGCACAGACGCGGCGCCTCGGCCAGCACGACATGACGGAAGAATGGATCCACGAAAATTACACAGTGCCGATGATGCAGCTGCAGGCCGAGGGCATGGGCCTGGTGGCCGAGATCTCGAACTGGCAGGAAGACGGCTGGATTACGATGCGGATGGCGCAGCCGGAATCCGTCGCGGCGAACTGACAAGCGCCTTCTGGTGGGAGCGGCTTTAGCCGCGATCAGCGGTTGGTGGCCGAGTTCGGTAATATCAGAGGAGTCGCGGCTAAAGCCGCTCCCACCGGGCCTGGGGCGAGGCTCAGCCCGCGGCGCGCGCCGCAGCGCGCGCCTGCATCGGTTCGGCGTGGCGGCGAATGATGTCCAGGCCCGACTGCTCGCAGGGCGGCAGCTCAACGTCGGACGTGGCCTTGGGCTCCACGCGCGAACCCCAGCGCAGCAGGGCCGCGCCGCGACTCAGGCCGGCGCCAAACGCAGTAAACAGCACCAGGTCGCCCGGATTAATGCGGTTGCGCTCCATCGCCTCCGCCAGCGCAATCGGGATGGATGCTGCCGACGTGTTGCCGAAACGGTCGACATTCACATAGACGCGTTCGGGATCGATGCCCAGTTTATGGCCGGCCGCGTCGATGATGCGCCGGTTGGCCTGGTGCGGAATCATGAGTTGCACGTCGTCGATGGTATAGCCCGCGTGCGCCAGAACTGACAGGCCCGACTGGGTCATACCCTTGACTGCCCGGCGGAAGATTTCCCGGCCGTCGAACTGCACGGTGATGTCGAGCATGTCGTGCTTGATGCGGTCCATGGTGGTGCCGAAGTTCGGCACCATCAGCGCATCGGCCGCGGCGCCATCGTTACCCATTTCTGCCCACAGCACGCCTTCGTCAGGATCGCCGGCCTCCATGACGACAGCGCCGGATCCGTCGCCGAACAGTACCGCCGTGTCGCGCAAGGTCCAGTCCAGGTACCAGGTCAGTCGCTCGGCGGCAATCAGCAGCACACACTTGCAGACCCCGGAGGTAATCAAACCGTTCGCAACGGCGAGCCCGTAGACAAAGCCACTGCACCCCACGTTCAGATCCATCGCAGCGACATCCTTGATGCCCATGCGCTTCTGCACGAGGGACGCCGTGCTCGGGACCAGCAGTTCCGGGCTGACGCTGGCGAAGATCAGCGCATCGACATCGTTAGGCTCGCGCCCGGCTGCGGCCAGCGCGCGTTGGGCAGCCACTACACCGAGTTCTCCACTGCCCACGTGCGACACGTGCCGCTCGCTGATCCCGGTGCGTTCGACGATCCATTCGTCACTGGTATCCATGATCTCGGCGAGATCATGATTGGTGGCGACGGCCGGCGGCACACAGTTACCCCAGCCGGTGATAATTGCAGGCATAGCTCAACCCTCAGTTGAGCTTGAGCTTAGCACTTCAGGATTCGGCGACGGTAGGCTAGTGCTTCGACATCGAAGCCACGGGCCGGACACAAGGGGAAACTGTATCGCCCATCGCCCGTCGCAGACGACGCGGGAAATCCCGCCTGGCCTGGCCAACCCATTCGGCAGCGGACAAAGCAAAGAGGCTCTATCGCCGAACAAGGCCGGGCTCGGAAGCCTGACACCAGGCGTCAGGGGTATCGTCGTAGCGTCAGGTCTAGCCCGTCAGCTCGGCCTTCTTGTGCTGCGGCGTGCGTATTACCAGCAGGGCCGCAACGGCAATTGCACCGGTAATGAGCCCCATCTCCAGCGCAAACTCCGATGGTTTCTCCCAGAACTCGGTGTACAGGTGCCAGCGCCCGGCGATTTCGACACTGTTCCACGCGATGATCGCGGTCGGGATGCCGTAGCGAATCGCGGTCGTCACCTTCCAGAAGCGCACCAGGCGCTGCAGCAGGTATATGGCCCAGACTGTATTCGCGAAAAACAGCCCGTACGTCACCGGGTGACGATCGCCGAGGATCGACTCATCGTAGATAAACAGCAACGCCACGTAGCAGAACCAGACCACGTAGATGGTCTCAAGACACGTGATCGCAGCAAAATTACGCTGATAACCGCGGCTCGGCCTGCCGGTACGTAACTTCAAATTGCGCTGCATCCAGACGAACATATTGCACTTCGTTTCGGGATTCAGCACGAAGAAACACATAGTCGCCGCCAACACACCGACAGACGACATCATCACAAGGTACTCAGCCTTGGTAGCTATCTCACCGGCAACGTACTGGTCCATCAGGTCGGGTACACCGAGGAAGTTGGCATTCCACACGAAAGCGAACTCCACCCAGCCCGTCCACAGCAGGGTCCCGGCCCAGAAGCCGAGCCAGGTGGCCGCGACCTCGCCGGAGTGCTTCATGCCATACCAGAGCATCAGCGCACCGACAGCGCCCAGCGCGGCCGCAGAATAATAGACATATTCTTCGCCGAAAACGTTCTCCATCATGATCATCACGGTGTGGCCAATGGCCTGCACGACGAACACGATGACGAAGGCCACCAGGCCAACGAACGGGGGCCGGTAAAACAATTGAAGGAGACGGTTCTGTGGCGCTGGCCGCGCGGCTTCCGTACTCATACTGGCCTCTCCTGCACTCTCAGGTGCTGTTCTTGGCTGCTGTCTCGCAGCATACTCTGGTCTGGAGCCGGTCCCGGCTCATCGCCTGATATGACGAGCTCCTGGCGCCGCGGCGCCCATTGCCACGACATGCCAGGCTCCCCGGATCCCAGCGTCCATTGTATGCAGCCGCCGATGCGTGATGTGTCAACCCGTGGTAAACAGCAGGCATTATTCCGTTAATAGCCACCCCTGCGAAGATGACTGACAAAGCACCCCAAATTCTGCTGGTCGATGACGACCGCCAACTGGCGTCGATGCTCCGGGAATTCCTGGAGCTGCAGGGCTTTCGGGTCGACGTGCTGCACGATGGGCAGGCCGCCCTCGATAGCCTCGGCAAAGACTTGCCCGACCTGATGGTGCTTGACGTGATGCTGCCGGGTATCAACGGCTTCGACGTGCTGCGTCAGCTGCGTGAGCAGCACCAGCTGCCCGTGATCATGCTGACGGCGCGGGGCGAAGAATCCGAGCGCATACTCGGCCTGATGGGTGGCGCCGACGACTACTTGCCCAAACCCTGCAATCCACTGGAACTGACGGCCCGGATCCAGGCAGTACTGAAGCGCTCCATGCAACCGGCGCCGGCAGTAGCGGAAGAGCAAGTGCTGGAGGTAGGCCCCCTGCGCCTGGACTGCAGCCGCCGGGCGCTGACCGCCACCGGCAAACCCGTGCCGCTCACCGCCGGCGAAATGCGGGTGCTGGAACAACTGATGCGCCACCCGGGACAGGTCATGTCCCGCGGCCAGCTTACCCAACTGGCGCTGGACCGACCGCTTGAAGCCTACGACCGCAGCATCGACACTTTAATCAGCAAACTGCGCAAGAAACTGGCGGCGGAAGGCATTCCCCGCGAGGCCATTCGCGGCCTGCGTGGCCACGGTTACGTCATCGACGACGCCCTCGGCCAGGACGACTGACCGGTGCAGATTCCGGTTTCGCGGCTCTACCTGCGAATGGTCGTGTATATCGGCGCGGCGCTAATCGCCTTCAGCCTGATCGGCGCCGTCAGCGTGTTCGTGATCGCATCTTACGAACTCCGCGGCTATATCGCTGCCCGGCAAAGCCCGCTGGCACGCGAGGCCGCCGAAGCACTCGCCACTGGTGGCCAACCCGCCCTGCAACGGTGGCTGGAAGATCATGCGGCGACGGAGCCCGACATTTCCATCTACATCCTCAACGCGGGCGGCAAAGATCTGCTGGCGCGGCCGCTGCCGACGGAGTTTGCCGCCTTCGTCCAGGAGTCTGTCGTCCCCGACCCGCAGGATGATCCTAACGACAACTACCTGGAGCTGCGGCTCACGCCGCGGCTCGTTGCCCCCGATGGTGAAGTGCTGAGCTTCCTGCTGTTGCCGAAGAGCATTACCTTGTGGGGCAGCGCTGCCACCCGGCTCAGCCTGATCGCCGTCGCATTGCTGGTGGCGGGCGTGGTTGCACTGGTCATCGCACGGGCCATTGGCCGACCCATCCGCGAACTCCAGCAGGCCGTTCGCGAACTGGCTTCAGGCCAGGTCAACGCCCGCGTGCCAGCGACCATCGCCCGACGCACCGACGAGTTGGGCAGCCTGGCGGCAGACTTCAACGCCATGGCTGGCCGCCTGGAACAGCTGATCTCCGCGCGCGAACAGCTGCTGCAGGAAATGTCCCACGAGCTGCGCTCGCCGCTGGCGCGGCTGCAGGCAGCACTGGCCCTGGCCAGCCACCGGCAGTCGCTGACGGCCGCGGAGCGCGAACAGATAGACGCGGAAATTGGTCGCATGAACGACACGATAGGCGCCATGCTGAAATTTTCGCGACTGGATGCGGTGGGCACATCATCGCCGCGGCTGATCCGGCTCGGCAAAATGCTGACGGAGCTGGTGAATACCGAAGAGGTCGAAGCGGCGGCGAAGGGCTGCCGGCTGCAGCTCGATGCCGAGAGGCGAATGACCCTGGTCGGTGATCCCGAACTGCTGCGCAGCGGCTTCGAAAACATACTGCGCAACGCGATCCGCCACACCAGGCCGAACAGCAATGTCGAGATCCGCGCGCGGCGCGGCGCGCGCGGCTTCGAAGTGGAAATCGGCGATCATGGGCCGGGCGTGGCCGAAGAGTACCTGGAACGGATCTTCGAACCGTTCTTTCGCGCGCCGGAAACCGCAGATCACTCGTCAGGCAGCGGGCTGGGACTCGCCATCGCGAAACGTGTATTCGAGGCCCACGACGGTGAGGTCGTAGCCGCCGCACGGCCAGGCGGCGGGCTGATGATAACCGTCAGGTTGAACGAAGCTGACATGAGCTGACCGCGCAGTCCGGCTGCGGCATCAAACAGTGTCGAGGGACTAGCGAAACAGGTCGATGTGATCGGCGATAAACTCTTCCAGCGATCGCGGCGGGCGGCCGAGCAGCTCGGCCACCGTAGGCGTCGTATGGTCGACGATGCCGCGCTGTATCCCTTCAAATTCCTTGCACACTGCCAGGGTGCGCCATTCCGGCAGCCCAACGGACCGCAGCCGTTCCGCAAACTTCTCCAGCGGCGGGTCAATGTGCCGCACTTCGCGGCCCAGCACCTTCGTGAAGCGCGCCGCGCAGTCGCCCAGTGTCAGCAACTCGGGTCCGGTCAGGTCGTAGCTCTTGCCGGTGTGACCCTCTGTCGTCAGCACCAGCTCGATCACCTCGGCCACGTCGCGCAGGTCGGTGGTTGCGACGGTACCCTGCCCTGTCGGCATGACCAGCTCGCCGCGCTCGCGAATTCCCGGCGCGGAACTCACGAAAATCTGCATGAAGAAACTGGGGCGTATCAGCGTCCAGTCGATGCCCGACTGGCGAATGTGGTTTTCCACCGCCACGTGCATCTGCGTGATCGGGTTCTTGTTCTCCGGCACGGACTCGATGGAGGACAGGTAGACGAGATGCTTCACGCCCGCTTCGACCGCCAGGTCCGTGAACCGGGTCTCCATCGCCTGCTGCTGTTCGCCATTCGGCATGATCAGCACGGCCTTGTCGATGCCGGCGAGGGCCTTGCGCACCGACACGTCGTCGGCCAGGTCCCCCACCACGACTTCGCCGCCCAGCGCGGCGAGGGGCTCACCTTTCTCTGCACTTCTTACCAGGGCCCGAAACGGCACCTTGGCCGCAGACAGCCGCCGCGCCACCTCGGTACCGGTCTTCCCGGACGCACCGGTTACCAGGATCACTTCATGCACCTCGTTTGTCTAAATCTACGCGACACTAGGGCGCATCTACCTCAAAGCAGTTGGGCTCACCCTTCTTGCCGCCGCCGTCCGCCGGACAATTGATACCCTCCAGCGCCACCCACAGTGGTGTGCCGGCCACGATCAGCGTGTGCACCGATTTGTAACCGTCGATATCGGCCACACTCAAATCGTGCAACGGACCGAACATCACGTCAAAATCTCCCTTCTTGATCGCCTTGTCACACATGGTCAGATCGTTGATGTACTTGGTCTTGACCGTGTGCTCGGGCAGGTAGGCCTTGGCCGTCTGGGTGGCCAGCGGCCCGGCACAGACTTTCACGTTCGGCCGTGCAATCAGATCATTCAGGTTCTTGATCTCGTCCACCAGGGGTGACTCTTCCGGAATGTGAATGAACTGGCTCGATGCCGACATGGTGCAGCTGAAGCGCCGCGACGTGCGCCGCCGCAGATTCTGCGTCCTGCCACCCAGCGCATTCAGCTGGGAAATGAAATCGATCTTGCCGTCGATCAGAATTGAGGTGGCGGGCAACCGGCCCGGCGGCAGCACCACGCTCTCGACCTCCAGTTCTACCCCGTATTGCTTCTCGATCTCTTCGATCACCATGTCCTGGTAAGCCTGGCTGATCGGCGAGAAGTACCACGACGTATTAGCCGGCGTCTCGGGCACGCCCTGCACCAGCTGCCGGATCACGCCCGTGTCCAGGATGTCCTTGAACATGCCGACAGGCTTTTCGGGCCACGGCGCGAGGTCGGGCAGCGGCAGACAGTCAACCAGCCGTACCATGTAGCTGCCCGCCGCGCCGGGTTGATTGGGCGGGTTCTTGGCGATGACTTCCTGGTCTCGCCCACTGGCGATGATGCGGATCCATGCCGCATCGAAGGCCCGCACGAGCTGCTCGCGGCCCTTGCGAATTTCTTCTGCCGACCAGTCGCCTGACCTGGCCGGCAGCTCGTCGATCCTGGAAACGCCGGCACCACCGTGGGCACCCGCGAAAGCCTCGACAGCAGCCAGCAAAGCCAGCGCGGCAAAGCCGCCAAAGAGCCGGGTCAGGCCATTCATACGCTACACTCCATCGCTGCTAACAGGGGCTGGGACAAGGGCGCTAGAAATAGCATAAACCGGCGCCAGGAAAAGCACGTCCGGTCACTCCGACTACCCTATGGATCAACGCCGCTGGCGAGCGGCCCGGATGGAGCCGAGAACTTTGGAAATCGACATCCTCCAGCTGCTGACAGACAGCCCGATGCTGCTGATCTTCTCCGTGCTCGGTATCGGCTACCTGGTGGGCGATATCAAGATCTTCGGCAACAAGCTGGGCCCGACCATCGGCGTGCTGGTGATCGGCCTGGTCTTCGGCGACTGGGGACTGACGATCTCACCGATGGTGGGCACCTTCGGCTTCGCACTGTTTATTTTTTCTGTCGGCCTGCAGGCCGGCCCGAGCTTTTTCAGCGCCTTCATGGCCGACGGGCCGCGCTACGTGGCGCTGTCCTTCATCGTGGCCGGCACGGGCGTGGGGCTGATCCTGCTGTTCGGTGCGTTCACAGACCTGCCGCCGGGCTACGACGCGGGACTGTTTGCGGGCGCGCTGACCAGCACCCCGTCCCTCGCCGGGGCCAGCGACGCCTTCAGGTCCGGTCTCGGCCACCTGGGAAACATCACCCCCGCGCAGGCCATCCAAAACGTCAGCATCGGCTATGCGATCACCTACCTCGGCGGCACCCTGGGCACGATTGCCTTCGTGCGCTACCTGCCGACCCTGTCGGGCATCGATCTCGCCAAGGAAGCGAAAGCCCTGGAACGTGAGCGCGGTCTGACGACCACAAGACGCAGCCGGGCAAGGGATGCCGAAGGGCCACCGGTGATTCGCGCCTACGAGATCCAGGGTGACGGTGTGGGCAAGACTATGAGCCAGCGCCAGCTGGAGCTGAAGTTACCGTTGGTGCCATTGCGCATCAGGCGCGGCAACGAATTCCTTGAACCACAGCCTGAGCTCGAGCTCCAGAAAGGCGACGTGATATCGATCTTCGCGAGCATCGACGTGCATCGGCAAGTCCAGGATCGTGTGGGGCAGGAAGTGCTCGACAACGAACTGCTGAATTATGACGTGATATCGCGCGACGTCGTCGTGCTGAACAAGGCGGTGGTGGGCCTGCCCCTGAAGCAACAGGATGTCGTCGGCAAATACGGTTGCTTCGTCACCAGCATCACGCGCGCCGGAATTGAGCTGCCGTTGAGCGACAACGTCTTGATGCAGCGGGGCGACCGACTGACGATCACCGCGGAGCGGTCCCGGCTCGAGGAGGTGGCGGAACTGGTGGGACACATCGAGGAAGAGATCGAAGAAACGGACCTGGTGACCTTTTCCTTCGGCATCGCCGCGGGCGTACTGGTGGGCATGCTGATGATCAAGGTTGGCAACGTGTCCATCGGCCTTGGCATGGCGGGCGGCCTGCTGCTGGCCGGCATCCTGATCGGCTCGGCGAGTTCCCTGAACCCCAGCTTCGGCCGCGTGCCGAGGGCGGCGCGCTACCTGCTGCGTGAACTGGGCCTGATGCTGTTCATGGCGCAGGTCGGGCTCAATGCCGGCGGCGGCATCCTGGATTCCCTGGCTTCCGTTGGCCCGACCATCGTTTTGATGGGCCTGGTGATCACGCTGGTGCCGGCCATCGTGGCCTACCTGATCGGCCGCCACTGGATGAAACTGAATCCGGCCCTGCTGCTCGGCTCGGTGACCGGCGCGATGACCAGCACACCGGCGCTGAACGTCATCAACGAGGCGGCCCGCAGTCCGGTGCCCGCACTCGGCTACGCCGGCACCTACACCATCGCGAACGTACTACTCACCTTTGCCGGGACGCTCATCGCGGCCCTTTGACCGACGCCGGTCCGGGCGGATTTTCTGCCCCGGGGCTCGGCCTATAATGGGCACGGCTACAACCCCGCCGTCGCCGGAGTGAACACATGCAGTGTGATGACCGCCCCAACTCGCCGAACTGGGCTATCGGCTGCCTTGCGATACTGCTGGCCGCCTGCGGACCTGCCGAGGAACCACCCGCCGAGGCTGCCGCCACGGAGCAGGCGCAGGAGGCCGCCACCATGACGGGGCAGGATTTGTTTGCAACCAACTGCGGCGCCTGCCACGGGCCTGCAGGTCGCGGTCCGTCGCTGGAAACACTCAAGGCCCTGAGCTCGGAAGACCTGCGCCAGGCGATTCTCAACCACCCGACCGCGGGCCAGATACCCAGCCGTCTGCCCGCTAACGAAATTGGCGACCTGATCGAATTCCTGGAGGAATAAGGTTCTGATTCCGGGCCTTGGACCAGACCTGCCAGCGGTCTGGCAGCTCCTGTTGTGAGACAATATAAGGGCAACGACAGCCCATACAGGCGCCCACGCAACTTGTCCAAGTCCTCGCGCGCCCGAATACGCCAGGGTCGAGCATCTACTCGTTAAATATGCTGCACACACCCATCAAGAAATTTAACCGCTTCATCGTCAAGAAGTCGGTATTTTTCCTGCCCGAAGAAAGGCGACTGGAAATCGAACGGCGGCACCGCGGCTGGGAGC
This sequence comes from uncultured Chromatiaceae bacterium, assembly GCA_964613615.1. GTDB lineage: Bacteria > Pseudomonadota > Gammaproteobacteria > Steroidobacterales > J054. The sequence continues at coordinate 24,409 of CAZTIB010000255.1, forward strand.
AATATCGGAAACTGCGCCGGTCCGATTGCGCCGTAGCGTCTTACGGCAACAGCGGCCGAACCTGGCTCCGGGTCATGGTGTCCCGTTTCTACCAGGCGAAGTACGGCTTCGACAAGCCCAGGCTGATCAACTTCGACAACTTCCACCGCCGTAACGCCGCCATCCCGAAGATGTTCTTTACCCATGACAACTTCATCAAGGACTACACGGGCAACGTGGAAACCAAGGCAGATTTCTACGGCATCGAGACAGTCTTGTTGGCGCGCAATCCTGCTGATGTCTCGGTATCCCAATATTTTCAGTGGCAACACCGGATGAAGCTGGAAAAAAAGGCCCTGAACCGCTTCCCACCCGACGGCTCGGAATGCGAGCTATTTGACTTTGTGATGCGAGCTGAATCTGGCCTACCCAGGATCATTCATTTCCTGAATGTCTGGGCCAATGACATGGATAATCTGGCCGACTTCCTGATGGTGAGGTATGAAGACCTGCGGACAGACACCGTGGCGCAGCTGCGCGACATCCTGGCCTTCGTCGGCACGCCGGCCACGAACGACGAATTGCAGGATGCAGTGGACTACGGGTCCATTGAGAACATGAAGAAGCTGGAGACCACATCGGCAGGCTGGGTTGGCGGCGGCCGGCTGAAGCCCCGCGACAAGAACAACCCGGACTCTTACAAGGTACGCCGCGCTAAAGTGGGCGGCTACCGAGACTACTTTGACACTCAGCAGCTTGCGGAAGTCGACAGGCTGCTGACTGACACGCTGTCGCCAATTTTCGGCTACGGCCTGCATTCTGAACACGATGCGGCGGGAGACACTCCAGCTGTAGCAGGCCAGGCAAGCTGACCATCGGAGCACAGAGCGTTGAGCCAAGCGAAACCCTGCGTATTCATTCACACCAACCACCGCCAGATGCTGGGTGCGGTGGTGTCAGAGTATTCGCTTCGGCGCAACAGCCGACATGCCGACCAGTTCGACGTGCACGTCATTCATACGCAGGACCAACCGTTTCTAAAGGAACGCGAGGGCCAGCTGTATCTGCGCGACGGCGACAAGCGGCCCTGGATTTATGACGACCTGCAGTCATTCACCCCGCTGCGTTTCATGCCGCCCGAGCTGATGGGCTACCAGGGGCGCGCTGTCGTGATTGACCCCGACGTGTTCGCCGCAGGAGACGTCTGGGACCTCCTGACGCGCGATATGGAGGGCCATGCGCTCATATGCCGGCCGAAGTCCGGCAACAAGGGCAAGCGCGGCTGCCTCGCGTCCAGCGTGATGCTGCTGGACTGCGCCAAGCTGACCCACTGGCGGGTCAGCGAACAATTCGGCGAAATGTTCGAATTCAAACGCGACTACATGGACTGGGTCTGCCTGAACCTCGAGGACCGCAACACCATCGGCCTGTTCGAGAACTACTGGAACGACTTCGACCACCTGGACCAGGACACGCGCCTGCTCCACAACACCAAGCGCAAGACCCAGCCGTGGAAAACCGGCCTGCCGGTGGACTTCCGCCCCGCAGACACCT
>CAZTIB010000256.1:0-5785 GCA_964613615.1 uncultured Chromatiaceae bacterium
GGAGCAGGGGCGGCGGCCGAACGAAACCGAGCGCCAGGTCCGACTGACGAAGCGTTTCTATATTGCGACCAAAGAGGTCACGAACAGCCAGTACCGGGCGTTCAGCGCCCAACACACGTCCGGAGCCGAGACCTTCCGCGAACTCAGCATCGGTGACCATCCCGCTGTGTTGCTGTCGTGGGCCGACGCGGTGGCATTCTGTAACTGGCTCAGTGCGCAGGACGGCTTGCCGCCGGCCTACATCGCCCAGGGTGGCGCGTTCGTGCTGGCGGAGCCCGCCACCTCCGGATATCGCCTGCCCACCGAGGCCGAGTGGGCCTGGGTTGCCCGGCATAATGCCGGTGGCGAGACCTTGAAATACTCCTGGGGTCCTCGCATGCCGCCGCCGGGCGGGGCCGGTAACTTTGCCGACCGCTCAGCAAAAGGCGTGCTGAGCAATGTGCTGCAGAATTACGACGACGGTTTTCCAGTGACCTCGCCCGTCGGGGAGTTTCGGCCCAGCCCGCTGGGCCTGTACGACCTGGGCGGCAACTCGGCTGAATGGATGCATGACCTGTATTCGGTGAATGCCGGCGTATCGGGCGTGGCTATAGACCCCCTCGGGCCAGCGAAGGGCCAGTATCATGTGATCCGTGGCTCCAGCTGGCGGCATGCAAGCATCAGCGAGCTGCGGGTGTCGTATCGTGACTTCGGCGATCGTGGCAGGCTCGACGTGGGTTTTCGGCTGGCGAGGTGGGTCGACGCCGACGCATCGGAGAACTAGGCAATGAATATTTTGCGAATCACATTGGTGGCGGTCGCGGCACTGGGTGTGACCTGGGCCGCCGAGCAGGTGGTGCAGCGGGCGTCGCAGGGCGGCGTTCCGGTGCTGACCCAGGTTGAAACGGGGCGCTCTGACGCACCCGGCGAGGCCCGGGAGCAGTCGGACACTGGCACCAGTGAGCCCGAGGCTCTCCCTGAGTTGAGTTCCGAGGAGGTGGCCGAAGAACTCGCGCGTATCGAGGCTGCCGTTGCGGCCGCCGAGGGAGAAGAGCTCAAAGTATTTACGCCTTCCAAGCCGCTGGCCGCCGATCTCGCCATCTCACTGCCTTCGGATATTTGACTCAGGCGCGGGAGCATTATGAACAAGAGTTTTTCCACCGAGTTCGTCTACCAGCTATTTTCGCTAATCATCGCTGTGATCATCGTGCATGCCGTGTACGTGTCGGTGATTCGCCCCAATGCCGCAGCTGTGCAGCAGGAACAGCGTATCCTGATTGCAGAAGATCCCGAGTACATTCCTGAACGGTCGCTGTACGTAATCGTGCAGGACTTCGAGCAGGAATCCTGTTTCATTCTGATGCTCTGGGCGTTGTCGATCATGGGTTACAAGGCCTACGACGCAAACCGGGAGCGGGGCCTGCTGAGTCAGTCCCTCGTGCCGGTGGCCGAGGGGGTCCGAATACTGCCCGAAGACACCCGGGAATACGCTCGCCAGCTGGAAACTTTGCCGGACCAGGAGAAGGGGCTGTTGTTGCCGCGCGCGCTGTTGTCTGCACTGCAGCGCTTTGGTGCCACGCGCAACGTCCAGGATGTGAGTTCGGCCACGCATACCATGATGACTTCCGAGGCCGAGCGCCTGGAGTCAGAACTGTCGATGATCCGTTATATCGCGTGGGCGATCCCGTCCGTTGGCTTCATCGGCACGGTGCGCGGCATCGGTGCCGCACTGGGACTGGCCCACCGCGCGGTCGACGGCGACATCAGCGGCGTGACCGAGAGCCTCGGTGTGGCCTTTAACTCCACATTTATTGCGCTGATCATCAGCATCGTGCTGATGTTTCTTGTTCACCAGCTCCAGTTGCTGCAGGAACGGCTGGTCTTCGAAAGCGAGATCTACGTAGACCAGCGCCTGATCCGACACCTGCAGTCTGCCTAGCTGCTGTCAGTGAGCGCCCTGGCAATCGAGTTCAACGATGCGTCGCTGGCCGGCGTGGCTGCCGGCGAGTTGCGTTTCGAAGAACCCGGTTATGCCGTTGCGCCGGATGGTGCGCTGCTGTTTGGCCGTAAGGCGCGCGCCGTCGCGCGCCGTTACCCTCGCCGTCTGCACAATCGCTATTGGGAAGATTTGTCGGAAGAGTCCTTCGCCCAGCCTGTGGGCCCGGCGCTTAGCGCTGCCGACCTGGCCCACGCGCAACTGGCGGAGCTCTGGCAGGCGCATGGTGGTGACTGCGACAGTGCGGTGTTTGCCGTGCCGGCGAGCTGGAGCGCTGAGCAACTTGGCTTGCTGCTGGGCATCGCGCAGGACGAAGGCATACCGGTCGCCGGGTTTGTAGATGCCACTGTTGCGGCCACGCGCCGGGAGTATCCGGGCCGCACGCTGGTCGCCGTGGAGGCGCACCTGCACTCCACGGAGCTGGCTCACATGGTGCAGGACGGGCTGGCGAGTGTTGGCGAGCGTCAATGGCTGGCCGATGTCGGTGTCGAGCGGCTGGAACGGGTGGCAATGGCCTACCTGGCCGGGTGTTTCGTGGCCGAAGCGCGTTTTGACCCGTTGCACGATGCAGAATCCGAGCAGGCGCTTTACGATCAGCTGGATGACTGGCTCGCGCAGCTGACCCGCGTGCCGTACTTAGATGCCGAGCTGTCTGCGCGCGCCGGGGTTTTCCAGGCCCGCCTCGACCAGGCAGCGCTGGCCGAGCGCATAACCGAGGCTTGTCAGCCACTGCTGCAGCGATTGCGCGCACTGCTTCCGGCCGGCCGCGCCGCAGCCGTGCAACTTGGTTCTCGCCTGGCCGCTTTCCCGGGCGTGGTGGCGGCGCTGACTGCGCTCCCGGATACCGCAGTCTTCGTCCTCGAGCCGGGGGCCGTCGCGACGGGTGCGTTGCGTGCCGTGAGCCGCCAGGGAGACGGTGCGGTGCGCTTGCTCAGCCGCTTGCCCTGGGATCAGCCGGCTGCGCCCGACACCGCTGCACCGCAGTCCACCGCGGCAGCCCTGCCCACGCACCTGCTCGACGGCAATCGTGCCTATCGGCTGGGCGCCGGCCCATTGAGTATCGGCACTGCACTAACGCCCGGCGACTTCGGCATTCCGCTGGACCCCGCCGTTGCCGGCGTATCGCGGCGGCACTGCAGCGTGCAAGGCGAAGACGGTCGCATGATATTGCGTGATCACAGCCGGTACGGCACGCGGTTGAACGGCCATGCCATCGACGGATCGGCCGTTCTGCAAGCCGGCGACGTCATCAGTGTTGGCAATCCGCCGCGGGAGTTTCGGGTAGTGATCGAGGTAGAGGCAGATGGCCCGTAGGCAGTTCAATGTCTTCAACCTGTCGTTCCTGGACGTGATGGCCTGCGGACTGGGCGCGGTGGTGCTGTTCTTCATGGTAATCAACGCCCAGGTCGCCACGCGGGCCAGCAAGGCGAACGTGGAGTTGCAGGCCGAAACAAACCGCCTCGAAGAAGAGGTGCTGGACGGCCGCAAGAAGTTGGTGCGGGTGCGCACGGTGCTCGAATCGGATCGGAGCAAGAAGCTGTCAGCCGAAGAGGAGCAGGCACGGCTGGAAGAAACGCTGGCTTTGCTCCGTGAGCAGCTGTCGGAACTGGACAACCGGTCCCTGGCGCAGGTAGACAGCGTCGAAGACCTGCAGGCCGATATCGAACGCCTGGAGGCCGCTAAAGAGCGGCTGGCGTCGCAAACCTCCGAAGCGACGCCGCAGACCGGCCGCAGGGTTCGCAGCTTTATTGGTGACGGCAATCGGCAGTACCTGACCGGGATGAAAATGGGCGGCAACCGCGTGTTGATCCTGGTGGACGCATCCAGCAGCATGCTCGCACGTACTTACGTGAACGTGATTCGTTTCCGCAACATGTCCGAAACCCGCCGCCTGCGCGCGCCCAAGTGGCAACAGACGGTGAAGACCGTAGATTGGCTCACCACCCAGATCGTTCCCGGCACCCGCTTCCAGGTCTACGTGTTCAACGAGACCGCAGAAAGCGTGTTGTCAGGCACGACAGGGCAGTGGCTGGAAGTCACCGATGGCTCTGAACTGACGCGCGCGATAGATGCATTGCGGATCACCGCGCCGGAGAAAGGCACGAGCCTGTTTAACGCGTTCAAGGCTGCCAACGACCTGGATCCGCCGCCCGACAATATTTACCTGCTGACTGACGGGCTGCCGACCCAGGGCAAAACCGCGCCTTCGAAGACCGAGAACGTGCGGGCCGACAAGCGCCGCGACTTTTTTGAACGGGCGATTCGCGAGTTACCCAGCCGGGTGCCCGTGAATGTTCTGCTATATCCCATGGACGGCGATCCGCAGGCGCCCGGGCTCATGTGGGGCCTGGCGGTTTCCACCCGTGGCTCGTTCCTGACGCCCGCACGGGACTGGCCATGAAGAAACGTCGCGATACGGAGACCTTCAGCCTGTCGTTCCTGGACGCGATTACCTGCGGTTTTGGCGCGGTGATCCTGCTGCTGGTGCTGGTGAAAATCTATGAACCGCTGACCATCGAGCGCAGCAAGGAAGACCTGGACGCGTTGCTGGCCAGGCTGGAGAAAGAACTGTTCGAAATCCGCGGCGAGACCTCGATCCTGAATCGAGAGATGATCACGACTCGCCAGGACCTGGAGTCCACGGAAGAGAAGCTGGCCCGCCTGCGGGGCGAACTGTCCGAGTTACAGGGGCGCTTTGCGGCCACCCAGGGCGATGACCCGGTGGACGATGAGGTCATGGGCGAGTTGCTCGCAGCGCGCCAGACACTCACCGAAGAAATGCAGCGCCTGCTGGCCAACTACCGCCCGCCGGAAAAACAAACCACGGTGGGAGGTATTCCGGTAGACAGCGAATACATTCTGTTCGTAATCGACACCTCCGGCAGCATGTTCCAGGGACCGTGGCGCCTGGTGTTGCGCAAGGTCCAGGAAGCGCTGGCTGTCTATCCGCGGGTCAAGGGCATCCAGGTGATGAACGACGAGGGCAAGTACATGTTCTCGACCTATGCGGGCCGCTGGATACCCGATTCGGAGTCGGCGCGTCGCAACATTGTGAATCGTCTCGCCAGCTGGAACCCTTACAGTGATTCGAGCCCGGTTGAAGGCATTACCGAGGCGATCAATACTTTCTACGAGCCGGGCAGGCCGATGAGCATCTATGTGTTCGGCGACGACTTCCCGCGCGGGTCGGTAGAGGCAGTGGCTCGCTATATCGAGCGCGTGAACAAGGCCGACCGGTTCGGCAACCGCCTGGTGCGGATCCATGGGGTCGGGTTCCCGACGCAGCTCGCCGGCGGGCGCATGCGCAACGCGCTGCAGTTCGCTAACCTGATGCGAACCTTGTGCGAGCGGAACGGCGGCACGTTCGTAGCGTTGACAACGCTCCAGTAGGGCGCGTTCCACGCACCGATTGCCCGGCGCGGCCCTTACCGTTGATGGACTGCCGCCGCCGTGGCCCGGTATCTCTTCCGGGCTAAACCTCACTCGCACATCCCTGTGCTCCCTCGGATCGGCCCTCCGTCGCTCCCGCCATCCATGGCTCCGCTCCTCCGGGACGACGCCCGGAAGAGATACCGGCCCACCGCGGCGGCGTGAATCGGCAGCGGGCGGGCCGGCCAGTCTTGCCCGTGACAGTCAGCCGGCTTGCCGAGCAGCGGAGCGAGTGAGGGAACAGCCCGAAGGGGCCGCGCAGGGATGCGCGGCTCCGGGAGAGGGGCCAGGGATGGCCCGTCTCCCGGACCCCGATGCGAGTGAGCAGCGCAGGGCACCCGAAGGGCAAGCCGGCGTCACGGGCAAGACTGGCCGGCCTGC
>CAZTIB010000257.1:0-12555 GCA_964613615.1 uncultured Chromatiaceae bacterium
GCGGCTTCAGCCGCGATTCGCCCCCCCCACTGTGGGAGCGGCTTTAGCCGCGATTCGACCCCCCCACTGTGGGAGCGGCTTCAGCCGCGATTCGACCCCCCCCACTGTGGGAGCGGCTTCAGCCGCGACAGCAAAGTGAAAGCGTTACAAAAAGTTACAAGCCCCGCGGAGCGGCGAAATTCCTCCGGATTTAATCGTTAACTGTCTGTTTTGAATATCTTTTCTTTCGCTCCACGAGCGGCCCGACCGGCCCCGGGGAACTGACTTGCGTAGTAGCGGCATCGCCTCGCCACCGGCTACAGTATCGCTTCGATATAGGCTATCGGTTCGATATATCAGGGACCGATGGCCCGCACCAATGGAGCGACCGCATGGATGTGAAGACCCTGTGCCTGGGCCTGCTGAGCTTTCAGCCGGCCAGCGGCTACGACCTGAAAAAGGAGTTCGAGTCGCTCTTCAAGCACTTTTTCCCGGCCGGATACGGCTCGATTTATCCAGCGCTGGCTGACCTCGCCGCGGCGGGCTATGTCGAGTGCGAGGAAATCGCGCAGCAGGGCAAGCCGGACCGGAAAGTTTACGCAATTACGCCGGCCGGCCGGCGCGTATTTGGCCAGGCCCTGGCCACCGCGAATCCGCAACACAAGCTGCGTTCGGAATTCCTGGCCATGATCTATTTCGCCGAACTAATGGATGCGGACCGCCTGAACGAGCTGCTCAACAACCGGCTGGCGGAGTTGCGCGCCGCTGTCACGCACATTGACGAAGTGACAGCCGACGGCCGCGAGCTGCCGGCCGGCGCCCGATTCGTCGCCGGCTTCGGCGCGACCCTGGCTGAAGCGGCCGCCGCCTACATCGAAGAACACGGCCCCGGGCTGCTCAAAGACGCACGCCACAAGACACGACACACCAAGGGCAAGCGCCGCGCGGCCCAGGCCACTGTAGAGAATCGAGTATGAACATTCGCGAAACCGTTGCCCGGCGCCCGTGGTTGCTGGCGGTATTCGTCGCCGGGCTGGTGGGCCTGTGGATGCTGTCAGGCACGCTGAGCCGCGAGTCCAACCCGCCGATGAAATCGACAGCCGACGTGGCGGCGAAATCTGACGTGTCTGCGTCACGGGTGCAGGTTGCCGTGCAGACGGCGAAGCCCGTGACACGCTTCATCAGCGTGAACGGCCGTTCGGCGCCCGCGCGCAGCGTGCAGATCAAGTCAGAGACCGACGGCCGGGTGGAAGCCATCGACGCCGATCGTGGCCAGCGCGTGACTCGAGGCCAGCGGATTTTGCGCCTGGACCTGCGCGACCGGCAGGCACGTCTTGAACAGGCCAAGGCCAGCGTCACTGAACATCGCACCGCCTACGAGGCCCAGGCGCGCCTGCAGACCGAAGGCTACGTGTCGGAAACCCAGATTGCGGAAACCCTCGCCAAGCTCGAAGCCGCGAAGACCGAACTGAAACGCGCCGAACTCGACCTGCGCTACCGGGAAATTCGCGCGCCCTTCGACGGCGTGATCCTGGAGCGCGACGTAGAGCTAGGCGACTTCGTCAGGCAGGGCGACCCGGTGGTGAGTTTCGTGGACAACACAAAGATCATCGTCACCGGCACCGTGGCCGAGCAGGATGCGCGCTACGTAAGCCCGGGCATGGTCGCCGATGCCCAGCTGGTAACCGGCCAGACAGTGCAAGGCCGGATTCGCTACCTGGCCCCGGTGGCAGACGAGGCCACCCGCACCTTCACGGTGGAAGTAGAAATTGCGAACCCCGACGGCACGCTGCCGGCCGGCGTAACCGCGGAAATGCGCATTCCCGGCGGTGAAATGCTCGCCCACAAGATCTCGCCCGCAACGCTGAGCCTGGACGCGGCCGGCACCATCGGGGTGAAGACGGTGAATCAGTACAACCAGGTGGAGTTCCACGCGGTGGAGATCGCCCGCTCCGACCCCGACGGGCTGTGGGTCGCCGGCCTGCCGGAGACGGCCAGCATCATTGTGCTGGGCCAGGGCTATGTCAACGTGGGCCTGGAAGTGGAGCCCGTATACGCCGACGGCGAAACGGCACTGGCGGCGGACAAGCTGCAATGATGGCACTCATTGAAGCGGCGGTGCAGCGCACGCGCACCGTGATAATTGCGTTCCTGGTGGTGGTGCTCGCCGGCGTCGCCTCCTATCGCACCATGCCGAAGGAAAACGAGCCGGACATTGCATTCCCCTTCGTCAACGTGCAGGTCGTGCTCGAGGGCGTCGCACCGGAAGACTCCGAACGGCTGCTGGTGCGGCCACTGGAACAGGAGCTGCGCACCCTGGCGGGCCTGAAGGAAATGGTGGCATCCGCCGCCGAAGGCCGGGCCACAGTCAGCCTGGAGTTCGAACCCGAGGTCGACGTGAAAGTCGCGCTGCAGGAAGTGCGCGAACGTGTGGACCTGGCCAAGGCCAAACTACCCCAGGGCGCAGAAGAACCGCGTGTCGACGAAATCAAATTCTCGCGTTTCGATCCGATGCTGGTACTCACACTCGGCGGGCCCGTGCCGGAACGAACCCTGCTGGCTGCCAGCAAGGCCCTGAAGGACCGTCTCGAAGCCGTGGCGGGCGTTCTTGAAGCCAACGTGGTCGGGGCCCGCGAAGAAGTCCTGGAGATTATCGTCGACCCGCTCGCCATGGAAAGCTACGGGCTGTCGCCCACCGACATCCTGAACTTCGTGCAGCGGAACAATCAGCTCGTCGCCGCCGGCGCGATGCAGGGTGAGCAGGGACGTTTCGCGGTCAAGGTGCCCGGGGTGATCGAATCACCGGAAGACATATTGTCGCTGCCCATCAAGGTGGAAGGCGAACGCGTGGTGCACTTCGAAGACATCGCGACCGTGCGCCGCACCTTCAAAGATGTGGAAAGCTATGCCCGGCTAAACGGCGAACCGTCGCTGGCCGTAGAAGTCGTACAGCGCAGCGGCACCAACATGCTCGACACCGTGAAAGAGGTCCGCAAGGAGATCGACGTCGCGGCGCAGGCCTGGCCACCCGGGGTCACACTGAACTACACGCGTGACAAGTCGCTGTGGGTGAAAAAGAACCTGACGAACCTGGTCAACAATGTCGCGGCCGCAATTGTGCTGGTGTTCATCGTACTGATCGGCGTGCTCGGCTTTCAGAACGCGCTGCTGGTGGGCATCGCAATTCCGGGCTCGTTCTGCGCCGCGTTTTTTGTACTGAATGGTTTCGGCATGACCATCAACATGGTCATGCTGTTCGCGAGCATCATGGCCGTGGGCCTGCTGGTGGACGGCGCCATCGTGGTGACGGAACTGGCCGACCGCAAAATGGCGGAAGGGGTGCACCGGCGCTACGCCTACACCGAAGCGGCCAAGCGCATGGCCTGGCCCATCATAGCGTCTACCGCCACCACACTGGCTGCGTTCCTGCCGTTGCTGTTCTGGCCCGGCCTGGTCGGCAATTTCATGGTGTTCTTCCCCGTCACGCTGATGTGCATACTCAGCGCGTCGCTGATCATGGCCCTGGTGGTAGTGCCATCCATGGGCAGCGTGATCGGGCGACCCGGGCATTTCAACGAACGGATTCGCCGCGACCTGCTGGCCGCGGAAACCGGCGACCTGGACACGATCGGCGGCCTGACCGGCCGTTACATCCGGATGATGGAACGCGCGATGCGCCGGCCGTGGGCGGTGGTGGGCCTGATCACCTTGCTCCTGTTCACGCTGTATGCGGTCTACGGTGCGTTCGGCCGCGGCATCACGATGTGGCCGGAAGTAGAGCCCAACCAGGGCGCCGTGGATATCCGCGCCATTGGTGATCTCAGCACGCAGGAAAAAGACCGGCTGGTGCGGCGGGTTGAAGAACGCGTGTACGGCATCGACGGCGTGGACAACATCTACGTGCGAACGGGCAAGGGTAACCAGGGCTCGGCGCCGGACCAGATCGGGTCCATCCGGCTGAACTTCTCCGACTGGCGCACCCGCCGGCCGGCCGCAGACATCGTTGCCGACATCCGCGAACGTACCGCCGACATCGCCGGCCTGAGAATCGAAACCCGCCTGCCGGAAGAGGGCCCGGAACAGGGCAAACCCATCGACATCGAATTGTCGGGCACCGACCGCGACGCACTGGCAGACACCGCGCGGCGGCTGCGCGCAGAAATCGCAAGCTATGACGGTGTCGTGAATGCCGAAGACACCAGTCCGCTGCCCGGCATCGAGTGGCGGCTGGTCGTGGACCGAGCGGAAGCAGCCAAGTTCGGCGCCGACGTGCAACTGGTGGGCAGCGTGATTCAGCTGGTCACCACCGGCATCCGGCTCGGCGACTACCGGCCTGACGATTCGGATGAAGAGATCGACATCCGCGTGCGCTTTCCGGAACTGGATCGCAGCCTGGATCGGCTCGGCGAACTGCGTATCCCGACGCAGATGGGCAATATCCCGATCAGCACGTTCGTGACCCGTGAACCGGCCAACGCCACGCGCAACATCATGCGCACCGACGGCCGGCGCACGCTGCTGGTGCAGGCCGATATTGAAAGTGGCGCGCAGCTGGACATGATCACCAATCGTCTGAAAGCCCGGCTGCCGGAACTCGGGCTCGACCCCAACGTGCAACTGCGCTTTAAAGGTGGCGCACGGGACCAGGCCGAAACGCAGGCTTTCCTGTTGAAGGCCTTTGCACTGGCCATGGGCCTGATGGCAATGATCCTGGTCACCCAGTTCAACAGCGTGTTCCAGGCCTTGCTGATCCTGACGGCCGTGGTGTTTTCCACCGGCGGCGTGTTGCTGGGTCTGCTGGTCACGGGCCAGGCCTTCAGCCTGGTGAATTGCGGCATTGGCGCCATTGCGCTGGCCGGTATCGTGGTCAACAACAACATCGTGCTGATCGATACCTACAACAAGATTCGCGAAACCGGTATGGCCGCGCAGGAAGCCATTATTCGCACCTGCGCGCAACGCCTGCGCCCGGTCATGCTGACCACCATCACCACCGTGCTCGGCCTGCTGCCAATGGCCCTCGCCATCAACATTGACTTCCTGAACCGGGAAGTGTTCATCGGCGGTCCCGGCATGCAGTGGTGGCAGCAGATGGCGTCGGCCATTACCGGCGGCCTGGTGTTCGCCACCTTGCTGACACTGTTGCTCACGCCAGCGCTGCTGATGATCCAGGCGCGGATATCTCAGCACATCATGACCCGGCGGCGACGGTTGGGCGGCAATATACCGGTACCGCCTGCGCCTGCACCCTGACGAGGCGGAGGTGCGCATAGCGCACCCTACATGTCTGCCCCCTTGGTGGGAGCGGCTTTAGCCGCGATCTTGTGGCCCGGAACCTGGTCGCATGGCGGCTTGTCTGTCGCGGCTGAAGCCGCTCCTACCAAAGACGCACAGGCCCTCGACAGCGATCACGGCCCATACCAACCATTTGTGGGAGCGGCTTTAGCCGCGATCTTGTTCTCTTGAACAGAAGAAACTAGGTATGCGGGTGGCCGTGGTCGAGCTCTTCCTGCGTGGCCGCGCGCACTTCGTGGACCGTACCCTCGAAGCACAGCGTCATGCCGGCCAGCGGGTGATTGGCATCTACGGTGATGCTGTCATCCCCGACTACCGTAATTGTCAACAGACGGGTGTCGCCGCTGTTGGGATCTTCTGCCTGGAACTGCATACCGGGGCTCAGTTCCTGATCGGCGGGAAAATTTCCGCGCGGCACGTCTACGATCAGGCCGTCTTCGCGTTGGCCAAACCCGTCGTCGGGCACGATAGTGACGGTGAAGGCATCGCCCACCGCCTTGCCCGCCAGGCCTTGCTCCAGTGCCGGGATGATCCCGTCGGCACCGTGCAGGTAGACCAGCGGCGTCCCTTCAGATGATGAGTCCAGCAACTCGCCCTTGTCGTTCTGCAACGTGAAGTTGATACTCACGACACAATTTACGGCAACTTCCATCGGTGTCTCCAATTCCGGTTGTAAGCGACCGCGGCGGGTCGCCGGGCGAACACTAGCACACGCGACGGACCATGAGCGGCGTAATCACCCTGACCACAGACTTCGGGCACAAAGGTCCCTTCGTGGCCGTGATGCGCGGGGTGATCCTGGCGCGCGCGCCGGATGCGCGTGTCATTGACCTGACCCACGAGATTCACGTGCACTGGCCGGCCGAGGCGGGTTTCTGGCTGGCACGCGCGTACCGCTACTTTCCCGTTGGCAGCGTGCACGTGGCGGTGGTGGATCCGGGCGTCGGCACCAACCGCGATATCCTGGCGGCGGAGTGCCGCGGCCATGTCTTCCTGGCGCCGGACAACGGCCTGCTCGCGCAATTGCTGGAGGACGAAGACACGGCACAGGTATTCCGGCTCGACGATGACTGGCGGCGGCGGCAGGACTGGCCCAGGCCGAGCCACACCTTTCACGGCCGGGACATTTTCGCACCGCTGGCTGCAGACATCCTCAGCGGCCGGGTTGCGCCGGCCGACATCGGTCCGGCGACGACGGACATCGTGCCGTCATTGCTGGAACCGGCGGAGGTGCGCGGCGACGAGATTCGCGGCACCGTGGTGACCATCGATCACTTCGGCAACCTGATTACCAACATCGGCGGTTCGCTGCTGGCCGACCTGCGGTCCCCGCGTGTGCAGGCCGCGGGGCGCAGCCTGCCACTGCTGGACACTTACGGCCAGACGAAACCAGGTGATTTCCTCGCACTGGTGAATTCCTTCGGCGTGCTGGAACTCGCCTGCGCCGAAGGCAATGCCGCCGATCGCCTGGGTCTTGGCCGCGGTGCGCCGGTGATCGTCACCGGTTCTTCGCCGACGATTCTCGTCTAGCGCCGGCGGGTCCTGGCGAAGGACGGCGGGCGCAGCGCCGACCTGCACATCCACGACGCAGTCGTTCCTTCCACATCCCGGTGGGAGCGACTTTAGTCGCGATTTACGCTGGCTAACTGATTGCACCTGTCCCTGGTCATCGTCGCGGCTGGTCGCTCCCACCAGGAGAGCGGCCGGGGGCATCGCTCGTCGCGGCTGAAGCCGCTCCCACCAGGAGAGCGGCCGGGGAACGACGGTTGTCAGGCATTGCCGAGTTCCTCGAGCGCCGCTTTTTCCAGCTTCGCCCAGGTATCCCGCAACGTCACAATCCTGTTGAAGACCGGCGCGCCCGGCCGTGATTCTTCGCTGTCGGCCACGAAATAGCCCACGCGTTCGAACTGGAACACGTCCCCCGCCGCTGCATTTGCCAGTGACGACTCCAGCTTGGCCGCCGGCATCTCCTGCAGGGACTCCGGGTTCAGGAAGTCTTTGAAATCACGCCCCGACTTGTCCATGTCGGGCCGCGGCACCGTGAACAGACGGTCGTACAGCCGCACCGGCGCCGTCACGGCATGCGCTGCCGACACCCAGTGAATAGTGCCCTTCACTTTCCGCGACGCCCCGGGCAGACCGCTGCGCGTGTCGGGATCGTAGGTGCAGTGCAGTTCGGTGATGTTGCCGTCGGCATCTTTCACCACTTCCTCGCAACGAATGATGTACCCGTTGCGCAGCCGCACCTCGCCACCCGGCTTCAGGCGGAAGAATTTTTTCGGCGGATCTTCCATGAAATCGTTCCGCTCGATCCACAGCTCCCGGCCGAAGGGCACCTCGCGCTCGCCGAGTTCCGGGCGGTTGGGGTGGTTTGCAGCCGTCATCGTTTCGACCTGGTCGGCCGGATAGTTGGTCAGCACCAGCTTGATGGGGTCGAGCACGGCCATAGCCCGAGGCGCTGCTTCATTCAGGTGTTCGCGCACGCAGGTTTCCAGCAGCGCCATCTCGATCAGGTGATCTTTCTTGGTGACACCGACGCGCGAGCAGAAGTCGCGGAGTGCCACAGCAGGATAACCGCGCCGGCGCAGGCCGGCGATGGTGGGCATGCGCGGATCGTCCCAGCCACTCACGTAGGCGACCTCGATCAGCTCGGCCAGGCGCCGCTTGCTGGTGATCATGTAGGCCACGTTCAACCGGGAGAACTCGATCTGGCGGGGACGGTGCGGCAACGTCAGCTGGTCGAGTATCCAGTCGTACAGCGGCCGGTGGTCTTCGAACTCCAGCGTGCACAGCGAATGGGTAATGCCCTCCAGCGCGTCGGAAATGGTGTGCGCGAAGTCGTACATCGGGTAGATGCACCACTTGTCCCCCGTACGCTGGTGAGACGCATGCCGAATCCGGTAGATGATCGGGTCGCGCAGGTTGATGTTCGACGACGCCATGTCGATCTTCGCGCGCAGCACCAGCTCGCCGTCGGCAAACTCGCCGGCCCGCATGCGCTGAAAGAGATCCAGGCTCTCGGCGGCGGGCCGCTCGCGGTCCGGACTGTTCTGCCCCGCCTCGGTCAGCGTTCCGCGCGATGCCCGAATCTGGTCGGGCGTCTGGCTGTCGACGTAGGCATTGCCCGCCTCGATCAGCTGCACTGCGCACTCGTAGAAGTTCTCGTAGTAGTCGGATGCGTGGGTCAGCCGGTCACCCCAGTCGTAACCCAGCCAGCGCACGTCCTGTTCGATAGCATCGACGAAGTCCTGATCTTCTTTCAGCGGGTTCGTGTCGTCGAAGCGCAGGAAACAGCGGCCGTTGTTCTCTACGGCGACACCGAAGTTCAGGCACACTGACTTCGCGTGACCGATGTGCAGAAAGCCGTTCGGCTCCGGCGGGAAACGCGTAACAACACGGCCGTCGTGCTTACCCGACGCGTTGTCGTCGGCGATGATCTGCCGGATGAAGTCGAGGCCGACCGGCGCGTCGCTGCTCACGTGGCGCCGGGGCCCGGTTCGTGGTCGAGGCTCTGCTCGTACTCGTCCACGATGTTGCGCTTGCGATAGCTCGGCAGCAGGAAACGCTTGAAGGCCTTACCGCGGGTCAGCCAGGCGATGCTCGCCCCGTGTTTTTCATTGGCCAGCGCCTGCTCGGCCAGCCACGGCGTCACGGTCTCAACCTTGTCGCCGAGGGTATTCATGATGCGCTTGGATTTTGCCCACTTCGCCGGGTCTTCGGCCCGCGAGGAGTAGATCAGCAGGTCGGTCGGCACCATGCCGGGACTGAGGGAACCGATCAGCACCGGACTGTCCGCGTACTCCTTCACCAGGGACGCGGTCAGGTAGCGAATCGCGCGCTTGGTGGCGCCGTAAATGGCGAGCCCGGGGTTTGTCATGCCGTCGCTGCCAAAACCCTCGAAGGTGTAAATCTTGCCGCCGCCCTGCGCGAGCATGCCCTTCAGCGCCACCTGGGAACCGTAGATGGTGCCGGTCAGGTTGGTGTCCACCGTGGCGGCAATTTCGTCGCCCGGGATATCGGCCAGCATCTCGTGATTCGGTGCCAGCGCTGCATTGTTGATCCACATGTCTACCCGCCCGAACCGGGCAACGGCCGCATCCCAGAGCTGCTGCAGGTCGGCGAGCGAGCGTACGTCGCAGGGCCGGCCCAGCACGTCGCCCAGCGGCGCCAGTTCTGCTAACGCGCGATCTACCGAAGCCTGGCTGCGACCGGACACCACAACCCGGTGACCACGCTGCAGAAACTCCCGCGCGAGCCCGCGACCGATGCCGCGTGTACTGCCGGTGACGACGATAACCTGGCTACTTTGGCTCATCCCTGCCCTCAAGAAGATTTTGTTGCGTTTTTCATACAACAAAGTTGCTAATAGTGCTGCAAAGTCCCGCTGCCGTTGGTAAAGTCCAACTCGCCGAATCCACCCAGCGGAATTGGCCGAAACGCC
The DNA here is from genome assembly GCA_964613615.1 of uncultured Chromatiaceae bacterium. Classification (GTDB taxonomy): domain Bacteria; phylum Pseudomonadota; class Gammaproteobacteria; order Steroidobacterales; genus J054. Next base: position 9,716 of record CAZTIB010000257.1, read on the forward strand.
CGGCTGCCCAACTGAGGGCCCGGACGCACCGGGTAGCCTGATTGGTCAGGGGGTTCCCGTCTCTAAGGAGTACAACATGACTTCAGAACGCACGCGATTTTCACCGTTGCGCGGACCGATTGCCAGCATGCTCGCAATCGCCGTTGCCGCACCGCTGGCCACCAGTCCTGCCTTCGCCGCAGAAGCCGACAAGTACGAAGAGATCATAGTCACGGCCTTCGGCCGCGAAACCTCGCTGGAGGATTCACCGGCGGCCGTCACGGTCATCGGTCAGAGCGAAATCACACGCAAGGGCGTAGAACGGGTTGAAGACTTCGTCGCCCTGGTGCCGGGCATGAGCGTGGTAAACGCCGCCGAAGTCGCCGACACTCAGATCAACATCCGCGGCCTGAACGGTGCGCGCGATGCCGAAGTGAACTATGCACTGGTAGTGGACGGCGTCGTGCTCACTAACCCGGCGGCCCTGAACCGGGAGTGGGGCAACCTGCAGCAAATCGAAGTGCTGAAGGGCCCGCAGAGCGCGCTGTATGGGCGCAATGCGGCGGCCGGCGCGATCATCATGACCACCCAACTCCCCACAACCCCGTTCGAGGCGGACACGAAGGTCAGCTACGGCGAGAACAACACCTGGCTGCTGAGCGGCCGGGTTGGCGCGGAAATGAACGATGAATGGACGTGGCAACTGGCAGGCACTTACCGGGACACGGACGGCTTCCGCCGCGAAAGCTTCACCCGGACGGACGACACCATCGACAACTTCCGCGACTATTCCGTTGATGCACGGGTGGTCTGGTCGCCGAATGACAAAGTGTCGGTGGATACAAAGCTCCGCTACGGCGAGGTGAACGCCGCGTCGATCATGTTCAACTCACTGTTCCATATCCCGTCGCTGGTGGGCGTGCTCCAGTCCATCGGCCAGTCACCGGAAATGGCCGCCTTCGGCTATGAAGACGTGAACGGCCACGACCCCAAGTTCTATCCGAACATCGAGTCGTCGAACGAACAGGAAGCCTTCGAGGCTTCCATCAAGGTGGACTATGACCTCGGCTGGGCCGACTTCATTGGCTGGGGCCTGTACAGCGACATCGACAACTCCCTGGGCGCCGACGGCACCAGTGGCGCGTTCGGATTCTTCTTCACCGATCCGGCCTGCATTCAGAGCACCGACGACAATGGTTTCTTCCCGGTACTGCCGCCGCAGGTCATCGTGCCGCAGGACGCATTTGGCCCGGGCACGGGCGGCCCGGCCGGTTCCCTATACGGCGCCTACACACCTACCACCTGCGACGGCACGCAGTACCAGGAGCGAAACCAGACAGACTACAGCTTCGAGGCCCGCCTGCGCTCCAAGGACGACCAGCGCCTGCGCTGGGAAGCCGGCCTGTATTACCTGAATATACAAAGGGACGTGGGGGTGAACCTCGGCATCGACACCGGTGAGGGCCTGGTTGAGAAGCTGTACACCTCCAACCCGATTAACCCGACGGAACAGCTGCTCAGCGATCGGTTCAATACGGACGTGTACGCGATCTTCGCCCAGCTGAACTACGACATTACCGACGACCTGGAAGCCGGCGTCGCGCTGCGCTACGACTACGAGGACCGTGAAACCAAGAGCCGGGTGCCCACGGCAGCCGTCACGCAGTACCTGGTCTGCACGCCGGGTGACCCTTTCACCGGCGGTGCGCCGATCAACCCCGGTCTTTGCATCGACCCAACCGGTCGCGGCGGTAACCAGAGCGAGGACTTCAACAAGCTGCAGCCGAAGGGTACGCTGAGTTGGCAGGCCACCGACCGGCTGAACGTGTTCGGCAGTGTCGGCGTGGGTTTCAAGAGCGGCGGTTTCAATAACTTTGGCTCGGCCGCCACTGTTAATACCTTCATCAACGGGACCATCCCTGACATTATCAACGGCACCTACATCCCCGTCGGCATCGCCGACAGTTACGATGAAGAGACCTCGACAGCCTACGAGCTGGGCTTCCGCACCAGCATCGGTGACACGCTGCAGTTCACCGGCGCCGGGTACTACATCGACGTGGACGACATGCAGTTCTTCGAGTTCTTTGTCGGCCAGTTTGGCCTGCTGCGGGTCAACTCGAACATGGACAATGTCGAAATCAAAGGCGTCGAGCTGAGCGGCACCTGGTCACCGTTCGAGTGGCTGAGCCTGGAGGCTAACGGCAATTACATCGACTCCGAGATCAAGGACAACGACTCCAGGCCGGACACCGAAGGCAATGACTCGCCGTACACGCCGGAGTACACCTTCTACCTCGGCGCCGACGGCACCTGGCCCATCAACGCCGACCTGGACCTGATCGCCACGGTTGGCGTTACGGGTACCGGTAACACCTGGTTCCACTCGGTGCAGAGCCAGCAGCGGCCGACGATCTTCGACGCGGTCTTCGGCACCACGGGCGGTGAGTACTCGGTCACGGAGCGTGACAGCTTCGAGCTCGTGGACCTGCGCGTCGGCGTGCAGGGCTCCGACTGGACACTGGTTGCGACCGGCAAGAACGTGTTAGACAAGAACTACATCCGCGAAGTGATTCCGGCGCCGGAGTTCGGCGGCAGCTTCGATGCACCGGGCGATGAAAGCTGGTGGGGTGTGGAGTTCACCAAGTCCTTCGGCCAATAGGCCAGGACTTGTGCAGAAACAAAAGGGCAGGCCCGCGCGGGTCTGCCCTTTTTCTTTGTTCCCTGGTGGGAGCGGCTTGCTTGGTCAGGACGACCTGATGTCGCGGAGCACATGGATGTGCGAGAGCGACCAGCCGCGATCAGTGTGGCCGATGCCTCCATGTCCTTGTGGGTTCTGAGTCGCGGCTTAAGCCGCTCCC
>CAZTIB010000258.1:0-20854 GCA_964613615.1 uncultured Chromatiaceae bacterium
CGGGGCGCGTAGTATTCTTCGGCGCGGCGGGGTCGTAGACGATCAGACGTCTAAGGTGCGGCAGGCCCGAAGACTGCCAATCGCCAGGCTGGCTGTCTGCAAGTTCCGGCACCAGTTCCAGCAGCATCGCGACGTAGTCGCTGGCGCGGAAGGCCGGGATCACGAACAAGCCCTGCACCTCTGAGCGCTTCAGCGCATAGCCGAGTTCCTTTGTCCGGTAAGCCGGGTTGATATTGACCAGCACGACGCCGATTCGCGCGGTGGCCATCTGCAGCAACAGCCACTCGATATTGTTCGTGGACCAGATACCGACGCGGTCGCCCCGGGCAAAGCCGAGACCCAGCAGGCCGCGGGCCAGTTGGTCAACGGCCTCGCGCAGTTCCTCATAGCTCAGGCGGCGCTGCTGCGGCACGCACACGATGGCGTCGCGGTCCGCGTATTCCCGGGCCACCGCGGTGAAGTGTGCGGCAATAGTCGCGCCGAGCAGCGGCACGTCGCCGCCGCGGTGGCAGTAGCTCTGCGTTAGTCCGGCTTGCCCGTTCACGGCTCAACTGTCCACGCCGGCCCAGTATGCGTCCACCCGCGCCTGGATCTCGTCGATAACCTGAGCCTGTCGCACCGGCTCGAACAGGTGCGCGTAGCGGCCCTGCAGGCGCAGGTATTCCTCAACAGGCGCGCGCTGCTTCGGTGGTTTCGTGTGCACCACCTGCCCGTCCACGTACTCCTTCAGCGGCCAGATGCCGGTTTGCACCGCGAGGCGGCCGACGTCGGCGGTGTACTGGGGGTCGAAATCCCAGCCCGTTGGGCACGGGGCCAGGGCGATAATCAGTCGCGGTCCGTCCAGGCTCATCGCCTTTTGCACCTTGCGCGCAAGGTCCAGGGGTTCCGCGCCGATCACGGTGGCCACATACGCGGGACGGTGCGCGGCCCAGATGCTGAACAGGTCTTTCTTGTAACCCGCATAACCGAGGCCGGTAGTCGAAGTCTTCGCGCCGTGGGGCGTGGCGGCGGAGGCTTGTTGGCCCGTGTTCGCGTAGCCTTCGTTGTCGTAACAGATGTATAGGAAGTCCAGCCCCCTTTCGATGGCGCCGGACGTGGCCGACAGGCCCATGCCGTAAGCCGCGCCGTCGCCGGTCAGCACCACGGTGTCCAGGTCTTCGTCGGGCGGTAGCCGGCCGCTGTCGATCAGGATGTCCAGCGCGTCGCGCACGCCCTGCGCGCCGGCGGGCGCCGAGGCCATCGCGGTGTAGAGCCACGAGCCGCGAAACGGCGTGAACGGGTAAGTCGCGAGCAGCGTCATGCAGCCGGCCGCGTTCACGAACACGGTCTTGGCGCCCACCTGGTCGTAGATTTCGTGCAGCGCTTCGAGCGCTCCGCAACCCGCGCACATCGACGTGCCGGCGCCGAGCAGGTGGCTCGACGGCAGGTCCTTCATGCGCTTAAGCACGGTCTCTTTCATCGCTCGCCCCGGAGTTCGCGCCGCTCAACTTCGGCCACGGCCTGTAGCTTGCGCACTTCGCGCAGTTCATCTTCGGTGTAGAGCAGGCGCGGTGGCGGGGTCACGCCGTTGGCGATGGCCTGCCGCGCCACCGCGACCATTTCAAAGAATTCTTCCGCGCTGATGTCGCGACCACCCAGTCCGCCGACGAAACTAAGCAATGTGTCGGGGGCCTTCGGGGTGCCGTACAGCACCGACGCGAGCTCGGCATGCATGACACCGCCCTTGCCGATGGACAGGTTCTGGTCCACCACGATGACCGCGCGCTTGCCGGCGAGCAACCGCCGCATGTCGTCGGCCGGGAAGGGCCGGTACACGCGCGGGCGCAACAGCCCGACGCGTTCGCCATTTGCGCGGAGTCGGTCCACCGCGTCGCGGGCCTTGGTGGCGAAGGAACCGAGCATCACGAACACGATGTCCGCATCGTCGGCGCAGTAGCTCTCGACGGCCTCGTAGCTGCGACCGAATTCTACCGCGAATTCTTGCGCGATCTCGGCATAGGCGGGCAGTGCGTTCATTGCCGCCAGGTGGGTTTCATAGCGGAAGTATGAATAGGGCGAACCACCCAGTACCGCGACGGCCTGACTGATAGGCTGGCTCGCGCGAAAGGCCAGGTTCTCTGGGTCGAAGCCGGGCAAGAAACGATCGACGGCCGCCGGATCGGGGATGTCGACGGGCTCGCGCGTAAACGACAGGTAAAAGCCGTCCAGGTTCACGATCGCGGGCAGTCGTACCCGCTCGTCTTCGGCCAGCCGGTAGGCCATCAGTACCCCGTCGAGGACCTCCTGGCAGGTGGCGCAGTGAATCTGTAAAAAGCCGGAGTCACGCGCGGCCATGATGTCGTTGTGGTCGGACTCCAGCGTCACCGGCGCGGACAGTCCGCGGGATACGTTGACCAGCACGAAGGGCACGCGCCAGCCGGCCACCGTGTACAACATTTCCATCGCGTACAGCAGGCCCTGGCTGGAGGTTGCGGTGAACACGCGAACGCCGGTCGCCGCGGCGGCGCCCGCCGCCGTCAGCACCGAGTGCTCGGACTCCAGCGTGACCATGCGGCCGGGCATTTCGCCGGCGTCGATCCACTGGCCGAGGGTCTCGATGATTTCGGTTTGCGGTGTGATCGGGAAGGCCGGCACGTAGTCCGCGTGCGCCAGCCGTGCGCCCCAGGCGGCCGCCCCATTGCCGGTCAGCAGTTCCCGGCTCACGACGGCTCCCCCGCCGCCTCCGCGTCGCGGGCCTCGGTTTCGGGGATTGCGCCGATCGCGTGCGGCGGGCACTTCGCCACACAGATCATGCAGCCCTTGCAGTGGTCGTAATCGATTTCCGGTACGCCGTCGGCGGTCACGGTGATGCAGCTGTCGGGACAGAAAGTGCTGCAGACCCACCAGCACTTGTTGCAGCGGTCGTAATCGATGACGGGTCGCAGCGTGCGCCAGAGGCCGGTGCGGACCTGCACGCTGGTGGCGGCGGCATGGATGGCGGGCGCCGATCGGCGCGCGTCTTCGAAGACCGGCTCCAGCCACGCCGGCGGCTGGTAATTCTGCGCTGATCGCGCCGGCGCTTCGCGGACCAGTACCCCCTGCTCCTGCATTTCGTCGTAGGCATGCAGCGCGACCGAGACGTTCTGTTCGATCACTGTTGCGGGCAGGGATGCGAGTTCCTCGCAAACTGCCGCGTCGAGCACATCCCGCGGAATTACGCCGACCAGCGCCGCCGCCGCGCCCGCGCAGGCGGTGCCGGCGAAGGGCAGCTCGGCACGGTCCGCGACGGTTTCGCGCGCCGGCAGCACCAGCACCGGGCCGGCCAGGTTCAGGCGGTGGGCCCAGGTGGCCGTATCCTCGTGACTGTTGATCAGCAGCACGCTGCGTTCAGTCAGACCCTGGGGAACGCCGGCGGCCGCGATCCCGACCAGGGACTCATCAGCCACGATCACGAGATCGGGTTCGGTGATGATGCCGCGCTCGTTGATGGGTTTCCGCGCGGCGCGCACGTAGGCAAAGATCGGGGCGCCGCGGCGCTCTGCGCCGTAGCGTGGCGCGTCCTGCACGTCGAAGCCGGCGCGGAAGAAGGCCGAGCCGAGAATGCGGCTGGCCGTCTTCATGCCCTGGCCGCCGCGTCCGTGAAAGCGAATCCGATACATCGTCCACCCCGTCAGATGAAGTCCGGAGCCGATGAAAACAAGCCGTGGCGGCGGAAGTGCATTGCGCGCCGTACCCGCTCCGTAGCCAGTTCCACCGCGGCCTGGCGGGGCAGGATCTCTTCTGCACGGGCGCGCTTGAGTACCGCTTTGGTGTTGCTGCGGATTTTCTCTTCGATGCTCTGCATCGCCGAGGCTTCCGTCGCGCCGTGATATTCCATCGCCGCGCAGATGACACCACCCGCATTCGCGATGAAGTCGGGCACGCACAGCACGCCGTATTCGTGCAGGTACCGCTCGGCGGCCAGCGTCACCGCAATGTTTGCGCCGGGCACCACGAGTCGGGCACGCAGCTGTTTCATGTTGCCGTCGTTAATGGCGTCGGGCCGCGCGGCCGGCACCCAGACCTCGCACTCCACACCAATGAGCGCGTCGCGATCCAGTTTTTCGCCGTCGTCGTGATCCACCACGCTGCCGCCCTGGGCCTTGATTTCCGTCAGTGCTGCCACGGCAAGGCCGTCCGGGTTGTGAATCGCGCCCTTCGAGTCATTCGCGGCTACCACGACCGCGCCGCGTGATTCGAGGAAGCGCGCGGCATGCTTGCCCACGGCGCCGAAACCCTGGATTGCAACGCGCGCGCCTTTCAGAGCGAGACCGCAATGGTCTGCCGCGATTTCCGTCGCATGCACAAGGCCCCAGCCGGTCGCACCGATCTCGTCCAGCGGGATGCCGCCTACCTCGCGCGGCAGACCAACCGCGCGGCCGATTTCGTCGCGGACCCAGGCCATGCACTCTTCGTTGGTCCCCATGTCGGGGCCGAAGATGTAGTCATCCTCCTGGCGCAGCGCCGAAGCAAACGTGCGCAGCAGACGCTCCTTCTGCTCGTCCGGGGTCCGCGGGTCCCCGAAAACCACTGATTTGCCGCCGCCGTGGGGCAATCCGGCGGCCGCGTTCTTCATGGTCATCGCGCGCGCCAGGCGGAAACACTCTGCCAGGCTGACGTCGCTGGCCATGCGCAGCCCGCCGATGGACGGCCCGGTGGCGACGTTGTCCACTACCAGGATGCCGCGCAGGCCCACCGTTGGCTCATGTACGTGGATGATCTTGGCGGGGCCGAGGTCATCCGCGTAGTCGAATGGATCGGACATATTGAACAGCCCCCTAATTGTTCTAGTTCATAACAGTACCGCACGGGGCCGAGGAATCTTGGAATGTACCTATCGGCTTATAAGGGGGTCAGGCACCAGTTCCGCAGGGAAAACTGGAGCCAGGCTCCCGACTAGCCGGGCGCGTCGGGATCGAGGGTGCGGACCGCGTAGCCCGCGTCGTCGAGTTCCTTGAGAATCTGCTCCAGGTGAACCCGATCGCGCGTTTCCAGGATGAGGTCGAGATACGTGTCCTTCGCTGGCAGGCTCGTGAAGATCCGGTGATGCTGGATTTCGATGAAGTTGCCCCCCAGGCGCGCGACGATTTCGGACACCTTGGCCATCTCCCCCGGCACGTCGCACAGGCTCAACCGCAGGCGCGTGATTCGTCCCTCGCGGACCAGTTCGCGCATCAGGATGGAGGCCAGCAGCCGCGAATCGATGTTGCCGCCGGACAGCACCACGCCCACGCGCTTGCCCATGAAGCGCTCGGGGTAAGCCAGCAACGCGGCGAATCCCGCCGCGCCCGCGCCCTCGACCAGGGTCTTTTCGATATTCAGCAGTAGCGCCACCGCCTGCTCGAGGTACTGCTCTTCGACCAGCAGGATCTCGTCCACGTATTGCCGGACCAGCGGCAGGGTGTGTTGCCCGACCTCTGCCACCGCGATGCCTTCCGCCAGCGTGTCGCCGCCGATTTCTCGCGTCTGGCCGTCCAGCGCGGACTTCAGCGCCGGGAACATCTCGGCCTCGACGCCCACGATCTCGATGTCCGGCTTCAGCCCTTTGGCCGCGACGGCAATGCCGCTGATCAGTCCGCCACCTCCGACCGGGACGACCAGGCAATCGAGTTCCGGCGCGTCCTCGAGCATTTCGATCGCGGCCGTGCCCTGGCCGGCGATGATCATCGGGTCGTCGAAGGGATGGATGAAGGTCAGCTGTTCGCGGCGCCCGAGGTCGCGGGCGAAATTTGCCGCTGCATTAAGGGATTCACCTTCGAGCAGAACCCGCGCCCCGTGGGCACGGGTGTTCTCCACCTTCACGAAGGGCGTGTTGGTGGGCATCACGATGGTGGCCGGGATGCCGAGCTGATGGGCATGGTAGCCGACAGCCTGCGCGTGGTTGCCAGCCGACACGGCGATGACTCCGCGCTTGCTTTCTTCAGCCGTTAGATTGGTGAGCTTGTTAAATGACCCGCGTTCTTTGAACGATGCGGTGAACTGCAGGTTCTCGAACTTCATCCAGGTCTCAATGCCGGTAATCGCAGACAGCGTGACCGACTTGCGGCACGGCGTGCGCACCGTATGCCCCACGAGCTGAGCCGCGGCGGCGCGAATGTCCGCCAGCGTGACGCCAGCCTGCTCTACGCCGGGGGAACCCGTTGCCATTGCACTCAGCCTGCGTCTACACGCTGGCCGCCGGGATCAGCTCTCTGCGTCCGGAAACTGTTCCAGGCCCTCGGCCAGGTAATCGGCTACCAGCGGCGTGCCGATCAGGTATTCCGCGGTGCGCGTGTTCCACGCGTCTTTGGCCCGTTCCATCGCATCATCCCATTCGTCGAGGGTGAAGTCGCCGCGGCCCACCCACATCAAGGCTACCAGCGTGACCTGCTGGTCCGGCTCCAGGTCGTTGATGGTGGAGTGCAGCTCCTGGAAGCTCGGGTCGTCACCGTGGTCGGCGAGTACCTGCATGGCCCAGTCATCCGACGGGCTCAGGGATTCTTCCGGAATGGTCACGGATTCCTTCACGTGAAATTGGTGCGCCTTGTCGATAAGGAACCGAACCGTTTCCCGATTCAGTTCCAGCTCCAGCTCGCCTTCGTCCGCCATGATGTCTCTCCTTGTCAACCGGTGCGTCTCTGCATTGTTTGCCGACGCTAATCTGTCACGGGGTAAAACTTCCACTCGCGCCAGCGCAGGCCGTCCTTGAATTCGTAGATGTTCAGCGACCGGATGGTGCGCCCGCTCTCGCCGTCACCAAAATGATCGATCTCCACCTGTACCAGGATGTTGTCGAGCATTCCGAGGCGCTGCACGTCTGAATCGCTCCAGTCGTTGTTGCCAAAGAAACCCTGCAGCAGCGTGACGGTCTCGTCGCGCCCCTGGATCATTAGCTTGGGGCCGGCGTCGTTCACCTGGTACCAGGCATAGTCCTCGGCCAGGTAGGGCCCCACCGCGGCTGCATCCTGATCGACGAAGGCCACTTCGGCCTTCTCGATCAGCGCCAGCATGTCCGGTGGGATTTCGGCAAAGTTCTCGCTCCTGGCCAGTGCGAAGCCGCCCGCAATACCCAGCAGCAGCGCCCCGGCCAGGCCCCAGGCAGTCCGTGCATGTCTTGTATTCCTGGTAGCCATTAGCCCCTCCAACCTCAGTGTAATGCGGCCAGTCTGGCAGGTTATCCGTACATCCCGAAAGGCGTTAGCATTCGGCAACGGTCGGGTGGGAGGCCTCGCATGCGTACAGCCGGTTTTGGGGTTCCGCATTCAGCGACGGCGCTGCTTTGTGGCCTGCTCGTGCTTTTGCAGGTGCCTGTGCAGGCGGCCGATCGCGTCCTGATCATCGGCGCCACGTCGCGCAGCGCGGCCGAGCTGATCCCGCAGGCCCTGGCGCGCGGTTACCAGGTGACCGCGCTCGCCCGCCGCCCGGAAGCAGTGGAAATCGAACACGAACGCCTGACCGTGGTGAAGGGTGATGTCTACGACGTGGAGTCGCTGACCGCCGCCATGCGTGGCGACGAAGTGGTGATCTCGATGGTGGGTCCACGAGTCGACCCGATGAAAGAGGTGGAGTTTATGGATCTCTACACCGTTGGCACCGCGAACATCATGCAAGCGATGCGCGACGTGGGAGATCAACGGCTGCTGGTGGCCAGTTCCCTGGCGGTAGAGAACGAGCTGCCGACGGAGAAGCCGGCCCTCGATGATCTGGGCACGATGTGGATCTGGAACGCGCGACGGCTGTATCGCGACATGCAGGAGATGGAAGTCCTGGTGCGCGACAGCGGTCTCGACTACGTGATCCTGCGCCCGCCGTTCCTGGTGGAAGAGCCCGCCCGCGGAGATCTGAAGGTGTCCGTAGACACCGATTCGCCGAAACAGACCATGCTCACGTTCGCGGATTTTGCCGCGTTCGTGCTCGACCAGGTGGAGGGTGACCAATACCTGGATACCACGGTGGGCCTGTACAGCGACCGCAAGCTGCAGTGGGGCCAGAACGCGGATTTCGAGGCCCTCGCCGAGCAGTCCAGGGAGCTGCGCGAGACGGCCGAAGCCCCCTGAATTCAACGATCCGGGCCTCGCGGGCCCCGTCCCTTTTGCCCCTTGCCGAGACCGCGAGCCGGTGGAAACCGGACGGCCCCCGGCGCCGAATCTTCACGTGGGGTAGTGTGTGCAACGGCGTCACCGGGGTGATAGCTTCGCCCCGATGCAGACCAACAACAAGACCGCAGCCAATCAGGGAGAAACGACCATGCGTCCCGCCGAACAGATTCAACCGCTGGCAACTGACACGCTGAAAAATATTTTCCGGGTAATGGTCCGCATCGCCGAGATGGACGCCGCGGTGCAACGGGGCCTGAGCGCCGGTGAGGTGCAGTTTCAGTACTACCCGTCCGGCGGCCACGAGGCCATTGCCGGCGCGCTGTCGGCCGTGATTCAGCCCGACGATTACATGGTGACTAATTACCGGGGCATTCACGACATCATCGCGAAGGGCACGCCGCTGAAAGAGGTCATGGCCGAGCTGTACGGCAAGGCCGCCGGCACCTCGAAGGGCAAGGGCGGGCCGATGCACCTGTCCGACCCGGCCTCCGGCCTGATGGTGACTACCGGTATCGTCGGCGCCGGCATGCCCATTGCCAACGGCCTGGGCCTCGCCGCCCAGATGCAGAACCAGGACCGGGTGACGGTGGTGAGCTTCGGGGACGGCGCCACCAGCATTGGGGCCTTCCACGAAGCGCTGAACCTGGCTGCGGTCTGGCAGCTGCCGGTGGTGTTCCTGTGTCAGAACAACCAGTACGCCGAATACACTTCGCTGGCGGAATACACCCGCAGCGAGAGCTTTGCCGCCCGCGCCGACGGCTACGGCATGCCGGGCGCCAGGGTCGACGGCTGTGACGCTGCGGCAATGCACGCCGTGTTGCAGGAGGCTTTTGCCCGGGCCCGCAGCGGTGGCGGACCCACGCTGGTGGAGGCCGTTTGTCATCGCCTGCAGGGCCACGCCTTCGGCAGCGAACAGACGCACATGGACCAGGCAGCCCTGGAGCAGGCCAAGGCCAACGCCCCGGTCCACCGCCTGCGCGAGCAGCTGATTGCCGATGGCGTTGCCACGGCGGCAGAACTGGACGAGATCGTAACGGCCGAGCGAGCCGCCGTGGACAAGGCCCAGGACTTCGCCCGCGAAGCGCCCGCGCCGGACGCGAGCGAACTCTACACGGACGTTTTTGCCGACCCCGCCGCGATTCCCGACGGCAGCTGTGGTGACCTGAAGGTGGCCGACGTTCCGGCGCCCGGCGGCGAGACCAAGAAGATGAGCATGTGCGAGGCGATCAACCATACGCTGGATATCGCGCTGACCAACGACCCGCGCGTGTTCCTGCTGGGTGAAGACCTGCAGGATCCGGCCGGGGGGGTAGTGAAGCAGACTTACGGTTTGTCCACCAAGCATGGTCTCGATCGGGTGCGGCCCACCCCGATTGCCGAGCAGGCCATCGTCGGCGCGGCCATCGGCGCGGCCATGGCCGGCATGCGGCCGGTGCCGGAGATCATGATCAACGACTTCCTGGCCGTGTGCATGGACCAGGTCACGAACCACGCTGCGAAACTCCGCTACATGTCCGGCGGCCGCACCAACGTGCCGCTGGTGATTCGCACGCTGACGGCCGGCAACGTGGGCAGCTTCGGTGCCCAGCACTCCCAGTCGCTGGAAGCCTGGCTCACGCATACGCCGGGCATGAAGGTGGTGTTCCCCAGTACGCCGGCCGATGCGAAGGGGCTGCTGCTGTCAGCCATCGATGATGAAGACCCGGTCGTGTTCTTCGAATCCATGCGGCTTTACTTCACGCCTGGTGACGTGCCGCTTGAGGAATATCGCATTCCGCTGGGCAAGGCCGACATCAAGCGTGCGGGTAAAGATCTCAGCATCATCAGCTACGGCTGGGCCGTGGGCGAGGCCCTGGCCGCCGCGGAACAGCTGGCCGCCGACGGCATCGATGCCGAGGTGGTGGACCTGCGCAGCCTGGTGCCGCTGGATCGGGCCACGGTGCTGGCATCGGTGACGAAGACCGGGCGCGCGCTAATTACTCACCCGGCGGTGCAGTTCGGCGGCTTCGGCGCGGAGCTGGCAGCCATGCTGCAGGAACAGCTGTATGGAAAACTGAAAGCGCCCATTGCGCGAGTCGGCGGGCGGTATACGCCCATCGCCTTCTCGCAGGGGCTGGAAGCGCTGCACTTCCCGAATGCAGACCGCATCGGGGCGGCCGCAAGACAACTCATCAAATAGGGGCGACGCGATGGCGACAACGACATTGCGCATTCCGAAGGCCGCGGTATCCATGCAGGAGGGCACCATCAGCGAATGGCTGGTGCCCGACGGCACGCCCGTGACAGAAGGGCAGCCGATTTACAGCCTGGAAATCGAGAAATCCATCATGGACGTGGAAGCGCCCGTGGCCGGCGTGCTGAAACACCGCGCGCCGGCCGGTGAGGCGTTTCCGCCGGGCCATGAAATCGGCGAAATCACCAGCGACTAACGCGCTCGCCACAAGTGGATCGGACCCATACAGCGCAGTTTCAGCCGCTCCGGCCCGTCATGAAATGCACCCAGAAGTGGCCCGCCCCGGTGCGCGTGGGTATGGCCACGTTCTGGTAGCGGTCTGAATCCCAGAACGCGTGGCCGGCTGCGTGGTCCGGCCAGCGGGAAATCGCGAAGATGTTGTGTGTCCACTTGCCGTGCAGGCGATCCGCATTGCCTTCAATTTCAAAGCAGGTGTAGTAAGCGCCCTGCGCGGCAATCAGCGGCAGGATGATGTCGCGGTACTGGTCCATGCGCGCCTGGTCGGTGGCCGTGCCCTGCACGATCATGTAGGCCGTTGGCCCGCGATCGTCGGGGGGCGTGACGGATGCCGCGCTCGGAATCTCGAGCATGTCAGGCAGCCCGACGTAAGGCAGTCCGTTCACGATCAGGGCACTGAGTTCCGGCGTTGCGGCGAGGGGAGCGAACAAAGCCTGCTGGGCGTCGGAATTCCAGAAGCGCGTCGCGGCATCGCTGTCGTCAAATTCCACCAGCAGGATGGAACTGTCGGGTGTGCCGCCTTCCAGGCACTCTACGTCGGCGGCAGACACCGCGGCCAACACCCTGCCACCGCGCTGTGTCGCCAGCGCCGCGGCCGGATCGAGGTAGTCGGACGCATCGGCCGCGGCCGGGATTTGCACCGTCAGGAAAACCGGGAAGCCTTCCCGGGTCATCGTTCGCGGACTATGCGGGTGAGTTCAGCGTTGAATTTTGCCGGTTCTTCCCAGAACGGCGAGTGGCTGCTGTGCTCGAAAGTCACCAGCTCGGATCCCGGTATCTGCTCGTTCAGCCACTGGCCCAGCGGCGTGGGCAGTACGCGGTTGTTCGGGTAGCCATAGAACAGGCTGGTGGGCACCGGAATGCCTGGGAGTTGGTCGCGAACATCCAGTTCGGCCATCCGGTCGATCACGTCCGCCGCTACGTCCGTCGGTGTCAGGTAGGTATTCGCGATCATGGCCTCGAGTTCGTCACCCGTAGGTGGCTCGAGGAACGCAGCTTGGAAAAAGTCGTTATAAATCGAACGGTCGGCCCGCAGCGCCGATCCATAACCCTTGGCGGCCTCTTCCGGAAAGTCGCCAAAGGTCGGGTGCTCCCAACCCGGCGCGGACGGCAGCCGCGGCGTCATTTCCATCAGCACCAGTGCGCCGATGCGATCGGCGCCGTAGGTCTTCAGATACTCAAGGCTGGTGAAGCCGCCCAGGGACAGACCGCCCAGCACGACGTCGTCGAGATCGAGATGCAGGATCAGTTCCCGCAGGTCTTCCGCAAAACGCTCGATGGTATAGCCGTGATTCGGCTTGCCCGACAGGCCCTGGCCGCGATTGTCCATCGCGATCACCCGGCAGGATTTCGCGAGTTCGGGGATGTTTTTCTGCCAGAAGAAATCGGCACCGAACATCAATGCGTGCAGCAGGATCAGCGGGCGCCCCTGGCCCTCGTCCACGTAGTACAGGGGCACGCCGTCGCTCAGCGTGAAATGGGCCATGGTGTCTCCCGGCAAATCGCCGGCCGGGCCTGGTCAGCCCGGCCGGCGGTTCAAATCAACCGTCTATTCTGTTCGGTAGCGTACCTGAACGCCCCATGTGCGGGGTGCGCCGAGGAAGTACTGCGGCACCACCTGGTCGACGCCGGCCTGCGGCACGCCCGACTCCAGCGCGTTGGTGAAATAGTCCTTGTCGGTCAGGTTGTCGCCGTAGAGCGTGAAGCGCCACTTGCCGTCGTCCGTGAGGTAACTGAGCTTGGCGTTCAGCAATTCATAGGAGTCCTGCCCCACGTTCGAGCGGTTGAAGGCCGTGAAGTACTGCTCGTCCGTGAACTGCAGGTTGGCCCAGAACTCCAGCGATGCCTGGTTGGGCAGCGGCAGCGTGTACAGCCCGCTCACGTAGCCCGAGTAATCCGGCGCCCGGGGCAGGTCGTTGCCCTCCAGGTTGATGGGCCCGGTGGCTGTCGGGAGGCCAGGATCTTCGGTTTCGAAGTCGTCGTACTCCGTATTCAACAAGGACAGCCCGAGGTCGAACTGGAGATTGTCCGTGACCAGCGCCGTGGCTTCGACTTCGGCACCGTAGATGGTCGACTCACCGGCATTCTCGATCACGGCCGACAGGCTGACCACCTTGCCCACCTGCATGTCGTCATAGTTGTAATAGAAGGCGGATGCGTTGACCTGCAGCCGGCCGTCGAAGTACTGGCCCTTGGTGCCGACTTCGTAGCTCCAGACTTCTTCGTCGTCGTAGCTGGACTGGATCGCGATCAGATTGAAGCCGCCGCTTTTGAAGCCCTTGGTTGCGCTGCCGTAGAACATCACGTCTTCGTTCAGGAAAAAGTCGATGCCGAATTTTGGCGTGATGTTGTCCCAGTCGTCATCCTCGTCGATGGGAACGAACACGGGAATGAAAGTAATATCCGTGGTGTAGTCCACGTCTTTCTCTTCGTAGCTGTAACGGGCACCCGCGGTGGCTCGCCACTGCTCGTTGAAGGCCCAGGTGAACTCGCCGAAGCCCGCCCACGCCTTGGTGGTCGCATCGCCGTTGTAGTATACGCCGCCGGCGAACTCGGCCAGCGGAATGGCGGTCTCGGTGTCGGAGTCTTCGTACAGGTAGTAGCCACCGATAATCCAGGTCAGGGGTCCATCACCGTCGGACAGCAGCTGCAGTTCCTGCGTGTACAGGTCCGAACTGTCGTCCTGATAATAGTTCACCAGGTATTCCTCAATGCCGTCGCCGTCGTTCAGCCACGTGAACTGGAAGTTGCGGTACGCGCTGATGGATTTCAGCGTCAGGTCGTTACCCAGGTCCCAAGTGGCGGTCAGGCTCGTGCCGGTCTGATCCCAGCTGCCCACCTCGTCCGCGCTGCGCCCATTCAGCAGGTCCCTCTCAAAACCCTGGCTGACCTTACGCTCGTCGCCGGCCAGCGGGTTGGCGTAGGGGCTGCCGGGCTGGCCGGAGAAGATGAGCGGGTTGTCCGTATATTTGTAAGGAATCGGGTTGCTGTCATCGTCGTAATAGTCGACGCGGAAGTCCAGCGACAGGTCACCGATTTGCGAACTCAACGCGCCGCGAATCGCAAACAGGTCCTTGTCATCCAGTTCGTCCAGGCCGCGCCCCACACCTGGAAACTTGTTGTCCGTGTAGCCGTCGCGCTGGTAGACCAGCGTTGCAATTCGGCCGTTCAGCACGCCATCCACGATGGGCCCGCCCACTGCGCCCTCGAAGCGCAGCTTGCCGTAGTCGCCGGCTTCCGCCTGGAAGTCCAGGTCGAACTCGTCCGTGGGCTTGTTGGTGATGAAGTTGATTGCACCACCGGTGGCATTCCGTCCGTACAACGTGCCTTGCGGGCCGCGCAGCACCTCGACACGCTCCATGTCGAACAGGTCGAAAATCGCCACGGAGGACCGGGAAATATAGGTGCCGTCCAGGTTGATCGCCACGCCCGGGTCACCGGCGATGGTGAAGTTCTCCGTGCCGACACCGCGGATGGTCACCTTGCCGATCACGTCGCGCTGGATCTGCAGTCCGGGTGTGAAGCCGGTGAGCTGCTCGGTGTCCTGGATCCCCTTCAGGCGCATCTGGTCGCCGGTGAAGGCCGTAATGGAGATCGACGTGTCCTGCAGCGAGGTCTCTCGCCGCTCGGCCGTAACCAGGATGTCTTCCAGTTCAGCGGCCGTTGCCAGCGACCATGGAACGAGCGTCGCGGCGACTGCCGCATACAGCAGCCCGCGGCTGCATCGACTCAACAGGCCAATCGTCATCACATTTTCCCCCGGCAGCGAGCCACTCGGCCGGCCGTCTCTGGATAGTTGCATTCAGTGGGCGCACATCGCTGAGATGGGTGCCTTCCCCGTCCGTCCACGCTGCACCCGGTTCTTGTGTTGCAGGGCTGCAACGTTGGACGGTAACGTAACAAAATTCGTCGCAATGGGCCCAATTGGATGAAAGAACCGAAACAAATTGCCCTGAGTTTCCTGCAGGCATTCTGGGACGGTGAGCCTGAACAAGGCATCGCGCTCTGCGCGCCTGACGCGGTCTGGACCTTCCAGAAATCCCTTCGGGAACAACGCCTTGCGGGAATCTCCGAGGCCATCGACTTTCTGATGACCAAGCTGGTCGGCGAGTTCGATCCCGACTCCGGCTACGAGGTGGATGTTCACCACGTGGTCGGCGACGGCGATGAGGTCGCCGTGGAGTACTCGGCCCGCGGCAAGACCCGCCGCGGGGATATCTACCACAATGACTACGTGGTCCGCTTCACCCTGCGCGACGGCCGGATCGTGTCGGTGCGGCCGTATTTCGATACGCACTACGTGCACAAGGTGCTAGCCGACCTGGATACCTGAGCCTCGCATTGTGCTGCGTCGTGCGACGGCGTCGCAGGTCAGCGCGTTGCCGACGCAACGACCGAGTCGATCCAAACGCTGAACATCGGGTGTTCGACGATGCCCTTGTCCCCCAGCTTGTAATCCAGGCCGTCCAGGTCCCGGCGAATCTTCTTGTGCACGCTGCCTTTCACCGGCAGTGTCGTTAGCACGATCACGCGGTGACCCGTCTCCGTCGCGACCACAACCCATTCGCGTATGCGCCGGATATTGGCCTTGCGAACGGCCGTGGGCGCATCGTCCTGCAGCGTGAAACCGCGCACCTTTGCAAACGGCCGCCCCTCGCGGATCACTGCAGCGTGCTGTTTCAGGATGGCCAGTTCCTCTGCATTCCGCTCCGCGTTATCCGGTCCATGGGCCACCAGCGCGACGACTTCTTTGGCAGGATCGCGACTGAGCTGAATGGCGTAATCCAGCAGGATCGCCGAGATAATCGGATCCGTGGTCGGCGTGGGCCCAAACACGACGCGCGCGTCGGTCTGCACGCGGGGTACCGACATCCACGGCGCATCGTCGCGCAGCCCGAAGATATAGCGCCACTGCCCGATCAGTCCGCCGGACTTCAGCGTCGTGATGGGCATGATCAGCAGCGTGTCGGCACCGGCGTCCGTGAGTTCGTCCACGGCAGCCTGGATGTGGTCGGAGGTCATCATGGCCATTCCGAACGCCACGGCAGTAGGATGTTGCCCGGCCGTTGGCACGTAGGCTTTCTTGAACGCTTCGTTGCCGCTCGGTTCGTAGCCGTGGCCCAGGGCTAGTACGCCAACGCTGCCGACGAGCGCCGAATCGCTCAGGTAGACCTCGAAGTTGGGCCCCATGCGGCCCATGTTCTGCACGATCTGTTCGTCGGTCAGCTCCTGGTACAGGGGCACCTTTGCGCGCAGTTCGGTGAACTGCTCCTCCGTCATGTTGTGATGGGCGTGCCCCTGGTGCTCATGGTGCTGGCCAGCGATGCCAAGGCTCCAGCCAAAGACCAGGCAACTGGACCAGGCGCTGAAGGCAGTTACCCGATGAGAATTGTTCGAGCGCGAATTCGAAATCATGGCTGCCCTCCGTCGTTAGTCCGATTCTACTCCCGCCACCCAGAAGAGGCCTGCGAAGGGCTCGGCTTCAGCTACGGCGGCAGTTGATTCAGCCGCTGACGGTTGGGCTCTCCGCCGCGGCCCGCCGGGCCATCAGCGCAGTACCGATCAGCACCAGCATCAGCGGGGCGAGGGCCAGCAGGTTCATCCAGGCCCAGCCCGCGGTGTTGATCAGCACGCCGGCCAGCAGGGATGCAACGGCCATTACCCCGAACATGCAAAAGTCGTTTAGCGCCTGCACGCGGAAACGTTCCGCAGGCCGATAGGTACGTATCAACAGCGTCGTACTCGCGACGAACATCAGGTTCCAGCCGACGCCGAGCGCGATCAGCGCCCACGCGTAGTGCATCACGTCCCGGCCGGATATCGCGAAGGCCACGCAGCCGGCTTCGAGCAGCGCGCCCAGGGCCAGCATGCGGAAGGCCCCGAAGCGGGCCACCAGCCAGCCGCTGAACAGTGATGGTATGTACATCGCCAGCGAGTGCCCCTGGATGACCCACGCGGTTTGTTCCACGGTGTGCCCGTCCAGGAAGTGCATGCTCAGCGGTGTCGCGGTCATGATCAGCGCCATGATCCCGAAACCGACGGCACCGCCGAGCACCGCGATCATGAAGATAGGCTGGCGCACTATGGTTCCCAGAGGTCGGGCACCATCTACTACGCTGTGGTCGCTGACCGGCGGGTTGCGAAAGCGCATCAGGGTTGCCGCGCTCATCAGGAACACGACGGCGAGCAGCAGGAAAGACGCGACGTACTCGGTATCGGTCCAGCCACGAACCGCCACGACCAGCCGCGGGCCGATAGCCGCTGCGCCAATCGTGCCCAGCATGACCCATGCGATAACCCGGCTTGCCATGGCCGGTTCTACACTCTCGGCAGCCGCGAAGCGGAACTGGGCCACAAAGGCGAAATTCGCGCCGATCAGCAGGTTCGCGGCGCAGTACCACCAGAAATTGCCGCTCTGGACCGCGGCCGCGGCAATCAACGCGCCGCTGCAGGCGAACAGGGAGCCGGCAATAAATATCCGCTGGCGGCCGAAACGTCTCATGGCCAGCGCGGCCGGGACTGACGCGGCGGCCACGCCCAGCACGCCGCAGGTTACCGGCAGAGTTGCAAAGCGCGCATCGGGTGCCAGCACGGTGCCGATCAGCCCGGCCAGCACGACCAGCGTGACCTGGCCGATGGCGCTGAAAAACTGCGCGATGCATAGAACGATGACGTTGAACATGGATCGGGCAGTGTAAACTGCGCCGCTCCCTAAGACGCCCCGGCCGGCACAACAACAGGCAAGAGAGTTTTCCGATGACCCAGTCGTTTCATCCGCCCGTCCGCACCTTGATGGGCCCGGGCCCTTCCGACGTCAATCCGCGCATCCTCGAAGCCCTGTCGCGGCCCACCATCGGTCACCTGGACCCGGCTTTCGTCGGGCTGATGGACGAAATCAAGGCGCTGCTGCAGTTTGCATTCCAGACCCGCAACGCGTTGACGCTGCCGGTATCCGCACCCGGTTCCGCCGGAATGGAGACCTGCTTCGTCAACCTCGTGAGTCCAGGCGACAAGGTGGTGGTCGCGCAGAACGGTGTGTTCGGCGGCCGGATGAAAGAGAACGTGGAACGCTGCGGCGGCGTTGCGGTGATGGTGCAGGACGACTGGGGCCACGCCGTTGACCTGCAGAAGGTGGACGATGCGTTAAAGGCGAATGCCGATGCGAAGGTGCTGGCCTTCGTGCATGCAGAAACCTCAACCGGCGCGCGTTCCGATGCGGCGGAACTCTGCCGCCTGGCACAGCAGCACGACTGCCTGTCTATTGTCGATACCGTGACGGGGCTCGGCGGTATCGAGGTCGACGTGGACGGCTGGGGCGCCGACGCGGTGTATTCAGGCACGCAGAAGTGCCTGTCCTGCGTGCCGGGCCTGTCACCGGTCACCTTCAGCGAGCGCGCGGCCGCGGCCATCCAGGCGCGCGAGCACCGCGCGCAGAGCTGGTTCCTGGACCTGGAGCTGGTGATGGCCTACTGGGGTGAAGGTGCGCAGCGTGCCTACCACCACACTGCGCCGATCAACGCGCTGTACGGCCTGCACGAAGCGCTGGTGATCCTGGAAGAAGAAGGGCTCGAGAACGCGTGGGCGCGCCACCTGCACAATCATGCAGCCCTGGCCGCCGGTCTCGAGGCGCTGAACATTGATTTCGTGGTGGATGCCGCACACCGGTTGCCGCAGCTGAACTGCGTGCGTTTCCCGGCGGGTGTGGACGATGCGGCCGTGCGCAAACAGTTGCTGCAGGATTTTCAGCTCGAAATCGGTGCCGGCCTTGGCCCGCTGGCCGGCAAAGTTTGGCGCATCGGCCTGATGGGCTATGCGTCGAACCAGAAGAACGTGCTGCTGTGTCTCAGTGCGCTGGAGGCCGTGCTCGCCCAGCAGGGTGTGCCCGTGGATTGCGGTGAAGCGGTGGCTGCAGCCCAGGCCGTTTACGCCAGCAAGGATTAATTATTAGTTCAGTGCGTCTAGTGCCGTCGCCGCGCGCAGCCGCGCCAGCGACAGCACGAGATCGATGGTCGGCGTTGGCACCTTCACCAGGCGGCCCAGTTCGGTCACCGTGGCCACCAGCGCGTCGAGTTCCAGCGGCCGCCCGGCCTCGAGATCCTGCAGCATCGAGGTCTTGTGCGCACCGACGGCCACCGCACCGGCGATGCGCTGGTCGATATCCATTGCAAATCGCACGCCGAGTTCGGTGGCGACGGCCGTGGCCTCGGTCATTATCTGGTGGATCACGCCGCGGACATTCGCGTCTGTGCCCATCGCCTCCAGCGTCGCCCCGGTCAGCACGCTGACGGGGTTGAAACTCGCGTTGCCGAGCAGTTTGAACCAGATGTCATCGCGAATTCTCTTGCGCACGGGCGCCTTGAAGCCGGCCCGGGTCAGGGCTTCGCCCAGGGCCCTGACGCGCTCGGACTTCGAACCGTTGGGCTCGCCGAGCATGAAGCGATTGCCCTCCAGGTGTTTCACCACGCCGGGCGCGGCGATTTCGCAGGACGGATACACGACGCAGCCGATGGCGCGCTCCGGGCCGATGGTGTCCCAGATCCTGCCGCCGGGGTCGGCGATTTCCAGCCGGTGGTTTTCCAGCGCGCCCGGCAGCCCGTAGAAGTACCACCACAGCAAGCCGTTCTGGGCCGTGACTACCGCGGTGTCCGGCCCGAGCAGCGGGCCCATCTGGTCGACAATCGGAAACACCGAATGCGCCTTCAGCGTGACGATCACGTAGTTCTGCGGACCGGCCTCGGCGGGATCGTCTGTACAGCGCACCTGCACGGTTTTGCGCTCGCCGCCGATCTCCAGGGTCAGGCCGTTGGCTCGCATGGCCGCGAGATGCGGGCCGCGGGCTATCAGGGTCACGTCGTAACCGGCCGCCGCCAGTTCCGCACCGAGGTAACCGCCGATGGCGCCGGCCCCGTAAATGCAGATCTTCATCGCGACTCAGCCCAGGCCCAGTTTTTCGGCCAGGCCGATGCGCTGCAGCTTGCCGGTAGCGCCCTTCGGAATCTCGTCCAGCAATACGATCTTCCGCGGGACCTTGCCGTCCATCAGCCGCTCGCCGGCAAAGGCGCGGATCTCGCCTTCGCTGGCGGCTGCCCCGTCTTTCAGCACGATGGCCGCCGCGACGTCTTCACCGAGTTTCGGGTGCGGGACCGCGAAGGTCACGGCCTGAGCAACGGCCGGGTGGTCCATCAGCACCTCGTCCACCTCGCGCGGCGATATTTTCTCGCCGCCCCGGTTGATGATTTCTTTCAGCCGGCCGGTGATGCGCAGGAAGCCTTCGTCGTCCATCACCCCCTGGTCACCGGTACGGAACCAGCCGTTGGTGAAGGCGGTCGCATTCGCCGCGGGATTGTTCTGATAGCCGGCGGTGACGTTCGGGCCGCGAATCACGACCTCGCCCGTCGCCCCGGTGGCCAGCAGCCCGCCCTGCGCATCCATGACCGCAATTTCGGGACCGGCCGCGACGCCGACGCTGCCGGGTTTGCGGGTCCCCGGTGGCAACTGGTTGCTGGCCATCTGGTGTGCCGCTTCCGTCATGCCGTAGGACTCGATGACCGGCGCGTCAAAGGTGGACTCGAGCTCGGCCATGACTTGCGGCGGCAGCGATGCGGACGACGAGCGAATTAAGCGCAGGCGAGCCGCGGCAATGCTGTCCGGGTTGCGCGGCGCGCGGCCAAGAATGGCCTGGTGCATGGTGGGCACGGCCGTGTACCAGCTCGGCCGGGCAGCATCCAGCCAGGCGAAGAACTTCAGTGCATTGAAGCCCGGCGTGCAGGTGATCTGTGCCCCGGCCTGCAGGGAACTCAGCACCGCGGCAATCAGCCCGTGTATGTGAAACAGCGGCATCACGTTCAGGCAGTGATCTGCAGGGCCCAGTTCCAGGCTCGTGGCGATATGGCGCGCCGACGCACACACGTTGCCGTGGGTCAGCGGCACGATCTTCGGCCGGGCGGTAGTCCCCGACGTATGCAGCACCAGCGCGATGTCCGCTGCCGCCGCAGCCCCGCTTTGTGTCGCAGTGCCGGTTTCCCCCGTCAGGCGGAAGACGCCGGCCGGTCCGTCGGGGTCGAACTCCAGCCGGGCGACGGGGATGCCGAGGCCTCGTGCGACCTCAATGGCCGGACTGTCATCGCCGGCCTGGACCACGAGCAACCTGGCTTCAAGGTCGGTGAGATAAAATTTGAACTCGTCCGCCGTGTAGGCCGGATTCAGCGGCGCGGTGGTGGCGCCGGCCGCGATGGCAACAAACGCGGTGGCCATCTCCGGCCCGTTCGGCAGCACGATGCCCACACGG
>CAZTIB010000259.1:0-15196 GCA_964613615.1 uncultured Chromatiaceae bacterium
CGCAGCGTCCTGTATGGCGAGCTCCTGTCGTTGTGCGCCGATTGCCATACCTGGACGGGCGGCGGTCCCGGCAACTGACACGCTCTCCGGGGCGCCCCTCGCTGCGGGCCAGCCCAATTCGTTGCTGGCTAGTTGATAATCCGCAGGCTGAAGTCAGCAGTCCCGAGGCGTTCGAAACCGTTCGCCGTGATCTTGACCGTGTCTTCCATGTGCACCGAACCCCAGCCAATTTCTGTGTGGGGCATATCTACATTCACCACCATCCCGGTCTGCAGGACCTGGTCAGGCTTGGTCTGCGGTTGCACGCCCGGCGGCTTCGGGTCATCGGTGTGCTCCAGGCCCAGGCTGTGGACCACCGGGTCGCGAAAATTCGGGATGCCTTCTTTGCGCACGGCTTTGCTCACGGCCGCAGCCAGTTCACTGTAGCGAACGCCTGGCTTCAGCCACTCCTGGGCCACCTCCCAGCCGACACAAAGCGCGTGATGACGCCGGCGATGTTCGGCTGATGGTTCACCCACCACGCCGCAACGGCCAAAATCGCCGTGGTAATGAGCCACCTGGCCCAGCGCATCGAACATGACGGGCTCACCCCGGCGTACCTTGCCAGCGGGCAGCTCGCCCACGCCGCAGGTCAGGTAAATTCCACGCCCACCCTGGTTGGCCATCGCAGCAAGATAGACGCCCTCCAGTTCACCCCAGGTGGCATCGTCGTGCATCGCCGCCACGGCGGCTAGCAGAGCCGCTTCATTGGCCAGAGCCGCACGGGTCATCAATTCAATTTCCCGGTCTGTCTTGATCAGCCGGATTTCATTGAATAGCTGGGGCTGATAGCGGCAGTCCACCTGGTTTAACCCACAGGCAGCCAGCCAGTCGCCCACGCGTGGATCGTCGGTCCCGATCCGGCCGCTTTGCACGCCGGCCGCCTTCACCGCCCGCGTCAGGGCCCAGAACGCGTCGGCGGACATCTGCGAACCCAGGCGCCGGACAATCTCGACCCAGCGTTGTTCCAGCTCGCCCAGTTCCGCGTCCGGGCGTGCAGACCAGCCCGCATAGTCCACCCCCTTTGGGGTGCCATCATCGAACACAGCATCGCCGTCGGCAGCGGAATACGCGAAGACTTGCGGTAACCAGGTGCCGCCTTTCGTCTCCAGGCGGCGAATTTCCAGGGCCGGCATGATCAGTGCCCCGGGGCGCTCGCCCGACGGCACCACGGCCATGTAAGCGGCGTCGTAGCCGCCCGGCGTGTTGAACAGGCCCCAGTAATCAGACAAGTAATAGCTGTTGCGGGGTGAGACGGCGACCAGTGCGTCCAGACCTTCACGGTCCATGATCTCGTCTGCCCGGGACTTGTTCGCCAGCATCGTCGCTAGTGCCTCGACTTCCATACTCGGTGCAATGTTAGCGTCTGCGAGGATCTTGACGCGAACCTTATGCGGGCCCGCACAGACGCGGGAGTCGTGAAGCTGCCTGGGCAAGCGCGGCCTCGAAGGCTGCGCAATGTGCTCGGCCGCACGATTCGGGTGGCCCCGGAGCTAATGCGGATTGACGGTGAAAAGGGAGGCTAGGTGACGGGAGCGGTGGTCGGTGGCGCGCAGTTATCGGCCCTTGCGTCGCGTTCCGCCGGCGGGACTTCACAGGTCACGCGCTTGCAGAGATAGCGGCCCGGATACTCTGCGACTTCGTCCGTGCCCATGCCGGAGCGATACTTGCAGATCGTCGTCTCCCGGGTCTCGTCGAACATCTCCATCCAGAGCTGAAAGGTTTCTGCAGCAGCGACGCAAGGTATCGCCAGGGACAAGGCGACGATTAACGCGTTTAGGGTTCTCACTATGCTGCTCTCCGGCTGGACGCGGGAGCATAAGCCCACCTCGGGTCTGCAAGCGTGACTAATGTCACGTGGGCGCGGGCGGGATCCCGGCCAAGCACTGATTTTCAGCCTACACCCCGACTACCGCTGGCGCAATTTGATTGGCGGTCCAACGGCGCTCCGAAAGAGAACGGTTGTTCGCTTTGTTGTCTAGCCGGTTCGCTACAGTCGTCGCGCCCGCTCGCTTCGCGAACCCGTTTCTTGGTATGACCGGCAATCTTCGGGCGACACGGCTACGTGGCTTCGAGGCGGCCGTCACCGCTATTGTCCGAGTACAGGCGTTCACTAACAGGTATCTGCTCGGTGCGTGGTGTGCTCACACATCGCGCACCCGGGCTTTCTTGCCGGCGTAACTCGCCGCGTCCGCGCAATCCACTGCTGCGCGATCACAAGTCACGCGACTTCGGCTACTCAGGCGAATTCGAGAAATTGTTGTCCGAGCAGGCGCCCGAAAGTGAGCGCAGGGGTTACCAGCATGCCGTTAGTGTACGCGCGACCAGACGTGGCGCCCGCACCAATGACTTCGCCAACGGCGTAGAGGTTTTCCACCGGCTGCCCATTGGCCTGGATAACGCCAAGCCGGTCGTTCACGGCCAGCCCCGCGAAGGAGACCAATGTCCATCCCTGCATACGCACGGCGTAGTAGGGCGGTTTGGCGATTGCCAGTGGGCGGTGCTGCAGGCCGAATGGATCCGGGCGACCATTTGCGCGCGCCTTGTTATAGGCATCCACCGTTCGCCGCAGCTGGCGTGGATTAAGGCCGGCCCGGATTGCCAGATCTCCAATGGTATCTGCGGCGCGGAACATCGGGTGCGACCGGCAGGCCGCCGCCACCTGCTCGGCATCCCAGTCCGGCACCAGGGGCGGTGCCTTATCGAGTATCTCCTGGTCGAAGATCGCCCAGTGCCTGTGCCCGGGTTGCTCCGCGATGGCGTGCTCGATGTGGTTCATGCTGGGGTGATCTTCCTGCACGAAGCGCTCGCCGTCGGAGTTCACCAGGATTTCCCATGGTGGTCTGAGCGTGGGATTCAATGCAGAAATTGCACTAGGCGGCGACGGGTAATAGTCATTGGCGAGGATCGCGCCGGGCAGCGCCGCGTATTTTTCACCACCCCGGAGATAGCCACCCGCGCCGAGCCCCAGCGTGAGCCCGATGCCCTGGCTGTTCGGGTGGGCAACCTGGCAGTACAACGGCACGCCGTGCAGCTCTTCGTACATGGCCGGGTTCGACGCGCAGCCGCCGCTGGCCAGGACCACCTGCCGCGCCCGGAAGTCCAGTCGTCGTCCTTCACTGTCCTCGGCAACAACGCCGGTGATGGCGCCGTCCTCTTCCTGGATCAGTCCCGCCGCGCTCGTGTTCAGCAATACCGTCAGCTGACCCCGCTGCACTGCCTGTTGCACCAACGGTTCCATGGCCCGGTAAATCGACCAGCCGTTCTGCAGCCCCCACTGGTAGCGTGCCGTGCGAAAGTGATCGTGGCCGGACCCGGTTACCGGATGCTCTGGCCGCACGGCGTAGCCATGACTGGCGAGCCAGTTCAGCGTTTCCCCTGCGTGATCGACCAGTAATCGCGTCAGGGCGGGATCCGAGGTTGCGCCGTTGATGCGCATGATGTCTTCGTAATGGGCTTCCGGTGTGTCTTCGATGCCTTTCGCATCCTGGAAGACGGTTCCGGCCGCAGCCACCTGCCCGGTGGACCGGTCCAGTGTGCCGCCGAGCACCGGTGCTTTCTCGATAACCAGCACACGCGCCCGTTCCGCAGCGAACAGGGCAGTGGGCAGGCCGGCCGTGCCGCCGCCCACCACGATCAGGTCCCAGGTCTCCTGTGCCAGTGCCCGTCGAACGGGCAGGGCCACGGTGGCCAATGCCAGGGCGGCTCCGGCCTGGACCACGACGTCTCTGCGGCTGAATCGTGCTGGTCGCATGTTCCTGATGTCTTCCCTGATGGCCTAAAGGTGACGCAAGCAAGTCATTCTAGCCGTTGGGCCCGCATCTTCTGCAAGCGCTCTCCGGGGCGAAGGCGAGCGGCCGCAACGGTGTCTTGAACGACGGTGACTGCGGATACAATTTCAGGCCAGCTGTCTTCTGGAGTTAGCGCCATGATCACGTTGTATACGGCGGCCACGCCAAACGGCCGCAAGGCTTCCATCATGCTGGAAGAAGTTGGCCTGCCGTACGAAGTCCGCTGGCTGAAGCTTGATCAGAACGAGCAGAAACAAGCCCGATTTCTCGCCATCAATCCCAATGGTCGAATCCCGGCCCTCGTCGATCACGATAATGAAGATTTTGCGGTCTTCGAATCGGGCGCGATGCTGCTATACCTGGCAGAAAAGACGGCTCAGCTCCTGGGTGCCGATCCGAAGGAACGATCCCTGGCCGTGCAGTGGCTCATGTTCCAGATGGGCGGTGTCGGCCCGATGCAGGGGCAAGCTAACGTGTTCTATCGCTACGCGCCGGAAAAAATTCCTTACGCCATCGAACGCTACCAGCGGGAAACGCGCCGGCTCTATGAAGTGCTCGATACGCGCCTCGCGCAGGTTGAATACCTGGCCGGTTTCTACTCGGTGGCTGACATCGCGACCTATCCCTGGGTGAGGTCGCATGCCTGGTCAGGCCTTTCCGTGGACGGTCTCGATCACCTGCAGGCTTGGCTGCAGCGTGTCGGCGAGCGGCCTGCCGTGCAGCGCGGCATGGACGTGCCGGAACCCATCGGGGCGCCAAGGGATGAGCAGAAGTTCGTGAACTATGCGCGAGGCTTCCTGTCCTGAATTCGCTGCGCCTGCCGGTGCGCGGTAATCCAAGTGTCAGGCGTCGTCGTCAAGTTCGAAGGTTAACGACGCCCAGAAGCTTTCCCAGTCGGCCTGCTCGTTGGTATCCGGTAACTCGATGATGTGGACACCCTTGATCAGCCAGGTGCCGGTTGCCCTGAGTTCGATCTTGACTCGGCCGCTGGCGTCTGTGCGCAGCTGCTGTTTCTGTTCCGGATTTTCCGCCCTGAAAGCGACGATCAGTGTGCCTTCCAGCGGTTTGTCTTCATACTCCAGCCGCACCGGCAGTTCATCGCCCGGTTTGAGTTTGTAAGGATCCTTCTCCGGGATCAGCTCCAGCCGGTAGCCAAGGACGGTGTCGAAGCCGCCCGTCACCGGCTTGTCGCCTACTCGCACCAGCGACTTTGCGCAGCGTGAGTAAAGTTCGCGTGCGTTCGTTTCCGCTTCGCCACTTTTCGCGCGCGCTTCGATTACCCATTCAAGTCCTTCTTTTTCAAGGTACGTGTTGAACTTGGGCGGCTCGATTTCCACAAAAGCCTGCGTGCTGCGATAGCCGACGACCCAGTTGCCCGGTGCGGTGGGTCGGAAACTGCCGGCCGGATCATCACCGATATAGCCCACCACCTGGATGGTCTCGCCTGGACCGGAAGCTGCGTAATCGCTGAACCACTGCGGGATCAGCGGCTGGCTGGTACCCGTGAAGTCCTCGCCGACGCGCAGTACGATAGGCACCGGTTCCTGGACCTGCGGACGAAAGTTTTGCGGCTCGATCCAGAAGTCGTGAGCCAGGGCCACGCTACCCGGCAGGAAGATGAGGGCAGCGCAGAGGTGCGCCGGGATGGATTTTTGTATCAGCATGGGGCCTAGCTTGGCATGAAATGCGCTGCAAGCGGAACGTGGATGCGCGCCTCGTTAATGCTGCTGGCGCTGGCAGTTGCGTGGCCGGCCGAGGCTCACCGTTTGCGCCCGGCGATAGCCACCGTAAGCTTCGACGGCAGCGGCGGTTTCGACGTGGCGATTCAACTCAATCTCGAGGCCCTGCTTGCGGGTATCGGGCCGGAGCACGAAGACACCAACGAGTCGCCCAAGGCACCGGAATACAATTCGCTGCGCGAGCTGGCTCCCGCTGATCTGCGTCTTCGCTTCGACGCCTTTGCGGCGCAGTTCGTGGCAGGCGTCACGATGAGCTTTGACGGCCGGCCGCAGCCGGCCGCGCTGGTCGGCGTAGAAATCCCGGATGCCGGCGATACTGCAGTTGAACGCCTCAGCGTCGTGCAGCTGCGCGGCGTCGTGCCACCCGGCGCGGAGATCTTCACGTGGCGCGTCGCGCCGCTGTTCGGTGAATGCGCGCTGCGCATCGGCACGGCTGAAGAGGGAGTCATCCGTTCTGAATGGCTCATGGCGGGAGCCGAGAGCGAGGCGTTTCCGCTGGGTCCCGGCCTCGCACAGGCGCGGACCACGTGGCAGGTGTTCCAGGACTACACCGCGCTGGGCTTCACGCACATCTTGCCCAAGGGCCTGGATCACATCCTGTTTGTGCTGGGCATTTTCCTGCTGAGCGTGCATTGGCGGCCGCTGCTGTACCAGGTCACTGCCTTTACCGTCGCCCATTCCATCACCCTGGCGTTGTCGCTGTACGGCATCGTGTCGTTGCCGGCTTCCATCGTCGAACCACTGATTTCGGCGTCTATCGTCTACGTTGCCGTCGAGAACATCCTGACGCCGAAGCTGAAACCCTGGCGCGTCTACGTGGTGTTCGGCTTCGGGCTGTTGCACGGCATGGGGTTTGCCGGTGTGCTAACCGAGCTGGGTCTGCCGCGCAACGAGTTTGTGACCGCACTGGTCGCCTTCAACGTCGGCGTAGAACTCGGTCAGCTGTCGGTTATCACGCTGGCATTCCTGGCCGTCGGGCTGTGGTTCCGCAACCGCGAGTGGTTCCGGCCTCGCATCGAGATACCGGCCTCACTGGCAATTGCCCTCGTAGGCGCCTACTGGACCGTGGAACGAGTGATGGGCTGGGGCTGATCGGCGCGCAAGATGCACGTGAATACGCGCGGGCCCATCAAGATGGCGGAAGCCTTCGTCGATCACGTGGCCGCCAGCGACCAGAAAAAGCTCATGAGCATCTCCAGCGCGGTCGGGTCCATCAGGCTGTCATTCGGGGGCCAGACCTTCTACCGTGCGAGTAAGGCGGCCCTGAACATGTCCATGCGGAATATTTCGCGGGAGATGAAACGGTCCAGGGACCCGAACCGCAAGCTGCTCATCTTCGGCCTGATCGACCCGGGCATCGTGAAAACAGATTTCGCGAAAAACGTGCCGGTGCCCATGATCGAACCCGCGGAGTCAGCAGCCGCGGTCATTACCGTAATTGAGAACTACACGGTCAGAGACTCGGGCAAGTTCTTCACCTACACCGGCAAGCAGATGCCCTGGTAGCCGGCTATTCCGGGAGCTCGAAAAAAGTCAGCCAGGCGCCGTCGGGGCTGCGTGTAGTCAGGGCCCGCGCGGTGCCGAAAGGGGGCATCGGCAGCGGCGCGGGGCCGAACAGGATCGGCCCGCCATTGTCGGCAAGGCGCTGCTCGATCCTGGCAAGGTCGCTGACCGGAAAGCGCAGGCTTTGTATTCCACGGGCTCCCGGTGCTACCCGACTGGACAGGTCCCGGCCGGTGAAGCCCGGAAAGCCCATCAACTCGACCCGGCCCGCAGCCCGGTCGGCGCCGGCGGGTACCAGGATCACGTAGGCCCGGGGAATCCGTGTCGCGAAATTCACCGGCAGTGCGAAATTCGTCGGCCGGTCCTGCGGGTCGATGAATTCTCCCTCGGCGATTAATTCAAAGCCGAGCACGTCCACGTAGAACTCGCGGGCCGCAGCCACGTCCCGCACCATCTGCATCGAATTGAATGCTTTGGATAAGGTGCCGGGCGCCGGCGCGTCCGGTAGCTCCGGTTCCAGCCATTCGTAGACGGCCACGTTCAGCCCGTCCGGGCCGCGCATCACGAGGTTCAGCAGCGACAGTTCGCCGAACTCGAACTGGTAGGGCTCGTTGTACGCGAGCCAGCCCTGCGCTTCAGCCGCGCGCAGGTTGCGGGTGGCGTCGGCGGAGCGGGTCATGATCGAAAATATGCCGCCGGTGTCCCAGGCCTGGGCGTTCGCGCGGATGATCGGCGCGCTGCCCGCCCCATACCGGACCAGCCGGACCCAGCCTTGCGGATAATCCGTCGGCCTGACAACCATGTACTCGCCCGCGGTGGGCGTGTCGCCTGACCCGAAATATCCCAGCGTGGCGCGGCTCAAGGTGCCCCGGTCCAGCACCACCCAGCCAGCGACGTCGCGAAAGAAACGCGCACTCCGGTCGAGGTCCGCGACGGAGATCACCGCTTCGTGCCACCCCGCGTCACGGTCGAAACGCAGCGGCGGGACATTTTCTTCTGCACCTGACAGCGTGCTGGAAAGCAGTAGAAATTGCGCCACGCATGCTGTAGCGAGAGTCTTGTTAAATATCATAAAAACAATATCTTATAGTTATTAAATCAAGTGAATTATAGAAATCTGACTGGGTCCTGGTACGGGTCGTATGAAACTGGTCCTGCATAACCGGCGAAAATTCTCGGGAACCGCTTGCCGCTTGCCGCGGTCAACACTATCGTCCGTCAGGTGCTGCCTACAGGCAACCTGGTATCTGATCACCATGAGAGGGGAGAAATCCTATGACTGCTAAGAAATCATTGTCCGGAATGACGCTCGCAGCTGCCGCAGCAGCGATGTTCGCCACTGCTCCGCTGACGGCAACGGCCGGCGCCCATGCGTCTTCCGGCGGTGACGAGGCCAAGGGCAAGTGCGTCGGTGGCAACTCGTGCAAGGGCCAGAGTGCCTGCAACACGGCCACCACGAGTTGCGCTGGCCAGAATGCGTGTAAGGGCCAGGGCTGGATCGTCACTTCGAAAGCCGAATGCGAGGAAGCCGGCGGCGACTTCACCGCCTCCTGATAATTCCGGCAGCCTGAACCGGGCCGGCCCCGCGCCGGCCCGGTTTTTCGCCGGGCTCGAATGAGCCAACAACGCACAACCAGCAGCCGGCAGAGCCTGGGTTTCGGGCTGGGGCTCCGCACGCCGCATTACGAAGACATTCTTGCGAACCGGCCCGCCGTCGACTGGTTCGAAATCATTTCCGAGAACTACATGGTGGAGGGCGGCAAGCCCCTGCATTTTCTCGACCGCATTCGCGCCGACTACCCGATGGTGATGCACGGCGTATCGCTGTCAGTGGGCAGCACGGCGCCGCTGGACCAGGCCTATCTCCAGCGCCTGAAGCGGCTGGCCGACCGCGTGGAGCCCGCCTGGATTTCCGACCACCTGTGCTGGACCGGCGTGGCCGGCAGGAACATGCATGACCTGCTGCCGCTCCCTTATACCGAAGAGGCCATCGGGCACGTTGCCGACCGGTTGCGGCAAGTGCAGGACTACCTCGGCCGCCAGATTCTGCTGGAGAACGTTTCCAGCTACGTAACCTGGCAGGGCAGCCAGGTGGACGAGTGGGAATTCCTGACGGCCATTGCCGAGGCCGCCGACAGTCTGCTGCTGGTGGACGTCAACAACATCTACGTCAGCAGCCAGAATCACGGTTTTGATCCGCTGACCTACCTCGACGCTCTGCCAGCCGAGCGCGTGCGGCAGTTTCACCTGGCCGGCCACAGTCACAACGGCGAGCTGATCATCGATACCCACGACCACCCGGTGCCGGATCCCGTCTGGTCTCTTTACGCTGAAGCCGTCAGTCGCTTTGGCGAAGTGGCCACAATGATCGAGCGCGATGCGGACATCCCGCCACTTCCGGAGTTGCTGGCCGAGCTGGAGCAGGCGCGGCGGGTGGCAGGGCAGACACTGGAGGCCGCCGCGTGAGCCAGTTGGCAGCCGATCAACAAGCTTTTCAGTCGCACCTGACCACGGGCAGCGCCGAGGTGAAGGCGAGTATCGTTGGCGACGACAAAGCGACCGCAAACACGCGCCTGGAGGTTTACTACCAGGCCTACCGGCTGCGCCTGGTGGAAGTTCTGCAAAACGATTTCACCGGCGTGCATGCACTCCTGGGTACCGACGCGTTTCGGGATATGGCGCTGCGGTACATCGGCGAGCATCCGTCCGAGCATCCCTCCGTGCGCTGGTTCGGGCGCCAGTTGGGGGCATTTCTAAGCCTGCCGCCTTATGCCGGGCATCCCGAGCTGGCAGAAATGGCGCGCTTCGAGTGGGCCTGGGGCCACGCCTTTGACGCGGCCGATCTGCCCGCCGCCGGCGCCGATGTGGTTACCACGGTCGCGCCGGAAGCCTGGGCCGGCCTGCGCGTGACGGCCCACCCGAGCCTGCAGCGATTCGACCTGGTATATAACGTGCCGGCCCTGTTCGAAGCCGCGACGCGAGACGAGTCGCCGCCGCCCCTGGTCGGCGAATCGGCAGCACTGCCTTGGGTCTTGTGGCGGCGAGACCTGATCGTGCACTGGCGATCGCTGGATGCTGACGAGGCCTGGGCCCTCGATGCAGCCCGGCAGGGACAATGCTTCGGTGATCTGTGCGCAGGCCTGTGCGGCTGGCACGACGTCGACGCGGTGCCAATGCGCGCGGCAAGCCTGCTGCGCACATGGCTGGAAGAAGGCTTTCTGTCCGGCGTGGATGCCTGACGCCACCGGGTTATCCATCGGTATCAGCCGCCGTTGGCGTTGTCGAGCGAACCGGATCCCGCCTTGAAACTGTGGGAGCGGCTTTAGCCGCGATGGAGCTGCACCACGCCCCTTGCGGTGAGCCTGGCCAAGTCGCGGCTGAAGCCGCTCCCACAAGGGCAAGAGCAACACCACTTGGGAACGGCAATGCTCCGCTCCGTATCCGCCGGATGGTGCCGGCGGACGAAACCGGTGCCCCCAAAGTTGGTGTCAGCTGCCGGTTACCTGACAATGCTGGTCCGATATTAGTAAAGGGAGCTACCGTGATTCATCGGCGACATCTATTGCAGGGCATCGGGGGCGCAGCCCTGGCCGCCGCCTCACCGCTGTCGATATCTGCGACCGGCCTGGATTTGAGCGATCCGCGCGACCGGCTCACGGCGCTGGCAAAGATGCGCGGCAGTACCGACGGCAGTCTGACCATTGGCTGGGTGATCGGCGAGCGCTACGCGGTGGTCGACAACAAGGCCATTCCGATGGTCGGGATCCTGGCGGGCACCTTCAGCCAGTATCGTCGGCGCGACGCGGACACGTTCGAGGCCCGCGCGCTGGAGGTGGCTTATTTCACTGACCTGGAAACGGGCAGGTTGCTCGATACCTGGGAGAACCCCGTCACCGGCAAAATCGTCGAAGTGCCCCAGACGCGCATGGGGCCGTCACTCATCCTGATGCGCGCCGAAGGCCTGGAGATTCCAAATCCGGCCGGGGAAGCAGCGGGCATGACCATCCGCCACCATTTCGACGACCCGATTCAGTTGCACGGCCGGGTCTGGGTCACAGAAGAGATCCGCGTTGCGAGCGAGCCGCGCCAACCGGGCGGCAAAGGGTTTCGGTACAACGAGATGACCACCTATGAATCGCGTCTCGACGATCTCAATGACCCGGAAATGACCTCGGCGCCGGTCAACGTGCAGTTCCAAAGCCTGGTGACTTTTCGCCCCTGGATGGGTTTCGGCGATACGCCCGGGCATACCATGGCGCGCGGTTTCGGTGGCCGGGAGACGCGGGTGGAAGACTTGCCGCCTTACTACGTGGAGTTAACCGAGCGTTACCACGCCGACGTATTGAACGACCCCATCGCCGCACTCCAGGCCAGCGAAGGCTAAGCTTTTCGCCATGGGCGATGCGCGGGCACACATCCTGGGTATCCGCAGCCAGGCGCTGCTTGCGCAGGCCATTGCCGCGGCCGCCGGTCTCGGTATTGCGGACGTGCTGGCTGCAGGACCGATGTCGGTTGCCGAACTGGCAGGCCACTGCGACGCGAAACCTGATCCACTTTATCGCCTGCTGCGCACGTTGGCGGGCCACGGCATTTTTGCCGAAGACGGTGACGGACGTTTCGCGCTGACCCCAGGCGCGCAACCCCTGCGGCGTGATGTGCCAGGCAGTCTTCAGCCGATACTGGCCGGAGACTTCCCGGCGTTGGTCTGGAGCACCTTCGGCGAATTGGAAGCCGCCGTCCGAACCGGGGAGGTGGCCTTCGAGCGCGCCCACGGGGCGGGCTTTTTCGATTACCTGGCCGCCCATCCGAAAGCCAATGCATCGTTCGATAAGGCCATGGCGCTGGTTGCCGCCACGGAACACCCGCTGATCGCTGCCAGCCATGACTTTGGAAGCGTCAGCACGATTGCCGACATCGGTGGCGGGCAGGGTGGTTTGCTGGCTGCCATTCTGCGCCGGTATCCCGCTGCGCGCGGGATGCTGTTTGACCAGCCGCAGGTCATCGATGCGCCTGCGGAGCTGGAAGCCGCCGGTGTGCTGGAGCGCTGTGAACTGGTGGCGGGTGATTTCTTCACCGCGGTACCGGCCGGAGCCGATCTGTATCTGCTGAAGCGGATCCTGCACGACTGGGAAGATGCGCAGGCCCTGTCGATTCTGCGTGCGGTCCGCGCCGCCCTGGGCAACAACGGCCGGTTGCTGGTCATCGATGCGGTGATGCAGCCTGGCAATGCGCCGGATCCCAATAAAGATCTCGACCTGAACATCATGGCGCTGACCGGCGGGCGGGAGCGCACAGAAGCAGAATTTGCCACCCTGTTCCACGCCGCCGGCCTGGCACTCGAGGCTATCCAGCCCCTGCCGCCACCGGCCACGCTGTCGATCGTCCGCGCGCGGCCCGTCTGAAGGCACGGGCACTGCCGGGGCAAAGCCCGGTAGAATTACCCCATGAATGACATTCGTTATATAAGCGGGCAGCCTGGGCAGCCCAGCATCTTTGCGCAGATCGTCGGGCTGATCGTCGGCCTGGGCGTGCTGGTCGTATCGGTTGTGCTCGGTGCGTTCCTGCTGGCGGCCTTCCTGGGCTTTGTGTTGCTCGTAGGGGTCACGCTCTATGCACGCTTCTGGTGGCTGCGCCGGCGTTTCGAGCAGGCGCGACGCGACGAATACATCGAGGCTGAGTATCGCGTGGTGGATGAATCCGAGCGACAGTCCCGCGGCGGCTGACAGTGTCGGCAGAAACGGCGAGAGCCAGCGTTGCAACCACGGTCTGGTCCGCGTTTGTGCTCTGCACGCTGTTCATGTTCACCGCAAGCGCAGTCTACCTGCAGACACGAACGCCGACGACGGTCGTGCTCCTCGGCCCCGCCGAAGCGGCGAATGCCGGGCGCCCGAATCCAGGTTTATCTGCCGCCGGGCTCGCAAGGGCTCGCGACCTGGTGCGCGTGATTGGTGATTTGCCATTGACGGGGGCGGTGGCCGCCGTGTTCGCCACCCGGTATCGAGCCAGCCAGGAAACCGCTGAGCCCATTGCCAGGCACCTGGACTTGCCGGTGCAGCTCGTGGATTCGGCGAATCACGACCAACTGTTGCGCCGCATCGGGGCTGACTATCGTGGCGAGTTACTCATTGTAGTCACCGACGTCAGCGCGATGCCGGCGTTGCTTTCCGGTCTGCTGAGTGGCAATGGGTCAGGCGGCGAGCCGGGCACAGACCCGGACCGGCTCTACGTGGTGACCCTGCCGCCTTTCGGCGCCGGGCAGGCTCTGGCCTTGCGTTACGGTGCGCCCGTTGCCGGGATGACCGACTCGTGATCGTGCAGAAAGATATCGTCGTCGACACGACAGGTCGGGGCACCACCGACGTCACCCGGCAGGTGCAGGCCATTGTGGCGGAGTCCGGTGTCACGGTCGGGACCTGCCAGGTGTTCGTGCAACACACCAGCGCATCACTGATGCTGTGTGAGAATGCCGATCCCGACGTGCGTCGGGACCTGGAGGCCTTCATGGCGCGCCTGGTGCCAGATGGTGATTCGCTGTTCCGGCACCAGTCAGAGGGGCCTGACGATATGCCGGCCCACGTCCGTAGCGTGCTGACTCATTCGTCACTCAGTTTGCCAGTGAGCCGGGGCGCATGCGTGCTGGGGACCTGGCAGGGGGTGTACCTGTGGGAGCACCGCACCAGCGGCCATCGCCGTCACCTGCTGGTAACAGTGCACGGAGAAGTGTGAACCGGGTCCTGCAGCCTGGCCTGGTGGGGCCGATACAGCTTATGACGAAAGCTGAATTTGCGCCCAATGGGTTCTTTCTACCTAGGTTTATCTGTCGGTCTCAGCCTGACCCTGTGCGTGGTCATGCTCGTGCTGCTGCGCCCGGTATTGCAGGATCTATTCGCTCGCCGGCGACACCAGCAAGAACTGGATGCGCTGTTTGCCGCAACCACACAGCAATTACGGATGGATAGCTGGACCCGGCGGCGCGATCGGTATCTGGCATTCCGCAACGCGGCTGCCAGCCTGGTTGAGGAACTGGCCGACGGCGGGGGGCGATGGGCAAACTTCTACCTGGCGCGAGACCTGTTGCGTGACGTGAACGACCGCGGCACTCCGGACGCCGCGCTGGCGGCGCGGCAAATGTGCTTTGTCTGCCAGATGATTCTGAACACGGGTTTTACCGACGAGTTGTCGGTGAAGTTTGATCAGGCGATTCGACGCTATGACGTGGCGTGCCGGGATGACCTGGCTAACCTGGAGCAGCCGTCATGGCCGGGTGGTGAGACCACGCAGCAGCCCTTCGATCCGGAAGCAACGGATGAAGCGACGGGCGTCCCCCGCCGCAGCTATTTCAACGTGCTGCGCTGAACCAGGCCCATGCGCCGACTGACCATTGCCAGTCCCATCCGTCCTGGCCAGGTTCCTCGATATCGGTCCTGAGTCATACCATGGGGAGACTTCGCGATACACTCTCCCTTCCGCCCCGGTAGCTCAGCTGGATAGAGCGTCCGCCTCCTAAGCGGAAGGTCCCAAGTTCGAATCTTGGTCGGGGCACCAATCAATTCAAAGAGTTACGTACACGCGGATGGGGCTACGTGGTGACGAGAGCCCGTTCCGCCACATTTCCATCAATTTTCATGCACAAATGTCCTAAGTGGCGCACTCGGACAATCGGCCTCACTTGGCCGGCCGAACCGAGGCGGTGTGCGCCAGCGGCTGGCTCAGACCATGGCTGGATCGGACTGGGCCCGGATCGACCTTAATTGCGGCTCAATGGGGTCAGCAGACGTCGTCCTTGAGATGTTGGTGGGTGGGGTGGGGCGGCCAGCCTTTGGCAGGGTGGGAGAACTGGTTCGGGTTGAGCGACATCCCGTTTATCGCAATCAATCAAGTGGCCACTATCCGATGCCTGGGCAAACACAAAGCGTAGTCTTTCATTACATCCAGCACTTCTGCGACCGCCAGCGGCGCCACAGTGACCTCGTTGACTTGGGTCCGGCGCAGTTCGAAAAGCGGACGGAGAGGACCCTTTGAAACCGCCCGCGAAGGAGGAGCCTTACCACCTGGCAGTGGGTCCGCACTGTTGGACCATGGCTGCTGCAGCCCGGCATCGGCACGGAGTTTGCCAGTCAGGTG
>CAZTIB010000260.1:0-8747 GCA_964613615.1 uncultured Chromatiaceae bacterium
AATATCTTTACGACCCTTTGCCTTGACCGGGTCAATAATGACAATGCCATCGTCGCGTTTCTTAACTGCATCTCCACCAACCTTGAGGCATGGCGCATCATCACAGTGATTGCACATGGTGGGCATAAAATGAGCATCGACAATCGGATGGACGCCGCGTTCTTTACGCTCTATTTCCAACCAGTTGGCGCCCATAGCCGGCTGCTCAGCAGCATAGCCTGGGAAATCATTGCCAGTGTGCTCATCTTTAACCGCCAGAAAACAGCCGCGGCAGTTATTGCAGGGCTCGATATCGACGATCATGTTCCATTTCTCAGCCATCTACGCGACCTCCGCCGGTTGCCAGGTATCGACGCCGGTCCATTTTTCCATCTGAATCAGCGTCGTATTCGGTCGGATAGCGTGGCTTTTCGGGGTCATGGACTTACTGGGGTTCAGCAGGTTGACGCAACCGCCCAGGTCGGTCGACTTGCCCGGCTCACCTGCTGGCCGGTATTCGGCTGAGGCGGTGGACGCGCTCACGACGCCCGGCCGCAACCGATCGGTGACCTGCGCCGCACAGACGATCGAACCGCGGTCATTCCACAGGCGAATCAGGTCGTCGTCCTGGAGGCCGCGCTCCTCGGCGTCCTGTCTGCTGATCCGGGCCACAAGGTAATAGTGACCGTCGACCTTAACGCGATGCTCGCGGATATCCCTGAGGAAACAGCCCTCGTCATCGCCCATCACATGGAACGGATAACGCGAATGCGGCGACAGTAACTGCAGCGGATACTTCGCCATCTCCGGGTTGTCCTCCGGGTTTTCGAAGGTCCGCATGTACTTGTTAACCGGCGGGCGTTCGGGATCATCGAAACGCTTCAGCGTCGTCGGTACGAACTCGTACTTGCCAGACGGCGTTTGCAGCCCCTCAGCGTAGTTGCTTACGTAGTCCGACGGCAGCGGATACGGCTCCGGCACGTCTTTCTTGCGGCCCTCGTAGAACCAACGCATAGCCGCAGGCGCCCGCGAAGCTTCGGGTTCCGGGGGCACGACGTAGTAACCTTTCTTCAGGAACTCCCGCCAGGAGATGCGCTTGGCCAGGTCCGATGAATCGAACGCGCGCTTGCACCACTCGTACTCCGAGTTGCCGCCTTCCGAATAGACCGCACCCAAGTCGAGTTTTTCGGCAATGGCCAGGAAGATATCGTAGTCGGACCTGGACTCACCCAGCGGCTCGATGCACTTGTGCTGCAACGAAATCACCCGGTGGTTGTTCATCGAATACATGTGGTGCACGTAACCGGGGCCGACGTTGTACCACTCACCGATATCCCAGCGTTCGAAGACTGTGCAGGCCGGCAGAATGACATCGGCGTAAGGCGTCTCGCCCTCCCACCAGACAGACTGATTGACGACAAACTTCAGGTTCTCGTGCTGGTACATCCGCACCCAGCGATTCGCGTCCACCATCGTGCCGAACGAAGCACTGCCGTACTTGTAAATCATCTCCACCGGCACATGCCCCGGCGACGGATAACCGAACGGGAAGAACTGGCCCTGCACGGAATCGACAGCGGTCAGGAAACCCATCGCTTTACCGTGCATGATCGCCTCAGGCAGGTAGATCCGCGGGATCGCCTGCTTGACCGAGCTCATGGTCACGATGTGCGGCATGCGCTGATAGTTGTTGGTCGAGTTTGCGCTGTAGGCCAGATCGCCCGACATACTGCCCTCGGCATAGCCGGGAAAATAGAAATTCATGTCCACCGGCGCGCCGAACTGCAGGTTGCCGAAGTTGGAACCCGGCCGGCCCATGCCCTGCATGGCGCCGAGGATGGTCATCATCCGCGCCCACTGGGCGCCCGTCGGCCCGCGGCACGCGCCGCCGATACCGCAGCCCCAGCCACCGGCACCGAGATAGGTCTTTTTGCTGGCCCATTCGCGCGCCAGCGCCCGCACGTCGCGCGCGGGCACGCCGGTTTCAGATTCCTGCCACTCGGGTGTCTTCGGCACACCGTCCGATTCACCAAGCACATGGGCTTTCCATTCATCAAAGCCGGTGGTGCGCTTTTCTACGAACTCTTTATCGTAGGTATCCTCGGTGATCCAGATGTAGCAGAGCGCCTGGGCGAAGGCCGTATCGGTACCGGGTTTGGGCGAAATCCACTTGCCGCCCAAATGGGCAGCCGTGTGATTCATGAACGGATCGATGTGCACCATCTTGATGCCGAGCTCCTTGGCCCAACGGCGACGCTGGGTACCCTCGAAACCGTAGGTCGCATCGGGGTCACTCGACCAGAACACCATCATCTCGGCTTCTTTGAGGCAGTCTTCGACCGTGCCGTAAGGCTCGGCCGCGCCGAGGCGCATGCTGTTGCCCCAGTGGTGCATCGCGCCCCAGAACCAGCCCTCCCAGCTGTCGGGGTTATGTACCAGCTTGGTCACACCGATCAGGTTCCAGAAGCGGTTAAAGGCGCTCAGGTAGTGGCCCAGGTTGCCCCACTGGTGGTGCGAACCGTTGGCGACCGCGATCGCGCCGGGGCCAACGGCCTTGCAGCGTTTGATCTCCTTTGAAACGATATTGATCGCTTCGTCCCAGCTGATCTCGACGAACTCGGACTTGCCGCGGTTCTGAATATTACGGTCGCCGTCCGGGTCAAAGTCGACTCGCTTCATCGGCTTCAGGATGCGGTTTTTCGAATACACCATCGACTTCTGACACTGGCCGTGTGCGGCCAGTGTCGTCTTGCGCGGTGGTGTGAATTGCTTGCCGCGGGCCTTGATCGTATAAGACCCTGCATCATCGTCGCCGAGATCCATCGGCGTGGTACGGAGAATCTTGCCGTCTTTCACGTAGACGAAGATCGGCCCGCCGTTGGTACCGTTGGTATAGCGCATCACGCCTTCACCCATGTCGGTGCCTGCCTTCCAGGTATACGACTCCATACTGGCAACCAGGTGCATGAACCAGACAATCAGTTCATCCGGGCCCGCCATCGTAATCTTGAAGTTCTTCGCCGCGTCGATGCGCTCCAACTGGTCGAAGGGCGGCGTCAGGAAGCTCGCTGCAATCTTCTTGTTCTTGAAGAAGATCGTGAAATCCGGGTTTTCATGAATGCCTTTACCGGTAGTGATCTTGCCGTTCTTAAGCTGTATCCAGCGACCCTTGGGCTCGTCGCGCAGCTGGAACTGTGCAATGGCATCACGCTCTTTCAGGCATTCCGCAAACTTGGGATATACGGCCGCGCAGGTACGCATCGCCTGCGGGATTCCCCAGAGGATGACCGATAGTTTCATTTCACTCTCCTGGAACCGTCGGGGTAGTTACCCGTTTGGGCACCTAACTCTGAATCGGCCTTGTTTGACCCGGATTACCCTGCTACTGGCTCGAGTACCCCGCAGGCTGTGATTCTATGATTTCAGGGTCCTGAGGCCATTAGCAAATATCAAATTGCGGTTGCGCCAGGATCGCCAGCCCACGCTATTCAAGCCTGCCAAACCGACTGCACTCGCTGCATCCGGCAACCGGATCGATGCCGGACTCGGTCTTCGGCAAGGCTAAACAGGCTGAAACAGCTCCTGCAACGCACCGCTTCCCGGGTTGCGGACCACCATTGACGTGCACTTGCCGCGGCCTGGCAGATCAATTTCCATCGGCGCCGAGA
The DNA here is from genome assembly GCA_964613615.1 of uncultured Chromatiaceae bacterium. Classification (GTDB taxonomy): domain Bacteria; phylum Pseudomonadota; class Gammaproteobacteria; order Steroidobacterales; genus J054. Next base: position 3,648 of record CAZTIB010000260.1, read on the forward strand.
ACTCTTCCGCGCCGACGCCGGCACAGGCGCTGGCTGCCTGATCGATGTCATCGATCTGAAAGGACTGCGCCAGATAGCCGATATTCGGTGGTACGGCAACGGGCGCCAGATCCGGGACCTCGTAGTTGATCGGCGTCGCCAGGGCGATTTTGCCGTACTCGTGATCACCCTGGACAATCACGCTCCGGGTTCGACACTCCTCAGGCAAACACAGGGAACGGTTGGTTTCTGCTCCCTCGAGCACGGATTCGATGAACAGGGACATGTTCAGTGGCCCGTAATAAAAGGCCAGGGCTTTCTCCATGTCCAGCACGCCATGCGCCGTTGTGACAACCGAAGTAAAGCCGGTCGGTGTCCGGCCATATTGTTCAATGAACTTGATGATATGCCCGATCACCGTTTTCGGATCATCCGAAAGCAGTTGAATCAGGTTGATGACTACCCCGTCCGGACCGTCGAAAGGCGCTTCCAGGGTTTCCCCTACCGCCGGACCGAAATTATTGTGCGCCGGCTCGCTCCAGAAATTGAAACCTTGCGACTTGAGCTTCTCGAAATCCCTCACCATGTCGCTGGCATAGATATTCAGATTGAACAGCCCCGTTGCCCGGCGAATTTCCGGCGGTCTGACGAGTTTTCGATCGGGCGCATCGAATTCCATGAGTTGAATGCGACCGACGGGATCAGCGCCATGTTCGAGGAATGCGCATCGCGCTGCGGTGCCCGCGGGCACTCGCCAGTAACGCTCGAATGCAGGTCCTTGCCAGGTGCGGCTCTCGGCAACCTCCAGCCCTAAGGTGCCCGCATAAAATTCGAGCGAGGCATCGAGATTCTCGACACCGATCACGACCACACTGACCGGCGCGCTGGCGCCGCTTCCATTGCTGCTCATAAGAGAAGTTCCTGAAACACTGGCTATCGTTCTACATTTTGGCCAGATTCTACAGATAAAGCGCCGCCGGGCCTTTCCGGCGGCACTCCCCCCGGTCCGACAGCTGGCTTACACTGCGCCCGTCGGTCGGATGCCTGCCCCATGATCACTTACCCGCAAGCCATCGAGCGCCTGGTCGCTGCGCTGAAACCCCTGCCCGGACGGGCCCTCCCGCCAGGCGAGGCCGTGGGCGCCGGGATCAGCGAGCCGGTATTGAGCCGGCTGAACGTGCCCGATTTCGACAATGCGGCCATGGACGGCATCGCCGTGCGCGCAGCGGATCTGGTCGCTGCGGCCGAAGGTCTTCCCGTATCGCTGCGGGTAACCGGGGTCGTACCGGCCGGCCACCGGCCGGAAACCGGCGTGGCTGCCGGCGAAGCCATGGAAATCATGACCGGGGCGCCAATGCCGCCCGGCGCCGACACCGTCGTCCCCGTTGAGCGCATCACCTGGCGCGACGATGCCGCAGGCGCCAGGTTTGCGCAGGTGGAATTGCCGACCGAAGCCGGAAAGAACGTGCGCCGCGCCGGCGAAGACTTCGTGCAGGGCGACGAGTTGTTACCGGCCGGCGCCTGCCTGACGCCGGAAGCGGTCATGAACCTTGCGGCCGGCGGTCTGGATACGGTGGCCGTGCGACCGCTGCCGTCGGTTGCCGTGATCACCACCGGCAGCGAACTTGCATCCGCAGGCGCGCCCACCGGCACCGGCCAGATTCGCGATTCGAACGGGCCTTACCTCACGGCCGCGCTGGCGCCGATGGGCGGCCGGCTGGCCGGCATGCACTCGGCCGCCGATACGCCGGCAGCCGTGGCCGCAGCGATCAAGGCCGCAGCCGGACAGGCGGAACTGGTGCTGACCACCGGTGGTGTATCGGCCGGCAAGTTCGACTGCGTACCGGCAGCCGTCGCCGCCGCAGGCGGCGAGCTGGTGTTTCACAAGGTCGCGATCCGCCCGGCCAAACCCATCCTGTTTGCATCGCTGCCCGGTGATCGCTGGCTGCTCGGCTTGCCCGGCAACCCGGTGGCCGTCGCGGTGGGGCTGCGCTTTTTCGTCGCCCCTGCCCTGCGCGCGCTGCGCGGGCTTGCGCCGGAACAAACGTTCACGGCCATGAGCACCAAGCGAATCCGCAAACGCCCGGGCCTGCGGTTCTTCGGTAAAGCGTCTGCAACGGTCAATGCATCCGGGCAGCTCGAGGTTGAGCTGTTGCCTGGCCAGGAATCATTCCGGGTGCGTCCACTCCTGGCGGCCAACTGCTGGGCAATCGTCGACGAAAGCCGCGATGAAGTGGCACCAGGCGAACTCATTCAAGTCGCAGCGCTGCATCCGACGGCTTTCTTGCAAGCGTGCTGAGCCCGGCGCGTCGGCTGCAATGAATTACTTCACGCCGGTCAAGTTCGTCCATGTCAGCGCAGTGATTATCACGGCGACCCTGTTCATTGTGCGCGGCATCTGGATGCTGCGCGGCTCGCCATTGCTGCAACACCCGTTTGTGCGCGTGGCGCCGCACGTGAACGACACGGTGCTGTTCATCAGCGCGCTGACGCTGGCGGCGATCGTCGGCCAGTACCCTTTCGTGACGGGCTGGCTCACGGCCAAGGTCGTGGGCCTGGTCGTCTACATCCTGCTCGGCCACATTGCGTTGCGCCGCGGGCGCAACCGCACGGAACGGGCCGTGGCCTTCGCCGCGGCTTTGGGCACACTGGGCTACATACTCGCGGTGGCGCGCTGTCGCGATCCACTGGCCTGCTTCGGCAGCTAAAGCACGCGGCACCGGCCAAAGAAAAAGCCGCGCCACCTGTGTGGCGCGGCTTATTGTGAGCGTGCAGTGAAACTACGGCTTCGGCGCCCAGACGCTGCACCAGCCGTTCGCCGCAACGACCTTACCCGGGAAAATGCCGCAAGGGCGCCATTCCGCGCCGTCTTCACCCTGGATCTGCGCGCAATTGGCGCAATCCTGGCCGGCTTCGAAGCGCGCGGCCATCGGATTCGACTTGTCTACGTCCGCCGCATCGTGGACGTACAACAGCGCCTTGGCGGCCGGATCTGCCGGATCAAGTTGGGGCAGGTCCGCCGCATGCACCACTTCCACCTGCAGCAGCGCGCTGCCGGCCGGCACGGCCACGGCGAGGCTCTTCAGGAAGTTACGACGGGAGATGTTCTCATCACGCATTGAGCTGATCCTCTAGTGAATGAATCGTACGACCGGCCATTTGGCGCCGGTTGAAGTGCTTATTCGTTGACGGTAATGGTCTGGATATCGGCCGTCTTGTCGACGCCGTCGATACTAGCAACGGGTCGGCGGGCAACGGATAGGTAAAAACACTTAATTGGCGTCAACCAGACCGTTGTCGGCAAGTAGCACCGGGTCGCGAGACTGGATCATGGCCTGCACTTTTGTCAATTGCCGCGAGTCCGGGTGCAGCGCCAGGCCGGCGGCGACATCCTGGCGCGCAGCCGCGTAGTTGCCCTTGCCCATGTGCGCAATCGCCCGATTGTTATGCGCGCGCCAGTTGGATGCCCGCAGTTCAATCGCCTCAGTACAAGCCGCGATGGCTTCTTCGTAACGCTCGGCGCCCACGTAACCTGCGCAGAGGTTGCTCAGCGCTGCGGTTTTTTTGCCCGGGGCGATTTCGCTCTTGAGGCCCTTGAGCGTGAGCTCGATGCCGCTGTCGTAGTCACGGACAAACAGCGCCCGGGCGCCGTCGGCAAGATGAGGATTGGTGCCGAACGTCACGACACTGTCCGCCATGGCCACCGGCGTTGCGCCGGCCAGCAGGAAGGCGGCCAAGCCACTGAACCTGCATAAGAATCTCATGCACACAGTATAGCGAAAGTCGCGGCCATCGCACCCCCCGGGAGTGAGACTGGGGTCACGCCGCCACGTCGCTGGGTGGGAGATTATGGCCAGTCGCCGGATCCCACCTGATGAAAACGCACCTGGACACAGACCAACTAACGTTTCACAGCGTTGGGGAGGACCCACACTGGATTCCCCGCCAGCAGCTGGCGTTGCTGGGCCGCAACACCATGCTGGCCCTTGCCGGCACTGCAGCATGCGCCGCGGCCAGCGTCCTGTTGCTCTGGACCACGGTGCCGGGGGATGGATTGCTGCTGTGGTTTGGCGCGGTCATGCTGATCACCTTGGCCAGGCTGATGCTGCAGCAGCTCTACAGCCGCCACCCCGAAGCCCACAATCCGCGGACCTGGCGTAACTGGTTCGCGGGCGCTGTCGTGGCCTCGGGAGTCACCTGGGGCGCGCTGTCGATTTTCCTGTTTCCCGCACATTCCCTGGCGCATCAGCTGTACCTGGTCTTCGTGCTCAGCGGTTTGTGTGCCGGTGCGGTTACGGTGTATTCCCCGCTGCCCCACGGCTTCCTGATGTTTGCGGTGCCAAGCTTGTCGCCTTTGGTTATTCGCATGATGACCACCGGGTTGTACGAGGAACAATTGATGGCGCTGCTGGTGGCGGTGTTCATGCTCGTGATGAGCCGCATTGCCGGCCAGTCCGGCGACATGCTGAAAGGCATGCTCGAACTGCAGTCGGAAAATGCGCGCCTGGCCAGGGCCCTTCACCACCAGGCCACCCACGACAGCCTGGTGGATCTGATCAATCACGGGGAATTTCAGCGCCGGCTGGAACGCCTGACCGAACACCAGGAAGCGCCGGGGCAGGAATTCTGCCTGATGTTCATCGACCTGGACCTGTTCAAGGTGGTGAACGACAGCGGCGGACATGCCGCCGGCGACGCCATGCTGCAGGCCGTGGCCCGCATACTGCGCGCCCACACCCGGTCCCGGGACACCGCGGCGCGCATCGGCGGTGACGAGTTCGGGCTGCTGCTCGAGAGCTGCCCGGCAGAACGCGCGCTGGAGATTGCCGAGCACGTGCGTCGCGACGTCGCCAACCTGCGGCTGGAATTCGAGGGGCAGATCTATTCCATCGGCGCGAGTATCGGCCTGACCTATGGCCGCGCCGGCAGGCACACCGCCTCGAGCGTGCTGAAGGCCGCGGACGCGGCCTGCTACGCCGCGAAGGAAGGCGGCCGCAACCGGGTCCGCATGCTGCCGGCCGACGATATGTTCAAGACCACCGGGCGATTCAGCCTGAACCGGCTCACGTCGAAAACTGCCTGAGCGCTGCCAGGCCGAAGAATCGCGGCTGAAGCCGCTCC